>CANHWG010000058.1 GCA_947464335.1 Flavobacteriaceae bacterium
GTCTTTATTTAAAGTAAATTCTTCTTGCGGAAAGTAGAATGTTTGATTTATTAAATCGAAATATTTAGTGTTCATTGAAGTGTAATAATTATAGATTAAATGTGCTTTTTTGTAAACAAATAAAATCTATAATTCAAACTCTAATATTTGCATAAATAATAGGTAACTTTTCTTGAAATAAAAAGGTAGCTTGAGAACACAATGTCATTATATCACTTTTAGATTTAAACGTGTTGTAAGATAGCGCTAAGAAATTAGCGTTAATTTCTTGACAATTATTACAGTAAATAGTAGTGTTCTCTATTTTTTTCATTAAGGCAAATGTAAAAAATAATATTTTCGAAATGCAAGGTTTATATTAAAAAAAAATTAACTTTTATAATCATTAAATGATTTTGTAATTAATTCATTATCAGCTTCTTGATTTATTATGATTTTTCCAATTCCGTCAAGTAATGCAAATTGAATTTTTCCGTACTCATTTTTTTTGTCATGAATAAGTAATTCAAGAATTGGATTGATGTCACTTTCATTAAAAATGATGTTATCAAAAACGGCATTAATGCAATTTTTTATTTCTAAATACTCTACTGCTTTAATCAACTTTTTTTGCCATGAAATATAACTTTCTAAAATCATTCCGACTGCAATAGCTTCACCGTGTAGCAAGGTTTTTTTGTTTTCGTTTTCTAAAAAATAACTTTCAATTGCGTGACCCAAAGTGTGACCAAAATTCAAAGCTTTTCGGATACCATTTTCGGAAGGATCTTGCAGTACAATTTCGTTTTTTATTTCTATAGATCGATAAATCAAACTATCAAAATCGGCAAAATCAACTTGGCTTAAATCAGTAAACTCAGACCAATATTTTGCATCATAAATTAATCCGTGTTTTAACATTTCTGCTAAACCTGAGCGCATTTGATTTTGTGGTAATGTTGTCAAGTATTCAGAGTCGATAAGCACCATTTTGGGAGTAGTAATAACCCCAATTTGATTTTTTAAATTCCCTAAATCAACACCATTTTTCCCACCAATAGAGGCATCAACCATAGCTAAAAGTGTGGTTGGAATATTAATAAAATCGATACCTCGTTTGAAAGTTGACGCCACAAAACCTCCAATATCGGTAATTACGCCACCGCCTAAATTGATTAAAAGACTTTTTCTATCTCCACCTAATTCTGACAGCGATTGCCATAATCCTAAACACGTTTCAATGGTTTTTTCTGATTCGCCAGGTTCTATTTCAATTATTTCAATGGTTATTTCGGTTGCTAATAAAGGTAAAAATTGAGGTAAACAAAACTCGTTAGTATAAGTGTCAACTAAAATAAAGATCACAGAATATCTATTTTCTTCAATTAAATTAGACAACACTTCATATCCTTTTTTTCCAAATGAAATACTATAACCGTTGGCTTTAATGGTCTGCATTATAACAATTAAATTTTAAGCAAATAAACTCATTTTTTTTGTTAAGATTAACATTTGATATAAATAATTTGAACTACATTTGTTTAATATTTAATAAAATTAGTTAAACAAAATTTAAATTGAAAGAAACTAAAAAAGAATTAGATACTATGGCTATTGATAGAATTATTGAGATGGCCTGGGAAGACAGAACTCCATTTGATGCTATCGAATTTCAATTTGGCTTAAAAGAAGCCGATGTTAAAGCATTAATGAAAAAAGAATTAAAATTTAGTAGTTATAAACTTTGGCGCAAACGGGTAGAGAATTGTAAAACCAAGCATCTGGCCAAGAGAGTAGAAGGAATAGATAGATTTAAATGTAAGATGCAAAGGGCTATTTCTAATAATAAAATTTCGAAACGATAATTTAAAATTGTACAAATGAAAAAAGATCGACCTGACCAAATTGTGTTTTCTGAAGAAAAAGGATACAATGCGAGCATGTTGCCTTATGCCACAACTGTCGGAGCACCTGTAATCAGGATTGACGATATAGTTTCCTGGAAAAGTAGAGGTATTACTAACGTTAACAAGCAATTTGAGAATAAATTCATAGAACTCAAACTTGAGTATGAGAAGTTAATGAAAGAATACGAGTGGAACGAATTAGTATACAATTCAAAGTTTTCTTTTGAGCCCGTTATTGGCGAAATTTATCATATGTATCGTGCAGACGATGGTCTAAATTTTCTGTCACTTATTGGTCCAAATGAATGGAATAAAGAACATATTGGTACTTTCAAATTAAACAGTGACAAAAAATGGATTGTGCTCAATCATAATGATATAAATACACTCTAAATGCAAAAGCATATTTCTTCAACAGATATATTTGAGATGGATAAACAAATGCGTGTCCATTTTATTAATAGTTTAGGAGGTTTTAAAAGTGTTTCATTAGTTGGTTCTGTTGATCATAACGGTAAAACCAATCTTGCTATTTTTAGTTCGGCTATCCATATTGGAGCCAATCCAGCTTTGATGGCACTAATCTTCAGACCTAGTCCACCCGAACGCGATACTTTAACAAATTTGTTAGAAACAGGTTTTTATACTATTAATCATATTAATGAAAGTATTTATAAAAAGGCACACCAAACGTCGGCTCGTTATGAAAAGCATGTTTCAGAATTTGAAGAAACGGGTCTAACACCAATTTATAAAAATGATTTTAAAGCACCATTTGTAGCCGAAAGTTTAGTACAAATTGGATTGACATTTAAAGAGAAAATAGATATACAGATTAATAATACCATAATGATAATCGGTGAGATTACCGAAGTATATCTTCCGCAAAATTGTCTCAGTAAAGATGGTTTTATTGATATTGAAAAGGCGTGCAGTATTACGTGTTCTGGATTAGATAGTTATCATAAAACCACGAAACTTGACCGACTGAGTTACGCCAAACCAGATAGAGAAATTACAAGTATAATTTCTGATTACTTTGAGTAAAAAACCCATTAATATTGTTTGGTTCAAAAGAGATCTGCGACTAACCGATCATGAACCTTTATATTATGCACAACAATCGGAACTACCAATCTTAATGATTTATTTTTTCGAGCCATCCGTAATGCAATATGATGATTCAGATGTTCGTCATTGGCGATTTGTATTTCAGTCTATTCAGGATATTCAGAAGCAATTGAATTCAATCAATGCAAAGTTGTATTTTTTTCACAACGAGGTAAAGTCGGTTTTTAAAGAAATTATTAATCACTATGATGTGAAAACACTATTTTCTCATCAGGAAATAGGCAACAAAATCACATTTGATAGAGATATTCAAATGCAACATTTTTTTTCGGAACACAATATTGAGTGGAAAGAGTTTCAAATGCATGGCGTAATTCGAAAGTTGAAATCAAGAAAAGATTGGGATAAGAAATGGGAAAACGTTATGCGGTCTGAACCCAAAATAATCGATTTACAATCGTTAAGAACGGTAAATATCGAAACTGATTTGTATTCAAAATTAAAAGGGAAAATACTTCCATCAGCGATTACAACTCACAATAAGAACTTTCAACAAGGCGGAGAATATTGGGCTTGGCGTTATTTAGACAGTTTTGTAAAAGAACGTTATGTAAATTACAGCAAACATATTTCTAAGCCGAGTTTGAGTAGAACAGGATGTAGTCGATTGTCTCCTTATTTAGCTTATGGAAACATCAGTATGCGAATGGTCTATCAGTACACCAATCAGCATTACGAAAAAGCAGCCAACAAAAGAGCGATTTTAAATTTTGTTTCACGCTTGCATTGGCATTGTCATTTCATGCAAAAATTTGAGGATGAATGCAGTATGGAATTTAAGAATATAAATTCGGCTTTTGATGTGATACTCAAACCTAAAAATGAGTTTTATATAAAAGCGTGGCAAGAAGGAAAAACAGGAGTTCCAATTGTAGATGCTTGTATGCGATGTTTGGTATCAACAGGTTATATCAATTTTAGAATGCGCGCTATGGTAGTTTCTTTTTTTGTATTTAATCTTTGGCAAGACTGGCGTGAATTGCATTTTCTGGCACGACAATTTCTCGATTATGAACCCGGAATTCATTATCCACAACTTCAGATGCAATCGGGAGTTACCGGCATAAATACCGTTAGGATTTACAATCCGATTAAAAATTCTGAGGATCATGATGCAGAAGGAATATTCATTAAAAAATGGATTCCGGAACTGGCTAATATTCCTCCACATCTGATACACGAGCCCTGGAAGTTAGGATTAATTGATCAACAATTTTATGGATGCGAAATAGGAAAAGATTATCCTTATCCTATTGTAGATATTGAAGCGACTAGAAAGTATGCAAGCGATATTATTTGGAGTTTCAGAAAAACTGAAGAAGTGAAAGAAGAAGGAAAACGAATTCTCAAAAAGCACGTTAGTAATCCCAATTCAAAAAAAGTAACGAATGAAAGGAGTTAAAAAACAAAATTTACCGAGTAAACCATGTCTAGTTTGTAAACGGCCATTCACTTGGCGAAAAAAATGGGAGAAAGTTTGGGATGAAGTGAAATATTGTAGTGATAAATGTAGGAGTGAAAAGTAGATGATAAGTAATACTTAAATGTATAAAAAAAATGTCTAAAACGTTACGATTAATTCTTGGAGACCAACTCAATAGCAATCATTCTTGGTTTAAAACTAGCGATGATTCGGTTACTTATGTCATGATGGAAATCAGAACAGAGACCGATTATGCCACACATCACATTCAAAAAGTAGTTGGTTTTTTTGCTTCAATGCAATCTTTTGCAACCGAATTACAAGCAAAAGGACATACAGTAATTTATCTTTCTCTAAATGATAAAAATAACCTGCAATCCTTTGAAAAAAACATAAACACGATTCTAGCAAAAGATACTTTTTCTCAATTCGAATATCAATTACCCGATGAATATAGAGTAGATGTTTTACTCAAAAAGTATTGTTCTCAACTTTCAATTCCTTTCCGGGTTTTTGATACAGAACATTTTTATACCAATCGAGATGAATTAGGTTCTTTTTTTGAAGGAAAGAAAACATTTTTGTTAGAAAGTTTTTATCGTGCTCTTCGAAAAAAGCATCATGTTCTAATGGAAGGCGATAAACCTTTAACGGGTCAGTGGAATTATGATGGCGAAAACCGAAAAAAACTACCCAAAAACCATAAACCAACACCGCCATTAGTTTTTGATAATGACGTCACTCAAATTGTTTCTAAACTAAAGTTAACCGATGTTAAAACGATTGGGAATATTGATGCTACCCATTTTGTTTGGCCGATAAACAGAAAACAGTCATTGGCATTATTAGAATTTTTTGTTTCAGAATGTTTGCCCTTATTTGGAAGTTATCAAGATGCGATGACACCTAACGAATGGTCATTGTATCATGCGCGAATTTCCTTTTCGATGAATGTAAAAATGATTTCACCACAGGAAGTAATTAATCGCGCTATCAGTGAATGGGAAAATAGAAAAGAAGCAATAGAATTCCATCAACTCGAAGGTTTTGTGCGTCAGATTATTGGTTGGCGCGAATACATGCGCGGCATTTATTGGCTAAAAATGCCTGGTTATGAAACGATGAATTTTTTCAACAATGAAGAAAAATTACCGACATGGTTTTGGACCGGAAAAACCAAAATGAATTGTTTGAAAGATGCCATAAACCAATCGTTAGATTATGCTTATGCGCATCATATTCAGCGATTGATGATTACAGGAAACTTTGCCTTGTTGGCGGGTATTCATCCTGATGAAGTTGATGCATGGTATTTAGGGATTTACATCGATGCTATTCAATGGGTCGAAATTACCAACACTCGGGGCATGAGTCAGTTTGCTGATGGTGGCATTGTAGGTACCAAACCGTATGTGAGTTCGGCCAGTTATATCGATAAAATGAGCCATTATTGTGGGAGTTGTTTTTATGATAAATCAATCAAAACGGGTGAAAAAGCATGTCCTTTTAATAGTTTGTATTGGAATTTTTATGACAAGAATGAAGACAAATTAGCCAATAATCCAAGAATTGGTATGATGTACAATGTTTGGCGAAAAATGCAACCCGAAGCAAAAGCTGGTCTTTTAGAACAAGCCGATTTTTATTTAAAAAATATAAATGATTTATGAAAAATGCAATAGTTTGGTTTAAAACTGATTTACGATTACACGATAATGAAACGCTAGTAAAAGCCATTGCTCAAAATGATCAAATTATTCCTGTTTATTGTTTTGATGATTCTCATTTTGAACAAACAACATATGGTTTTAAAAAAACAGGAAACTTTAGAACCCAATTTTTACTAGAAGCGGTTGCCGATTTAGATAAAAATCTTCGAGCATTAGGATCGGGATTGATAGTTCTTAAAGGCAAACCCGAGGTCGAAATCCCTAAAATTGTTAAGGAATACAAAGTGCATAAAGTAGTTGCTAAGCGTGAAGTTGCTTATGAAGAAAGGCAAACGGATACTAGGGTACAGGCCGAATTGTTTAAAATTAAATGCGAATATGAAACCTTTAGCACCAGCACATTATATCATGCTGAGGATTTGCCCTTTTCGATCAAAGATATTCCAGATGTGTTTAGTAATTTTAGAAAAAAAGTTGAGAAAGACGCAACCATTAGAACTGTTTTTGACAAACCCGAAAGGATATCCTCACCAAAACTTCCTTCAGCGCAATTTCCAACTGTCGAAGAACTCGGATTATCATCTTCTGGAATAGATAAACGAGCCGCTATTGCTTTTGTCGGTGGCGAAAGTGCCGCCCTAAAAAGAATGCGTCATTATTTTGAAGAAACAAAAGCTATTTCTCAATACAAAGAAACACGCAACGGATTAATCGGTGCCGATTATTCATCAAAATTCTCAGCTTGGTTGGCATTAGGATGTTTATCTCCAAGAGAAATTTATTTTGAACTTAAAAAATACGAAACTCAATTTGGGGCTAATGATTCTACCTATTGGTTGGTTTTTGAATTGTTATGGAGAGATTATTTTCGATTTATGATGAAAAAATATTCCAACAAGTTTTTTCAACAATGTGGTATTCAAAATAAAGGTATTAGTGTCAATAAACATAACATTCAACTGTTACATAGTTGGATAGATGGCACAACAGGAGTTGATTTTGTAGATGCAAATATGATTGAATTACAATTGACGGGATTTATGAGCAATAGAGGCAGACAAAATGTAGCCAGTTATTTGTGCAACGACTTGAAACTCGATTGGCGTTATGGTGCCGCTTATTTTGAACAACAATTGATAGATTATGATGTTTGTAGTAATTGGGGAAATTGGGCTTACCTAGCCGGAGTAGGAAACGACCCAAGAGGGAATCGGTATTTTAATATCGATAAACAAGCACAAGATTATGATAAAGACAAATCGTATCGAAAATTATGGTTACTGTAACTTTAAATTAATGTCGTCTCCTACAAAACTATTTTTATATTTGCTTGACTTTTAAAAACATTAATGGAAACTATTTTTAACAATACTCAAGTTGCTTTTGCACTAAAAACAGATACCGAACTAGATAGAGCGTATTTTCTATTTAAAATGATTGATAATGAACCTTTGGTTCGAATTGGAACTGCAGTTACCAACTTTGCTTTGAAAGCTCATTTACCAGTAGAAGGACTCATCAGAGCTACTGTTTTTGACCATTTTTGTGGCGGAACAACCGAAGAAGATTGCTTGTCAGTGGTTGATAAAATGTTTACCAAAGGTGTTTCTTCTGTTTTGGATTATTCTGTAGAAGGAAAAGAAGAAGAAGAGCAATTTGATGCTGCTTTAGAAATGACCTTGAAAACGGTTGAATTTGCTAAAGAAAGAAAGGCCATTCCCTTTGCGGTATTTAAACCAACGGGTTTAGGTCGTTTTTATTTGTATGAAAAAATAGGAGCCAAGCAGCCACTAACTCTAGATGAGCAAAATGAATGGAATAGGGTAGTTGCTCGTTTTGACTTAATTTGTAAAACTGCCTACGAAAAAGAGGTAGCGCTTTTAATTGACGGAGAAGAAAGTTGGATGCAAGATGCTGCAGATGATTTAGTTACAGAAATGATGCGTAAATACAATAAAGAAAAAGCAATTGTATTCAATACGCTTCAATTATACCGTTGGGATCGATTGGATTATTTGAAAAAATTACATAATCAAGCTAAAGAAGAAGGTTTCTTTATTGGAATGAAGTTGGTTCGTGGAGCATACATGGAAAAAGAGAATAAAAGAGCAGAAGAAAAAGGATATCCAACTCCAATTTGTGAAAGCAAAGAAGCTACAGATAGCAACTACGATGTAACGATGGAATACATGATGGATAATTTAGATACCATGTCGATTTTTGCAGGAACTCATAATGAGTTAAGTTCATATAAAGTGATTGCGTTAATGCAATCTAAAGGAATTGCTAAAAATGATACAAGGATTTGGTTTGGTCAATTATATGGAATGAGTGATAATATTAGTTATAATTTGGCTGAACATGGTTATAATGTAGCCAAGTATTTACCCTTTGGTCCTGTTAGAGATGTGATGCCTTATTTAATTCGAAGAGCCGAAGAAAATACTTCGGTAGCTGGTCAAACTAGTAGAGAACTTAATTTATTGAAGACAGAACGAAGTCGAAGAAAAAATCAATAAAAAAATAAGAAAACCTCTTTTGTTGAGTTTTTTTATAGGTCAATTTCAATTAAAAAACACGCTACTGATAATAAAAAGGATATCTTTGATTTTTGTTTTTTAAATAAATTCCGAATTAAAATTCTAAGTCCTACTCAAAAGATATTTTTTAAGATGAAGTTACATCCCTTTTTATATAAATTATTATTACTTATTTTACTACTATCCAGTTCTAAAGGATTTTCACAAAATTTACTCAATAATGGAAACTTTGAAACGGGTACTGTTATTGGTTTCTTTTCTAATGGTGCTGGTTATGTTCGACTTACACCTCCTTTTTCAGGCACTACTAATTCAGGGAATTGGGCTTTAGTTTCAAACCCACAACTTATCAATACAACATCCTTTGTTTCTGTAGGAGATCATACAACGGGATCCGGGATTATGATGGCTATAGATGGTAATACCACTGGTGGTCAGCAAAATTTTTGGGAAGCGGGTAATGGTGGTGGTGGAGTCTGCGGTTTGACGGTAGGTGCAACCTATACCTTTAGTTATTGGATTAGATCTATTTATGGTCCTGTTTCTGGGAATCCTACTCCAGCAATTCTTGGGGTTGATATTTTAAATGCAAATTCCGTTGTTCGCGTTTCGGGTAGTTTAACAGCACCTCCAACAGCTAACGGGTGGCAACAAGTAGTTTATACTTTCAGACCTAATGGTGCCTGTGTAAACATTAAATTATATAATACTAATACAGGTTTTGATGGTAACGATTTTGCAATAGATGATTTATCAGTTACGGCTGCTCCTCTACCGTTGTCATTATCAGTTTCTTCTTCAAATGTAACCTGTCCCAATGCCAATAATGGCTCAATTATAGTTTCTGGAGTGAATGGAGTTCAGCCCTATGTAAATTATACATTATCTGGAACTGCATCACAAACAAATTCAACAGGAATTTTTTCAGGTTTGGCTGCAGGAACTTATGCTGTTTCAGTCTCCGATAGTAATAGTCCAGCTTCGGTTGTTACACAATCCAATATTATTATTACCCAGCCAGCCAATTTAACGGTAAGTGCTGCACCTAATTCTATTTGTGGGGGTAGTTCAACAAGCTTAACAGTAAGTGGTAGTACAAATCCGTATACATGGACGGCTTCTCCATCTGATGCAACTTTAGTAGTTGCTCCAAATGGTGCTTCTGCTACAGCTACTCCGACTCAAACCACAACCTATACAGCATCATCTACTTCAACCACGACTTCTGCTCAATTAATTACTAATGGTAATTTTTCATCGGGAAACATAGGTTTTATAACAGATTATCAATTCTTAACAACTACTGTCCCTGCGGGTGCACAAAGAACATTTGGAATAGTTTCAAATGCCAGTACATGGTTTACTCCATTTTCACCTTGTACCGCTATTTCAGGAGTAGGAAACATGATGGTGTGTGATGGTTCAAACTTAAATGGAGGAAATGACAGAGTATGGTGTCAAACGGTTACCGTAGTTCCGGGACAAAATTATACATTTAGTTATTTTATTCAGACAGTTGCTACACCCAATCCAGCTAATATGGATGTTCTTATTAATGGTGTTCCTATAGGTTCAGCATCTGCTCCGTCAACGGCTTGTGGTTGGGTGCAAAGAACTTATACTTGGAATTCAGGTTTAAGTACTTCAGCTCAAATTTGTTTGTATAACCGAACAATTACCGCTTCTGGGAACGATTTTGCTTTAGATGATCTATCTTTTACTGGGGCATTAACTTGTAATTTATCAAATTCTGTTACGGTTACGGTTACCCCATCAGTAGCTCCTTCAATCTCTTGTGGTACATCAACTGCTAATTCAGTAACCTTTAATTGGGCTGCAGTTGCTGGTGCAACTTCTTATACAAGATCCTATAGAATAAATGGTGGTGCTTTAGTTAATCTTGGAAGTTTGGCTTCTTTAACACAAACTGTAAATTCCTTGAATCCTGGTGATTCAGTGCAAATTTTCGTAACTCCAGTTGGAACAGGTTGTTATACTGAAGCAACTCAAACCTGCCTTACTTTGTTGCCTTGTTCACTTCCGAATCCGGTTGCAAGTGTAACTCAGCAACCAACTTGCGCAATACCAACTGGAACTATAGTTTTTTCTAGCCCATTGAACAGCGCACCTATTCCAGTGCCGTCCGATTTGTTTATTTCTGAAGTAACCGATGAAAGTACAGGTGCATTATCCTATATCGAAATTTATAATGGTACAGGTGCAACCAAAAATTTGGCAAATTATAAGGTAAAAGTATATAATAACGGAAACCCTGGTCCCTCTTTGAATTGTGATTTTCCATTAGTTGGAACTCTAGCCAATAATGACGTTTATGTGGTTGCTATTGGAAATGTTACTAATCAAGGTGGAGTAGTCCCTGACTTGGTCGTAAATTTATGTCCAGGTTTTAATACTAACGATAATGTCCGTTTGACTACAAGTGCAGATGTTGAAATTGACTTATGGGGAAGAACCGATGGAATTGACTTTACCCCGGGAAATTTAGATGGTTATACCTATAGAAGATTGGCAACTGCTCCACATCCAAGTTTGGTTTGGAATCCAGCAGATTGGTTAGCATTAGACCCTCAAGATTATACTAATGTTGGAAGTTATCAATTTGCAATTTATGAGTATACTATCAATGGTACTACGTTTCAATCAATTCCAACTTTTTCGGGTTTACCTCCCAATTCAAACTATACCAATATTAGAGTTAGAGAAGTAATATCAGGATGTATTTCATCTCCAATTTCGTTAACGGTAAATCCTATTCCAACAGTTGCGCCTCCAGCAGTAAATCCAGTAACGTATTGTCAAAACGCAACAGCAGTTCCTTTAACGGCAATAGCTTCACCAGGTGGATCTCTTAATTGGTATGGAACAAATGCGAGTGGCGGAAGTGCCTCTTCAGTAGCACCTATTCCTTTAACCAATGGTGCAGTAGGTTCTGTAGTAAATTATTATGTTAGTCAAACCATTGGTGGTTGTGAAAGTACAAGAGCTTTAATTTCTGTTACAATAGGAAATAATGTACCAACGTCAAATCCATTTTTATTTTGTGACTTGGCAAGTCCGTTCACAACGCCTACATCTATAAATTTTGATTTTAATAATGTTGGAAATTTAACCGTAAATTACAGTTATACAATTGATGGTGGACCTGCTATAACAGGAACTTATAATCCATTTGTTACTCCATTTTCAAATTATACTGTAACAGGTCTTTCTCAAGGTCAAGTAGTTGCATTTACAATAACTTGGAATGGAATATGTACACCTTCATTAACAACAACTTGTAGTGTTCCGTGTACTACAACTCCAGTTTTAGCTATTACAAATCCAGCAGCAGTATGTTCACCAAATACAGTAAACATAACATTACCTGCAGTTACAGCAGGAAGTACTGGAAGTGGAGTATTGTCCTATTGGACTAATGCAGCTGGAACTATACCTTTAGCCAATCCATCTGCTATTGCAGTAAGTGGTACGTATTATATTAAAAGTTCACTGGGAGCTTGTACCGATATAGAACCAGTTGTTGTTACAATCAATTCATCTCCATCATTAACCATTACCAATCCAGTTCCAATTTGTTCTCCAGGAACTGTTAATCTCACTTTGCCAGCAGTAACTGCTGGAAGTACGGGTGGAGGAACTTTAAGTTATTGGACCAATGCGGGAGCCACAAATGCTTTGGCAAATCCATCTGCAGTAGCGGTAAGTGGTATTTATTATATAAAAAGTACGTTAGGAACTTGTAGTGATATTAAACCAGTAACGGTAACCATAAGCACAACTCCCGTTTTAACCATTACCAATCCAGTAACGGCATGTTCGCCAAATACGGTTGACATTACATTACCGGCTGTGACTATTGGAAGTACAGGAGGAGGGACTTTGACATATTGGACTAATTCAGCCGCAACCACAGCTTTGACAAATCCATCTGCTATTGCGGTTAGTGGTACTTATTATATTAAGAGTACCTTGGGGACTTGTACCGATGTTAAACCAGTAGTAGTGACTATTACAACTACACCATCTTTGACAATTACTAATCCAGCTCCAATTTGTTCTCCAGGAACACTTAATCTTACTTTACCAGCAGTAACTGCTGGAAGTACAGGAGCAGGAACATTAAGTTATTGGACCAATGCGGGAGCCACAATTACTTTGGCTAATCCATCTGCAATTGCGGTTAGTGGTACTTATTATATAAAAAGTACCGTTGGAACGTGTTCGGATACTAAGCCAGTAACAGTTACAATTAATCCATCGCCAACTTTACTAATTACTAATCCACCAGCTGTTTGTTCTCCAAACACCGTTAATATTACTTTAGCTGCTGTTACAGCTGGAAGCACTGGAGGAGGAGTATTGTCCTATTGGACTAATGCAGCAGCTACCATAGCTTTGTCTAATCCTTCTGCAATTGCGGTTAGTGGGACGTATTTTATAAAAAGCACTTTAGGTACTTGTACAGATATAAAACCAGTCATTGTTACCATAAATACTACTCCTGTATTAGCAATTACAAATCCAGCTCCTGCTTGTTTACCAAATTCAGTTAATATCACATTACCAGCTATTACAGCAGGAAGTACAGGTGGCGGAACTTTGAGTTATTGGTCTAATTCAGCCGCTACAACAGTTTTAGCTAATCCAACTGCAGTTACTACTAGTGGAACCTATTATATTAAGAGTTCTCTAGGTTCTTGTATTGATATTAAACCAGTGATTGTTACGGTTAATCCAACACCTACTTTGGTAATATCAAACCCAGCAGCAGTTTGCTCTCCAAATACGGTCAATATTACTTTAGCTGCTGTTACAGCAGGAAGTACAGGAGGAGGAATCTTAACATATTGGACTAATGCAGCGGCTAATTCCGCTCTTACTAATCCATCTTCTATTGGAGTAAGTGGAACTTATTATATTAAAAGTACATTAGGCACTTGCTTTGATATTGAACCTGTAACGGTTACGATAAGAAACCCTAATTTAGTAGTAACTAATCCAATTTCAGTTTGTTCCCCGAATACTGTAAATATTACTTTACCTGCGGTTACTGCAGGAAGTACGGATATAGGAACTTTGACCTATTGGACAGATGCTGCAGCCACAATACCTCTAACAAATCCAACGGCTATTGCTATTTCTGGAACTTATTATATCAAAAGTACTTTAGGAACTTGCATTGATATTGAACCAGTAATAGTTAGTGTTAATGCTAATTTCCCCATAGTAATTCCTTTACCGTTACAAAATTGTGATCCAGATAACGATGGTTATTCAACATTTAATTTAGCACAATTAGTTAATAGTATAACAGGAGGTAATCCAATTTTTACGGTTACTTTTCATGAAACAATAACAGATGCTAATTTGGGAGGAACACCTATTCTCACACCTTCTAATTATAATGTTTTAGTTCCAAATCTTCAGACTATTTTTATTAGAGTTACTTCATCAGCTTCTACCTGCTTTCAAATTATTCCATTCCAATTAATCACTAACCCAACCCCCGAAGCGACAGCACCAGCTGATTATGAATTATGCGACACTACTGGTTTGGTTGGTTTTGAGAATTTTAATCTAAATTCTAGGATTAATGATATACTAGGAAGTATCAACCCTGCTTTGGTAAGAGTAACGTTTTACACCTCATTGCCCGATGCTCAAACTGCCACTGGTGCTATTACCAATGTTACCAGTTATCCTAATGGCACAATCAACACCGAGACACTTTATGTTCGAGTGGAGTTTATTGCTACGGGTTGTTTTGATATTGTACCGCTTACTTTAGTGGTGAATCCATTACCAAATGCTACTCAACCCAATTACCCACAATATTCGCTATGTGATGTTAATCAATCAGCGGGTGATATCGGCTATGAAGTATTTGATTTAGGCAGTAAAGTAAACAGCATCCTATTAGGTCAATTGGGTATGGATGTAACGTTCTACATCAGTTTAGGAGATGCTCAAAATGGTACTGGACAAATCACCAATTTACTTTATAGAAACCAAATACAATACGTTCAAACCATAGGTATTCGTATTACCAATCAACTCACCGGTTGTTTTGTAATCTCCACCATGGATATTCGAGTAGAGCCACTACCAACACCGATTCCGTTAACAGCACCGTATACAATTTGCGATAACAATCAAGACGGATTTAGTTGTGGATTTGATTTAACGACGTTGATTCCTGATCTATTGCAAGGTGCTAATTATACTCTTAGCTTTCATGAAACCACCACCAATGCCAATTCGGGAACAAATCCTATAAACATAGCGCTACCGTATTGTAATATTGATGCCTTTGTACAAACCCTTTATGTTAGGGCGGTAGATAATATCACAGGTTGCTTTAGTATCATGCCCATTGA
>CANHWG010000059.1 GCA_947464335.1 Flavobacteriaceae bacterium
AACAAAAGTTAGGAAAAACAGTATCATATATAGCTTTTGATGGTGTTGCTGTTGGGTTTGTGTCCATTTTCGATGCCATTAAACAATCAAGTGCGGCAGCCATTAAAGAACTGATACGTCAAGGTGTAGAAGTAATTATGTTAACAGGAGACAATGAAAACACCGCCAAAGCAGTGGCTGATGAATTGGGGTTAGCGTCATATAAAGCAGGATGCTTACCAGAAGACAAACTAAAAGAAATTAAAAAATTACAAGCCGAAGGCAAAATTGTGGCCATGGCTGGCGATGGTATAAATGATGCTCCAGCATTAGCACAAGCCGATATTGGAATTGCAATGGGAACAGGAACAGACGTAGCAATTGAAAGTGCCAAAATCACTTTAGTAAAAGGCGATTTACAAGGCATTGTAAAAGCCAAAAACTTAAGCCATGCTGTAATGAAAAACATCAAGCAAAACCTATTTTTCGCCTTTTTCTATAACGTGCTTGGTGTACCAATAGCAGCAGGAGCTTTATATCCTTTTTTTGGTATTCTACTATCTCCAATGATTGCCGCTTTAGCAATGTCATTTAGTTCGGTATCAGTAATTGTAAATGCTTTACGACTTCGAAATTTAAAACTTTAAATAAAAAATGAAAAAAACTATCTTACTAAGCATAATGCTTTTACAATGTGTTTTACTGTCAGCACAAAACAAAGTTCAAATTAGACTAACCGCAGCTAGTCCTGCGTCATCATTTGAACAAGAAGTAGGCAGTGCAAAAATAAAAATAACATACAGCAGACCATTAGTAAGAGGCCGAAAAATATTTGGTGAATTAGTGCCTTTTGAAAAGCTTTGGCGGACTGGTGCAAGTGATTGCACTGTAATAACCACTTCCGAAGATATTTACTTTGGAAACAGTATCTTAAAAGCCGGCAGTTATTCAATGTTCTCAATTCCTTCGATAAATGAGTGGACTATAATTGTTAACACAGATACTACTTTACATGGAGAAACAGGCTATGATGAAAAAAAAGATGTTATGCGTTTCAAAGTCCCTTTAGAAAAAAAAACCAACTTTTATGAAACATTTACTATTGAATTAAATGACATCAATAGCAAAGGAGAAGCTTTTCTAAAAATACTTTGGGAAAACACAATGGTTAAAATACCGGTAAAGAGCATAGAAGATGATACTATATTAGCATTGATAGAGCAACATATCATTAAAGGGAAAACGCAAGACGACACCCTATTATTTCAGGCAGCTAATTATTATTTTAGTACAAATAGAGATTATAAACAAGCAATAATATGGCTCTTAGAAGCGGAAAAATTAAATCCTAAAAATTTCTATTACCCAAATTTGAGGCAAAAAATAGCATCCGAATTAAAAGATTATTCTAATGCAATTGCAGCAGCAAAAATAGCAATTACATTGGCCGATAAGGAAAAAATGAAAAGTACAATCGAGATACTAAATAAAAGAATAGCCGATTGGGAAATAATATCAAAAAATTAAAGTCATGAAAATCAAATTGTCAATTATAGTTTTTCTTTTTTTTATAAATCATTTTGTTACAGCACAAAATAATGCACCTCAAACATTTTATACATGTGTGATGCATCCCGAAATTCATTCACCCAAACCCGGAAAATGCCCAAAATGTGGGATGGCATTAGTGAAAGAAAAAGCTAAACCAATTAAAAAAGCAGTTGTAAAAAAACCAGTCGCTACAAAAAAAGTAATTTCTGAAACAAAAAAAGAAGCTTCAAAACCAATAGAAGAAACTCCAAAAATTGTTGAAGTTCCAAAAGATATTCCTATTTCTGAAAGCAAACCTATAGTTAAGACAATAGCTAAAACGGTTCGATATGACTTATACGTTCGTGATACATTAGTAACTATTGGTAACAAACCCACTAGAGCAATTGCAGTTAACGGACAAATTCCAATGCCAACACTAACGTTTACTGAAGGAGATACAGCCGAAATTTATGTGCACAACGAACTAAAAGAAAGTACTTCATTGCATTGGCACGGCTTATTTTTACCCAATAAAGAAGACGGCGTTCCTTACCTAACCCAAATGCCAATTGAACCAGGTACAACACATAAATATACCTTTCCAGTTATCCAACACGGAACCCATTGGTATCACAGTCATTCGGGTTTGCAAGAACAAATCGGAATGTACGGTTCAATGATTTTAAACAAAAAACCTGAAGACGAAACCTTCAGAAAAGGTATTGACGATTTGCCAACCATTCCGGTAATTTTAAGCGAATGGACCGATGTAAATCCAAATAATGTGCATCGAATGCTTCACAATGCAACCGATTGGTTCGCCATACAAAAAGGAACTACCCAAAGTTATGCAGAAGCAATTAAGCAAGGTCATTTCAAAACAAAAATAGCAAACGAATGGAAACGAATGAATGCCATGGATGTAAGCGATGTGTACTATGATAAGTTTTTAATCAATGGTAAAAGTAATAGTCAATTATCCCAATTCAAAGGTGGCGATAAAGTACGATTACGCATTTCAAATGGTGGTGCATCAACTTATTTTTGGATGACCTATGCAGGTGGCAAAATTACGGTGGTTGCCAATGACGGTAACGATGTTGAACCTGTAGAAGTAGATAGATTATTAATTGCAGTTTCTGAAACCTACGATGTTATTGTTACTATTCCTGCTGATAATACAGCGTTTGAATTCCTTGTAACACCAGAAGACAGAACTAAATCGGCATCACTTTACATTGGCGATGGGGTTAAGCAATTAATTTCACCATTACCAAAATTAAAATATTTTGACGGAATGAAAATGATGAACGGAATGATGAAAATGAATGGCGATTTGGATGATATGGGAATGCAGATGTCTTACAATCAAATGGACATGAACGTAGTAATGTACCCAGAAATCACTGGAAAAACAGCTTCAAAAAAAGATGATAAAATGGGAAACATGAAGATGAATGAAAGCGACTATAACAGTAACGAACTTTCAGATATTACCACTTTAAATTATGCCATGTTAAAGTCGCCTACAAAAACTACACTGCCAAAAGATGCACCAATAAAAGAATTACGCTTTGAATTATCAGGAAATATGAACCGCTATGTTTGGAGTTTAGACAACAAAGTAGTTTCTGAAACCGATAAAATTTTGATTAAAAAAGGAGAGAATGTTAGAATTACATTATACAATGGTTCTATGATGCGCCATCCAATGCACCTGCACGGTCATGACTTTCGAATTTTAAACGGTCAAGGAGATTATGCACCATTAAAGAACATCATCGACATTATGCCAATGGAAACTGATGTTATCGAATTCAATGCGAATGTAGAAGGCGATTGGTTCTTTCATTGTCATATTTTGTACCACATGATGGCTGGCATGGGACGAGTTTTTACGTATGAAAATCAAGCACCAAACCCATTAATTCCTAATCCTAAACTAGCACAACGAAAACTATTTGGCGAAGACCGAAAGTTTCATTTCATGGCAGAAAATGATTTTGCTACTAACGGAAACGACGGAATGGCAATGTTCAGCAACACACGTTGGAGCATCGGCACAGAATGGAGATTGGGTTACAACGATCATCACGGCTATGAAACAGAAACTCATATTGGTCGATACATTGGAAAAATGCAATGGTTAATGCCGTTCATTGGCTTTGATTGGCGTTACCGCGAAATGGAAGAAGGCGAAATGGAAAGAAACCTATTCAACCAATCCAATACCAAAGATAACCGTTCCGTATTTAGCGCAGGTCTTGAATACACTTTACCAATGCTAATAAAAGCACAAGCTGAGGTATTTACTGATGGTAATTTTAGATTTCAATTAGAACGAATGGATATTCCTGTTTCCAAAAGAGTCCGAATGGATTTAATGTGGAATACAGATAAAGAATACATGGCAGGATTACGATACATCATCAAAAGAAATTTTAGTGCCAGGACTCATTATGACAGTGATATGGGATTTGGTGTAGGTGTAAATTTGAATTATTAAAAGACCATCGCAATCGTAAAATAACACAAACTTTTAATACTCTTAATTTATTTATAAATAAAAAATCCTATTTTTACACTCGTGAAACTCTTAAACTACATATTATCAATCTATCTAGTGGTACTATCATGTTTGCCTTGTGCAGATATGGAAGTAAGTAGTGCAGCACACAAAGCTGTTGAGATTTCAGATAATCATGATGAAAAATCTCATAATCACGATAAAGAAAATGATTTATGTTCGCCTTTTTGCAACTGCAACTGTTGTGGCTCACAAATAGTGAGTTATTTTAAGATTACTACTTTTAGTTTTACACCAATTACAAAGAGTATAAAAACGCAATTACCGTCCTATACCTCTATAGTTACTTCCAATTTCTTCGGAAGTATATGGCAACCGCCTCAAATAGTATAATGATGCCCGAGTAGTTTCGGGTTAGAAACTTGTGAGCCTATCACAAATAATAGCAAAACTAGTTTTGCTAATTTCTAATTCATTATACAATTTCAATGTTAGACAAAATCATACAGTTCAGTATCAAGAACAAGTTTATAATACTATTATTTACTTTAGTTCTAATAGCGTTTGGTAGCTATTCTATAAAACAGTTACCACTCGATGCGTTACCCGATGTAACCAACAACCAAGTACAAATAATTACTACTGCTCCAACTTTAGCCAGTCAAGAAGTCGAGCAATTAATCACTTATCCTTTAGAACAATCTTTTAAAACAATCCCAAAAGTTATCGAGTTACGAAGTATTTCTCGTTTCGGACTTTCTGTAGTAACCGTTGTTTTCAAAGACGATGTAGATATTTACTGGGCTAGAGAACAAATATTTCAACGCCTTAGTCAAGCCAAAGAAAATATTCCTGCTTATGCTGGTTCTCCAGAGTTAGCACCAATATCAACAGGATTAGGCGAGATTTATCAGTATGATGTCTATGCCAAAAAAGGATATGAAGACAAATACGATGCTGTAAAATTACGAACCATTCAAGATTGGATTATTATTCCACAATTACAAGGTATCGAAGGCGTTGCCGAAGTCAGTACTTGGGGTGGAAAACTAAAACAATATGAAATCGCAGTTAATCCAAATACATTAAATAGTTTGGGAGTAACCATTACAGAAATTTTTGAAGCGTTAGAGAAAAACAATCAAAATACAGGTGGAGCTTATATCGAAAAAGACCAATACGCTTACTTTATTCGCGGTGTTGGTATGGCAACAGGCATTAAAGATTTAGAAAATGTAGTAGTCAAAAACAGAAATGGTGCACCAGTTTTAGTTCGCGATGTAGCTACTGTTCGTGAGGGAATTGCATTAAGATATGGTGCTTCGACCAAAGACGGTAAAGGCGAAATTGTTTGCGGTTTGGCTTTAATGTTAAAAGGCGAAAACTCAAGTGCTGTGGTGGAAAGGGTAAAAGAAAAAATGGTGCAAATCAATAAAACCTTACCCGAAGGAGTGGTTGCCGAAGCATTCATTGACAGAGGTAAATTAGTGGATAACGCAATAGGAACAGTTACTAAAAACCTTTTGGAAGGTGCATTAATAGTAATATTTGTATTGATACTATTTCTAGGAAATCTTCGAGCCGGATTAATTGTTGCATCAGTAATTCCGCTTTCAATGCTTTTTGCAGTAATCTTAATGAACCATTTTGGCGTAAGCGGAAACTTAATGAGTTTAGGAGCAATCGATTTCGGAATTATAGTCGATGGAGCGGTAATTATTGTAGAAGCAACAATGCACCATTTACAGAAACTCAAACGACAAAAGAATTTAACCCAAGCAGAAATGGATACTGAAGTATATAAATCGGCTTCAAAAATTCGTAATAGTGCAGCATTCGGAGAAATAATTATTTTGATTGTTTATTTGCCAATCCTTGCATTAGTAGGAACAGAAGGTAAAATGTTCAAACCAATGGCAATGACCGTAGGTTTTGCGGTTATCGGAGCATTTATTTTGTCTTTGACTTATGTACCCATGATGAGTGCGATGTTCTTATCAAAAAACACCGAACACAAAACTAATTTTAGTGATAAAATGATGGCGTGGTTTGAAAAAATCTACACACCATTTTTAGACCGAGCGTTACGTTTCAAAAAAGCTGTTTTAGCTATTTCGTTAGCGATGTTTGTCTTTGCCATTATCGTTTTTCAAAATATGGGTGGCGAATTCATTCCAACTATTGAAGAAGGAGATTTAGCCATTAATGCTACTATTATGACTGGAAGTTCGCTATCCCAAATGGTAGAAACCACAACGAAATACGAAAAAATCCTAAAAGCAAAATTCCCGGAAATTAAAACTATTGTTACAAAAATTGGAAGTGGAGAAATCCCAACCGATCCAATGCCAATAGAAAGTGGTGATTTAATTATTGTTTTAAAAGATAAAGATGAATGGACTTCTGCCGACAATTGGGAAGATTTAGCTAACTTAATGAAAGAAGAAATGGAAGCCATTCCTGGTGCAAACATCGAAATTTCGCAACCCATTCAAATGCGATTCAACGAATTAATGACAGGAAGTCGAAGCGATATTGCCATTAAAATTTTTGGCGACGATTTAGAAGTTTTAGATACAAAAGCCAAAGAATTAATTTCTAAAGTAAATAGTATTGAAGGTATTGGCGATTTAAAAGCCGATAAAGTAACCGGACTTCCACAAATCACAGTCAAATACGATTACAATAAAATTGCTTTGTATGGTTTAAATATTGCAGACATCAATCAAATTATCCGTTCTTCTTTTGCAGGTGAAAGTGCAGGTAAAATTTACGAAGAAAGCAAACGTTTTGATGTAGTCGTTCGTTTAAACAAAGACAATCGTAGCGACATTACAGATGTTAGTAATCTGTTTATTCCATTACCAAATGGGCAACAAGTACCTCTTTCGCAAGTAGCTTCAATCAATTACGAACAAGGTCCGGTACAAGTTTCTCGCGAAAATGGAAAACGTCGAATTACAATAGGTTTAAATGTTCGTGGTCGTGATGTAAAAAGTGTGGTAGAAGAAATTCAACAAAAATTAGAAACAAGCTTTAAACTTCCGGCAGGGTATTATGTTACGTATGGTGGTCAGTTTGAAAATTTGGTTGAAGCCAACAAACGACTATCTGTAGCATTACCAATCGCTTTAGGATTAATTATGGTGTTGTTATTTTTTACTTTCAATAGTATGAAACAAGCGGCTTTAATCTTTACAGCCATTCCATTATCGGCAATCGGTGGTGTTTTTGCACTTTGGTTACGAGGAATGCCTTTTAGCATTTCGGCAGGTATTGGATTTATTGCTTTGTTTGGAATAGCTGTATTAAACGGAATTGTATTAATATCCTATTTCAATCAACTCAAATCCGAAGGAATAACTGACCCATTACAACGGGTTTTAATCGGTACAAAAACCAGACTTAGACCAGTATTAATGACTGCTGCGGTTGCTTCATTAGGATTTTTGCCAATGGCATTATCAACTAGTGGTGGTGCCGAAGTACAAAAACCATTAGCAACGGTAGTTATTGGCGGATTAGTTTCGGCAACATTACTAACCTTAATCGTTTTACCAATACTTTATTTATTATTTGAAAAGGGAATTAAAAGAAGAAAAAAAATGTCAAATCCAATTGTAACAATACTCGTTTTATTAATTAGTAGCTTTTCGTTTGCTCAAAACAGCCAAACAATTACTTTAGAAAAAGCCATTGAAAAAGCGAAAGCAAACAACATCGATCTAAAAATTGCGGATAAGGAAATCGAAAAGCAAACCGTTCTGAAGAAAACGGCGTTTCAAGTAGATCCTTTACAAGTGCAGTACCAAGGCGGACAGTTTAATAGTGTTGATTATGACCACAATGTTTCTATTCAACAATATTTTCCTATTGGTAAAATCACAAAAGCCAACCGTCAGTTGCAAGAAGAACTGGCAAAATTAGCTGAAAAACGAAAAGCATTAACGGAGTATGAAATTGAAAAAGCCGTATCATTAGCATACTATCAATATTTATATGGAATTTCTATTCAAAAGTTAAATAATGAGTTGTTCGAGATTTATGCTAAATTCCTTAAAAATGCAGAGCTTCGTTTTCAAACCGGAGAAAGTGGCAACATCGAAGTCATAAGTGCCAAAGCCAAATCGAAAGAAATCGAAACCCAAAAAGCACAGTTAGAATATGATTTGGTAATCTATCAAAAGCAATTGCAATACTTCATTCAAACAGATGAAAACATAGTTCCTGATGCCAATACACCATTGCAATATGCTAATCCAACAATGAGTAAAGATGACAAAATACAAGGATTAGTAAGCGATTATTATACACAGCAAATTTCAGTATATCAAAAGGAAGCCAATACGTTCAAAGCAATGCGAACTCCTAAATTAGGTTTGGGTTATTTTGGTCAAACCATCGATACCAAATCCTATTTTCAGGGTTTTACTGCCGGATTGCAAATTCCTTTATTTGGTGGTGCAAATACAGCAAAAGCCAAAGCATCAGAAATTAGTATTTCGCAATCGCAATTAGAATTAGATAAAAGCAAATTGACTTTGAAATTACAGAAAGAAGAACTACAAAATGAGTTTGAAAAACAGAAAAAAGCACTTTTATATTACCAAAACGAAGGATTGCAATATGCCGAACAAATTATTACAACGGCTCAAAAAAGCTATGCCAATGGTGATATGAGTTACTGGTCATACATTAGTTTTTTAAACCAAGCCATTGACATCAAAAAGCAAAATGCCGAAGCCGTTAATACTTACAATCAAAGTGCTATTCAATTGCAATTTCCATCTTTCAACAACAATTAATATTCCATTATATGAAAAATATATTTTTAAAACCAAATTGTAATCGAAGTTCATTCTTCAACCTCTTTATTCTATTTTCTATTCTCTTTACTCTAAATTCCTGTGGAGAAAAGAAAACCGAAGAAGCGCACGAAGAAGAAAAATCAGAAACCGAAGTTGCCTTGACAGAAGCGCAATTTAAAACTATTGGTATCGAAACAGGCGGTATCGAAATGAAAAACCTAAATACGGTAATCAAAGCCAATGGTTATACAGCAGTTCCACCACAAAACATGGCTAATATTTCCACCTTAATTGGTGGAGTTGTTAAAGATATTTATGTGTTAGAAGGAACTTACGTTGCAAAAGGTAAAACATTGGCAACCATCCAAAACCTCGAAGTTACCGAAATGCAGGAAGATTACAATTCCGCTATTGCCAACATTGAATACTTGCAATTGGAATACAACCGTCAAAAAACATTGAGCGATGAAAATGTAAATCCTCGCAAAACATTTCAAGAAGTAAAATCAAAATTAGCAGTAGAAAAAGCTAAAGCACAAGCCGCAAAAAACAAGCTGCAAGCGTTAAATGTTAGTTTAAGCGGAAACACTTCGTTAATTCCAATTGTTTCGCCAATAAGCGGTTATGTGGGTAAAATCAGTATAACAAAAGGAGCATTTGCAGAAACAGGTGTAACACTTTTTGAAGTAGTTGATAACAGCCAAATGCACTTGGATTTAAATGTGTTTGAAAAAGATTTGGGGAAAATTTCCGTAGGTCAAGAAGTCGATTTTGTATTAACCAATCAGTCCAATAAATCCATTAAAGGAAAAATATTTGGCATCAATAAATCATTTTCAAACGAAAGCAAAACAGTTGCGGTTCATGCCAAAATCAATCCAAGCGATGCCAAAGATTTAATTTCCGGAATGTATGTAGCAGCCAATATCAATATCACCAATCAAACAGTTCAGGCACTTCCAAAAGATGCAATTGTTAGAAATGGCGATAAATATTATATTTACATTCAAGAAGAACACCAAAAACAAGCTCCAAAAGTAAAAGAAGAAGAGCATCAACACAAAGAAGGAGAAGAACATTCAGACCACACTGAAGGCGAAGAAGAAGGACACAATGAAGTGCACTTCAAAGCAATTGAAGTGGTTCCCGGAACTACTGATTTAGGTTACACCGAAATAAAATTAGTCGAAGAAATTCCTGCCGATGCGAAAATTGTTATAAAAGGTGCTTTTTACTTACTAGCAACTTCAAAAGGTGGCGGAGAACACGAACATTAAAAATAAATTATTAATCATTAAATAAATTCAAATGAAAAATTCAATTTTAAAATCAATCTTTTTTTTAACACTATTATTTTTTACAAGCAATACTGCTTCTGCTCAAAAAGCCAATCAAAAAGCTATAATCAAAACTTTTTTACATTGTGATCATTGTAAAGAATGTGAAACTTGTGGTTTAAAATTCAAAACTGAGATGCTCAAAATTAAAGGTTTAAAAATGTATGAGCTTGACGATAAAGCAATGACATTTACAGTGTATTATAATGCAAAGAAAACAACCTTACAGACAATTAAAGAAGGTATTTCTAAATTAGGATACGATGCAGATGAAGTAAAAGCCGATCCAAAAGCGTATGAAAATTTAGATGGATGTTGTAAAGCGTAATCCAAATGGAAAACAAAAAATCACATTGGGAAAATGTTTTTGCAACCAAAAATCCTAATGAAGTAAGTTGGACACAAAAATATCCAAAAACTTCAATGGAGTATTTAGAAAATGTAAACCTATCAAAAACTGCCAATATCATTGATATTGGCGGTGGCGATAGCAATTTTGTGGATGCCTTATTAGAAAAAGGATATCAAAATATTTGGGTATTGGACATCTCTGAATTTGCTTTAGAAAGAGCCAAAAAACGTTTAGGAGATAAAGCCGATTTAATACATTGGATTGTTTCTGATATCACAGAATTTAATCCCGAAGTCAAGTTTGATTTTTGGCACGACAGGGCTGTTTTTCATTTTCTAACAGAAGAAGAAAGTATAAGGAAATATGTTACAATCGTTAGTAATGCTATAGCTCAAAATGGAAATTTTCTATTAGGTACTTTTTCAGAAAATGGTCCTTTTAAATGTAGTGGATTGGAAATAAAACAATATTCAGAAAATTCCATGAAACAAACTTTTATAGAAAATTTTGAAGCAATAAAATGTTTTACAGAAAACCATACTACACCATTTGATACCATCCAGAACTTTCAATTTTGTGGATTTAAAAAAAAATAGAAATGGAACATAAACACAAGTATGATGCTAAAGGCAATCAGCTTTGTTGCACTCTCGAAGAAAAAATAAATAAAAAAACCGAACATCATTCTGCTGATGACGGACACGACCACGAGCATTCCAGCGAAGAAAAATCTACGTTTCAAATGTTTTTGCCAGCAATCATAAGTTTTATTTTATTATTGGTTGCCATTGGTTTTGATAATTATTTTAAACAATTGTGGTTTACAGGTTATGTTAGAATAGGATGGTATATTTTAGCATACATTCCAGTAGGATTGCCAGTAGTCAAAGAAGCATTTGAAAGCATTCGCAAAGGCGAGATATTTTCAGAATTTCTTTTAATGAGTATTGCAACTATTGGAGCGTTTGCTATAGGCGAATTTCCTGAAGGTGTTGCCGTAATGTTATTTTATGCCATTGGCGAAATATTCCAAACATTGGCGGTTCAAAGAACAAAAGCTAACATCAAATCCTTACTCGACCAAAGACCAGACGAAGTAACAATTCTCGAAAACAATGTTGCCAAAACAATCAAAGCATCAACTGCTACAATTGGAGATATTATTCAACTAAAAGCAGGCGAAAAACTAGGTTTAGACGGAGAATTACTTTCAGATACGGCTTCGTTCAATACCTCGGCACTCACAGGCGAAAGCAAACCCGACACTAAAGCAAAAGGCGAAACTGTGTTGGCAGGAATGATAAACCTTAATGCGGTTTGTCAAGTAAAAGTAACTGTCGCTTATACAGATAGTAAACTGTCAAAAATTCTCGAAATGGTGCAAGATGCTACAGCCAAAAAAGCACCAACAGAATTATTTATCAGAAAGTTTGCCAAAATATATACACCAATTGTAGTTGTTTTAGCCATTGCAATATGTGTTGTACCGATTTTATTTGTAGAAAATTACCAATTTAGAGATTGGTTATATCGTGCTTTAGTTTTCTTAGTTATTTCATGTCCTTGTGCATTAGTTATAAGCATTCCTTTAGGTTATTTTGGCGGAATTGGAGCAGCTTCTAAAAACGGAATCCTTTTCAAAGGAAGTAATTTTCTTGATGTAATGTCCACTATTCAAAACGTGGTAATGGACAAAACAGGAACAATGACCGAAGGCGTCTTCAAAGTGCAGGAAGTTGTTTTTAATACTGATTTTAACAAAGAGGATTTGTTACAATTGGTAAATGCTTTAGAAAGTCAAAGCACACATCCAGTGGCAACAGCTATTCATCAGTTTGTTGGAAAAATTGACAGTACAATTGAACTAAAAAATGTAGAAGAAATTTCAGGACATGGTTTAAAAGCTGAAGTTGACGGAAAAGAATTGTTAGTTGGTAATTTCAAACTAATGGATAAATTCTCGATTGCTTATGATATTGATCCAAAAAGTATTGTTTACACGTTAATTGCAGTTGCTTATGATAAAAAATTCGTTGGTTATCTTACAATAGCTGATAGCATAAAAGAAGACGCACAAATCACAATCGACAAACTAAAAGCATTAGGTATAAAAACCACAATGTTAAGTGGAGATAAAGACAATGTAGTTCAATTTGTAGCACAAAAACTCGGAATTACTAATGCTTATGGTGATTTATTACCCGAGGATAAAGTAAATAAAGTAAAAGAAATAATTGCAAAAAATGAAACAGTTGCTTTTGTTGGTGATGGTGTAAACGATGCGCCTGTAGTTGCTTTAAGTAACGTTGGAATAGCAATGGGTGGTTTAGGAAGCGATGCCACCATAGAAACTGCCGATGTAGTAATTCAAGACGATATGCCTTCAAAAATCCCTATGGCGATAAACATTGGTAAACAAACAAAGAAAATTGTTTGGCAAAATATCATTCTAGCATTTACTGTAAAAGCAATTGTCCTAATTTTAGGTGCAGGTGGTTTGGCCACAATGTGGGAAGCTGTTTTTGCCGATGTTGGTGTAGCTTTATTAGCTATACTTAATGCGGTTAGAATACAGAGAATGAAGTTTTAGCTTAAACGATAATTAAAAACAAAAAATAGTTTTGAGAATTACTGAATTAATCAATCATTGCAATACCATTGCAATGATTGATTAATACTATTACTGTCTGTTTTAAAGAAATTACGAGGTATTGCAATGTCATTGCAATGGTTTTTATACTAAAACAATGTTATAGTTGTAACCCTGTTACCACGCATTAAAAATTAAGTGTGAGAAAGTATTGTTTTTGTTGACTTGTTGAAATTATGCCGTAAAGTCTTTTATTTATTAGGTTTATGACTTCAACAAATTGTCAACACGCTGTCAACAAAAAAATTACTGAATACCTCGAAATATATTTTGTTGACAGTTTGTTGATGCACGGTTGACTTGCAAAGTATTGTTTGTATTGGCTTTTTTCTTGTTTGTCAACAAATCAACATTATTTGATAAATTCGTCTCTCTTGAAAGTATAGAATCGCCCTTTTCGACTTTCAGTATAAACACTCCATTTCCCGCTATTCATTGTAGATAAATCCAAACTGTAAAAATTGTAGCTACTATTTTTTGGTTCAAGTTTAAAATTCTCTGTAATTATTTTAGATACATAATTTTTCCCTACTCTTATATTGGCTAAGTTTAATTGTTCGTGCAAATCTTTAGTGGTATAATATAATTCATCCAATTCAAGAGTGCAGAACTGGTCAATTAAAAACTCTTCAATTTCCTTTTCAATAGAAGTTCTGTTTCCACGAACTAAAACATCTAATGCTTTGGTATAAATCTGCTCTTTAGTAAACCACATTCGGGTTGTTCTTTGGGTTTCAATTTTCCTATGAGTTAAATGATATGCGAATGAAGCAATTTCTTTTCTCATTTGCTCTAATAAGTCTGGATTTTCTTTTGCAAAAGGATTGACTTTAATTACCCAGTATCGAATTTCTAAATCGTCAATTTTAATAAAGTTTTCTTCATTATTTGAACATAGAATAAATTTCCCGAAAAACTCGATTTCAACTTTGTCAACTCCTTTGCCCTCTAGTTTGTAATGATTAGAGGTTGAAAGGTTCTTTATACGTTCGCTGTCTTCTTTTTTGTCGAGTAATACTTCGTCAACAGCCACAATTAATTTTCCTGCCCAATCGGAATTAAAACGACTTCTAAAGTCTTCATTCTTATTGATTGTCATATTACCTTCAAAAATCAGTTTTAAGAGTTTTAGAAAGGTGCTTTTACCTGTGTTTCTCTCCACACTTACCAAGCACAATATGGGTAAGATTTGACTGGGGTGCTTCCAAAGAATTGTTAAATAATCTAATCCTAGTTCATACTGCTTACCAAAAAGATGTTGCAGAAAGAGTTTTATATTTTCCCAATCTCCTTTTTCACTCACACAATAAGAAAGAGGTTCATACTTATTGTAAAAATTATTAATCTCTCTTTGATAATTAATGTGTGACGGAAACGTACAGAAAGTTTCATATTTTTTTATGACTTTCAAACTGTCTTTCCCAAAATCATCAATAATGGTGGCTTTATTCCATTTTATCAATGATTTGATATTGTCGCCACTCATAAGAGGACATAACACTTCCTTAAAATATTCTGTTCCCACTCGAATATACTCTTTCATATTTCAAAAATTATAGATGCCATTTTTGATGGGTCAAAGTTATGGGAGTGCTTATTTTTCCTGATTGTGATTAAAACACCATGTAATTCAGAATCTTTTAATAAAACGCTATTGATATTGTTTGATAATAATTTGAAATTATGATTATCGTAGCCTTTTATGAGTT
>CANHWG010000060.1 GCA_947464335.1 Flavobacteriaceae bacterium
AATTTCTTTAAATCAATTTCAGCTTCGTTTAAAAATAAGTTTCTATCCAAACAAGCTTGCAAATCTTCTTTACCAATAACAATTACCGGAACATCGTGCCCAAACTCTTTAAAAATTTCCTGCTTAATCAAAAAACCCACCTTAGCTGGACTTTCCTCTTTGGCATCTACAAACACATTACCCGATTGGATATAAGTCACTACATTTGTAAACCCAATGGCTTCGAGGGCTTTTTTCAAAGCCACCATATTAATCATTTTATGACCCGAAACGTTGATACCTCTTAATAATGCTAAATGAGTATACACTTTTAAATTTTTCCTCTAATTTATATTTTTTTCTTAAATCATTACCCAGTTTTAAGCAATAGTTTATTTTTGCCCTATGGGAAGAAAACAAACCAACAAAGTTATTTTTGAAAATGTAACCATTTTAGATGCAGGCGCCAAAGGCGTATCAGTAGCTAAAGCTCCGGAAGGTCAAGTTATTTTTATACCTAATGTTGTGCCGGGCGATATTGTAGATGTGCAAACTTTAAAAAAGAGAAAGTCTTATTTTGAAGGCAGAGCCATAAAATTTCACTCCTATTCCGAAAACCGAATTGAGCCAGTATGCCAACATTTCGGTGCTTGTGGCGGTTGCAAATGGCAGAATATGAAGTACGAACAACAGTTGTTTTATAAAAATCAAGAAGTCTATAATAACCTAAAACGTATTGGAAAAATTGAATTACCCGACTTTGAACCCATTTTAGGTTCTGAAAAACAATTCTTTTACAGAAATAAAATGGAATTTGGATTTTCAGATACACGTTGGTTAAACGAAACGGAAATTAAATCAGAAGACCAATCTTTAAGTAAAAATCCAGCTTTGGGTTTTCATATTCCGAGAATGTGGGATAAGATATTAGATATTGAAAAATGCCATCTACAAGAAGATCCATCCAATGCTATCAGAAACGAAATCAAACGATTTGCTATTGCAAATGAGATGACGTTTTTTAATGCTCGTAACCACGAAGGTTTATTGCGTACTTTGATGATTAGAACGGCATCCACAGGAGAAATCATGGTATTGCTTCAGTTTTTTAAAGAAGATAAAACACAACGTGAATTGTTGTTGAATCATATCCACGCAACGTTTCCACAAATCACTTCTCTACAATATGTTATTAATAGTAAGGCGAACGATACGCTATACGACCAAGACATCAAATTGTTTAAAGGAAGGGATTACATTTTAGAAGAAATGGAAGGTTTGCATTTTAGTATTAATGCCAAATCATTTTACCAAACCAATTCTGATCAAGCTTATGAACTTTATAAAATCACTCGAGAATTCGCAGGGTTAACTGGAAATGAAGTCGTTTATGATTTATATACCGGAACCGGAACCATAGCGCAGTTTGTATCTAAACAAGCGAAAAAAGTAATCGGTGTTGAAGCCGTTCCCGAAGCGATTGCCGACGCAAAAGAAAATGCTAAACGCAACATTATTTCGAACTGTGAGTTTTATGTGGGCGATATGAAAAATGTTTTCAATGATGATTTTATTGCCCAACATGGCAAACCCGATGTTATCATAACTGATCCGCCACGCGACGGAATGCACAAAGATGTAGTAGCGCAATTGATTAAAATTGGCGCCGATAAGATTGTATATGTTAGTTGCAACTCGGCCACACAAGCTAGAGATTTGGCATTAATGGATGCACATTATAAAGTTACGCGTGTTCGTCCGGTTGATATGTTTCCGCAAACGCATCATGTAGAAAATGTTGTACTTTTGGAAAAAAAGTGATCAGTTTTTAGTGATTAGTGGTCAGAAAGAATTATAAACTGAACACTTATTATTAAATCCTGAACACTAAAAACTGAACACTGAACACTATGAAAAGAATACTTACTCTTCTACTAATTACATTATGCTTTTCCGCTTGCGAGAAGGACGACATTTGTACGGATGAAACAACACCTCGATTGATAATTGAGTTTTATGACATTTCCAATCCAGCCAATTTAAAAAATGTATTAAATCTAAAAGTTAAAGCTGAAGGAGCAGACGATTTTATTGTTTTTAACGAATCGTTACCTGTCGATGATGAGGATAGATATCTTTTTGATGGTAATAAATTAGAATTACCACTTAAAATAAATTATATAACAACAAAATATAGCTTGATTCTTAATAGCACAAGTACCACGAATATAAATGAAGATTTTCTTCAATTTAATTATACTCCACAAAATGTTTTTGTATCTAGAGCTTGTGGATTCAAAACGATTTTCACTTTAAATGCAGCACCAGATGGTGTAATTAAAACCGATGCATTCATCCCTGATAATTTTTGGATACTAGATTATTCTATATTAACCACAAACATAATAACTGAAAATGAGACTCACATCAAGATTTTATTTTAATATTTTCTTGGTATTGCTTTCATTTTTAGGCAATGCACAAGAAGCAACAGAACCCCAAAAAGATAGTATTCCGTTAAAAAAAGAACGTTACGGATTGCGTGTGGGTGCTGATTTATTTAAGTTGACCCGTTCATTTTATGAAAAAGACTATCGTGGTATTGAATTAGTTGGTGATTTTCGCTTAACCCGAAGTTATTATTTAGCGGCTGAAATTGGGAACGAAAACAAAACTGTTGAAGAGACACAACTTAATTTTACTACCGAAGGTTCGTATTTGAAAGTGGGTTTTGATTACAATAGTTATGAAAATTGGCTCAATATGGAGAATATCATTTCTATCGGACTTCGCTATGGCGTAAGTAGTTTTAGCCAAACCTTAAACAGTTATCAAGTTTATAATCCGAATCCGTATTTTGAAGAAGCTCCCGTGATTATTGATGGACAAAAATTTAATGGCCTTACTGCTCAATGGATAGAAGTGGTTGCTGGAATGAAAGCTGAAGTTTTTAATAATATATTTATTGGGTTTAGCTTCAGACTAAATCGTATGGTATCGCAAAAATTACCGGACAACTTCGATAATCTTTATATTCCTGGTTTTAACCGAACGTATAATGGTGATTTTGGGGTTGGATTCAATTATACCGTATCGTACTTTTTACCACTGTATAAATCAACTGTAAAACCAAAAGAGAAAAAAGATACATCAAAAAAATAAAAAACAGGAAAGAAAATCTTTTTCTTTCCTGTTTTTAAACTATTTTATTTCCTTCACTCCTTTTCTTAAAAGCCATTTCATAAACAACTTTTCACCATCACGAGTTTGAACCGCTTGAAACTTTGGCGCTAACAATGTTGCAACTACAAAAGCCGTAATAGGTATAAAAAATCCGGTTATTGATAATCCTCCATAATGTTGAATTAAGTAATACGAAGGAAGAAAAAATAACGCAAAGCTTAAAAAATTGTATACGAATGCTTTAACTTTTTTTGACATATAATATAGAAAACTAATAATTCTTATTTATTGTTAATCCACCCAATGATTTCTTTATCTGTTGGCAATACTTTTGGAGCTAACACTTTTACTAATTTACCTTCTTCGTTAACTAAGTACTTTTGGAAATTCCATTCCACTTCACTGTCTTGTAAACCATTTTTACTTTTTTGGGTAAGAAATTGATAGATTTCATGCATATCTTTTCCTTTAACCGATATTTTACTCATCATAGGAAATGTTACACCGTAATTTTTTTTACAAAATTTTTCAATCTCATTATTGCTTCCGGGTTCTTGAGAAGCAAAATTATTGGCAGGAAAACCAACAATAACGAAATTAAGAACTTTATATTTTTCATAAATAGCTTCCAAATCTTTGTATTGTGGTGTTAATCCACATTCGGAAGCGGTATTGACAATTAATATCTTTTTACCTTTTAATGTAGAAAAGTCAAATTCTTTGCCGTTTATATCGGTTACTTTAAACTTATAAATATTTTGAGTTTCCTTTTTATCTTGAACTAGGATGTGTTCTTGGGCTTCAATAAGTGGTTCCATTTCTACGTTATTAGGTTTTTCTTGCGCCTGATTTTGGCAACTACATAAGATTAAAACTGTAATAAAAAGTGTTATTTTTTTCATATTTTTTTGATAAAATTAAACTAAATTAAAGGTTTTCTATTAAAAATCACAGGTAAATATCAGGTTGTAAAAATGTAAAATTAATAAAAAAATCACTACTTACTTTTTATAATACTTCCGATACTTTGGATAAGCAAAAGCGCCTATTAAAGTCATACCACTTAAAGTAATCCAAATCCAACTTAAGGATTTTGCTTCTCCACTAGCATAAGAATGCAAACCAACCAAGTGGAAATTTACACCATAATAGGTAAACAAAATTGACACAAAAGCATACATAGCCATTAAGTTGAATATCCATGAATTTCGTAATGCTGGAACAAATCGAGCATGAATAACAAAAGCATACACCATAATACTAATTAACGCCCAAGTTTCTTTTGGATCCCAGCCCCAATACCTACCCCAACTTTCATTTGCCCACTGCCCACCTAAAAAGTTTCCGATGGTTAACATAACCAAACCAATGGTCAAAGCCATTTCATTAATTATGGTAATTTCTTTCAAATTCAATTCCATTCTAGATTTATTTTCTTTGTTAGTGAAAATTATTAATAACAACGAAACAAATCCTAATATCATCCCTACAGCAAACGGACCATAACTAGCTACAATTACTGCAACATGAATCATTAACCAATAGGAATTTAAGACCGGTTGCAAATTTGCAATTTCTGGGTCAATCCAGTTGGCATAAGCAGCGGTTAAGATCATAGCCGATACAAAAGCACAAGAGGCAACGGTAAGTTTAGAGGTGCTCTTAAAAAACAATCCGAAGATAGAGTCAAATAAATAATTAATAGATAGTGTAGGTTTTCGTTTTGACCAGGCAAAAGCTAAACCAAAGAACATAGTCGACCAAGCAACATATACAATGGCTTCATAGGCATTACTCCAAGGAGCATGACCTGATATATACCATCTAAAGACTAAAGCTACCGTATGAATAGTAAATAGTAAACCTATGATTACATGCATTAAGTTCACAACGATTCCTACCCATTTCCTTTCTTTAAATATACCAATCACAACAAATAAAAACATCAAAGCAGCTGCTGTTAAATACCAGTAAGGTAACTTTTGTAAGACGTCATACTTGTTATACAAAATCTCGTAATCAATTTTTTTATCCGATGGACGAACCGCTTTTCCAAATTTCTTTTGGTAATTTTCCATACCTACCAAATAGGTATTGGCCATTGTATAATTTTTATCCTGAGTGGCTTTCATTACAGCATCAAGATAGGCCGGCAAGGCAAGTTTGATTGTGTCTATAGCCGTTCCTGTTCTATGATTAATTTCTAAAAAGGAAAGCCATTTATTGTTACTATCTTTCGGTAATGGAAAAATACGCAATATTTTTCCGCTTAAAGCCGAATTTAAAAGATTTACTTTTTTATCGGTCTCCACGAAATCTTTTTCGAAATTATTGGGATTGGCTGCTTTATAAGCTTCATCTAAATAAGGAGATAATTTATAGTTTCCTTTTTCATCAAAACACGAGCGAAAAGTGGCGTATTTTGCATCAGCTGGAATTCCGAGTATTTTTCGGATACTGTCATTGCCACTTTTGATATAAATTAATGGCGTTTCAAACCAAACTGTTGGGAATTGGGTCATCGAGATAAATACTTGATCCGAATTCAAACCCTTATAGGTATTATTATGACTTACTTTTCGTAGCAACTCAGATGAAAAAGTATTGATTGGCTTCATTCTTCCACCTTCATCTTGAATAACTAATCGACCAAATTGATTCGCATGCTTTTCAGAAACTTTATACTTATTAATAATGGAATCAATCTGTTTTTGATTTGGTAAGCGATTACTATGTCCATGATTTTGAGCCATTCCATTAAAAGAAAAAAACAAAATTATTATGGCCGAAATTTTAGCTTTTTTGTTTTTAATCTTTTCTAATTTCAGTTTCAAATCGGTAAAGCGTGAACCTTTTACAAAAAGAATTACGAGCATTGTAAAAAATAAGATAAAGTAACCTATATAGGTAATCATTGTTCCCCAAAAATCATGATTCACGGATAGCACTGTTCCTTTTTCATCAGGATCAAAAGAGGCCTGAAAGAAACGATATCCTTTATAATCTAAAATATTATTCATGAATATTCGGGCATCAAATTTATCTGTAGAATCAATAACGGTAACTTTACTTTCGTAAGCAGAATAGCTTTTTTCTGTTCCAGGATATTTTTCGGCAATAAAATCGTTTAATTTTATTCTAAACGGTAAATTATATACTTTGCTACCATAACTTAAGGTAAAATCTAACTTGCCCAATTTAAAACTTTTAGGTTCACCTTGTTTTCCTTTTGAACCTACTAGTGTAACCTCTTGTTCTTTTCCTCCCGATTTTATTACTAAAGTAAGAGCATCATCTCCTTTTTTTGCTTTAAAATCACCACTTGATTTGAAGGTTTTGAATCCTTTTTTGGGTTGGTCTGGAATTACAAACTGTGCTTCTCCAAGAGTATATAAGGAACGATACATTAATGGTTGTATAGAATCTTTGGCTACTTTACCTTGAAGTTTATCAGCCATTCTCATAAACTGTCCTTCAAACGGCGAAGTAATCGTATTGGTTTGGGTATCAATATTAATCGCTCCCTTTGTTGGTTTATTAACCGAAAACAATAGATTATGAATGTTTTGAACCTCACCTTCTTTAAGCATGTGCTCATGCCTAGTGCCACCACTCGATTCAACTAACTTTAAATAGACATCGCCTTTTTTATCTTCTTTAATGGTTTCTTTAGCATCTAGCGCAAAGTCTTTGTATTGAACCAAAAATGGAATAGTATCAAATTTTTTGTCAATAGAAAAACTATTATCGGCAACAGGTGAAAGCAATAGTGGTTCTTCAATTACCCGACGCATCATTTTTCCTTTATAAATTCCATCAACATAAATTGTTAAATGACTTTTATCTGAATAAAACTGATTGGAAGTTTCTCCTTCACGAATAGGCATCATTCCTTCATAACTGATGTAACGGGTTACAAATGCACCTGAGATGATAAAAATCCACGACAAGTGCAACAACAATGTTGGCCATTTCTCTCTTTTGTATAGCTGATACCGTTTAATATTTCCACAGAAATTAATCACAAAAAACAACATAATTGCTTCAAACCACCAGGCATTATAAACCCAAATTCGAGCGGTATCGGTATTGTATTTGCTTTCGATGAATGTTCCTGTTGCCATAGCGATAGCAAAACCAAGAAACAAAATTGCCATTAAACGGGTTGAGAATAAAATGGAGAATATTTTCTTTTCCATAAGATTGGAATACTATTTTTTTAAAGTGCCACAAAAATAAGGTAAATAATTAGATTTATCCTGTAATTAATTTTGGTTTTAATACTTTTTTATGACTTGTTTCAATTGATTTTTTTCATACTATTGACACCTAACAAAACACACTATGCTAAAATGGAATAAAACCTATTTTGGGTTGACCCTTTTTCTTTTTTTTATTGAATTTTTGATAGCAATTTATGTTCATGATGCTATCGTGAGACCTTATATTGGAGATGTTCTAGTTGTTATTCTAATTTATTGTTTTATTAAATCGCTCTTCAATACTAAGGTCATTCCTACTGCAATTTTTGTACTTCTTTTTGCTTTTGGAGTAGAAACGCTTCAGTATTTGAACATAATTGAAATTTTAGGTCTCCAAAACAATAGTATAGCTCGAACCGTGATTGGAACTTCTTTTGCTTGGATGGATATTATATGTTATTGTATCGGAATAGTCATCCTACTTGTGGTAGAAAAAATAATTCGTAATTCTTAATTTTAAATTCCTTACTTTACTTAACTATTAAAAACACCTGAAACTGCTTTTATTAAAACTACTATGACACCAAACCATAAACTTCTAAAACAACTCGAGCTAACCCACGAACAAACGTCACCATTATTCCGTATCATGTTAATTCAGAATAAAGAGGAACCACATAGGCGGCATTTTGAAAACAACATTTGTGCGTTTCATATTGGCAATGGATTTATACTTTCGGTGGCACATAACTTAAAAACAGAAGCCACTATTTTTAAATCTATTGATAACGGAATATACCTAACCGATATTTTTCCGTACCTAAATTCCGAACAAGCACAGCTATTTGAAAGCTGCTATCCTTTAGAATTAAGCAATCAAAGACGATACGCCAACATTACCAATCCGAATGATTATCAAAATATTATTAACCTGCTCAAGCAAATCAATTTTGACACCCGTTGGATAACCATGATGAATCGCAAAATATGCAAACCACATCTGGTCGTTCAGTTTAAAAATGAGTTGTTTTACAACGATTCAGAACTCTCAAAACATTTTAATCCAACTACTTATTTTGCCGAACCTGCGATTCAAAGACATACTTTTTTGGTTGAAGTCGAATTGGTTGAAGCATTTTATAATGAAGATATAGCATTATACAAAATCATAAACACACCCAAGGAAGTTATTGATGCAATGCCTTGCCTTGAGGTTGATTATACTCTTTTAGACGATAATCAGGAAAACTATTATTGCTTACAAAGTTCACCTACCAGTGAAATTGGAAAGCTTTTAAACAAAGCACAAATAGAAGGATTTACGGAACATTTTGCTATTTTTCAGGAGCGTATTGGTGGTAATTATAACCTGGAAGGATTACGCTATTTAATCAAAGGTTATTTCCGATTTGGTTCTTCGGGAGCGCCCTATGTGGTGTATGATGAAAAGACAAATACCTTCAAAGTAAATGCTGTTCAGAGTGAAGCGTGTCCGATACAGCTTTCTATCAACAATCAACGTGATGGAAATTTTCAGTATGTGAATGCCATAGCTACGCCGTTGCAAGTAATACAAGAACGATTAGAAAAACATACTAAAATGAATGTTTAAAATCACAATCATTATAGTATTTAATACGCCAACAATGCCAACAATTCTGATTCAAACCGCTCCTTAGGCAAATACTGATCTTCCAAAGCTTTTACAAACGGGATAGCGCTTTCCAAACTACCAACTCTTCGTACTGGTGCATCTAAATATTCAAAACACTGTTCCATAATCATCGATGAAATATCACTAGCAACGCCACCAAACAAAGTGTCTTCTTGTAAAATAATTACTTTATTCGTTTTCTTTACTGAGGTAAAAATAGCTTCGCTATCTAACGGTTGTAGCGTACGCAAATCAAGCAAATCTGCACTGATGTTTAAATGTTTGCCCAATGTTTCCAATGCCCAATGGACTCCAGCACCAAACGAAATAATAGTTACCTGAGTTCCTTCTTTAAGTAAAGTGGCTTTTCCAAACGGAATGGTATAATAATCGGAAGGAACGTCTTGATATATCGAACGGTATAATTGTTTGTGTTCAAAAAACATAACCGGATTAGGGTCGTTAATCGCCGTATTCAATAATCCTTTTACATCATATGGAAACGCTGGATACACTACTTTCAATCCGGGCGTTTTAGTAAACCACGCTTCGTTGGTTTGTGAATGAAAAGGACCGGCTTGTGTGCCACCACCGCAAGGCATTCGTACTACCACATCAGCTTTTTCGTTCCAACGATAGTGTTGTTTGGCTAATAAATTCACAATCGGATTAAATCCAGTAGAAACAAAATCGGCGAATTGCATTTCTACAATCGCTTTATGACCATTGATAGATAACCCCATCCCGGCAGAAACTACAGCACTTTCGCAGATTGGTGTGTTTCGAACGCGCTCTTTTCCAAACTGCGCCACAAAACCATCGGTTATTTTAAATGCACCACCATATTCGGCTATATCTTGACCCATAATCACCAAGTTGTCATGTCGCTCCATCGATTGGCGCAAAGCATTGGATATAGCATCAACCACACGAATATTTTCTACTTTATCTGAAGGGGTAACTTCTTCAAAATCATACGGTTTGTAGACATCACCTAACTCTTCTTCTAAACTAGCAACTACTTCAGGTTCGGCTTGTGTAATCGCCCAATGCTCGTCAATTTCTTTCTTTATCGCTTTGGTAATTTTGGTATCTTCCTCTTCAGAAAGCACACTTATTTGAAATAACCATTCCTTATAATTTGAAATCGGGTCTTTAATTGCCCATAAATCCATCAATTCTTGCGGAACATATTTCGTACCACTCGCCTCTTCGTGTCCGCGCATTCTGAAGGTCTTGAACTCCAACAACACGGGTCTTGGGTTTTCAGCTAACGATGCTTTAAGTTCGGCTATTTTAGTATAGACTTCTAGGATATTATTCCCATCAATAATATGACTTTCCATACCATAACCCACTCCTTTATCGGCTAAGTTTTCACAACGGTATTGTTCGTTGGTTGGTGTCGATAAACCATATCCATTATTTTCAATCACAAATAAAACGGGTAAATCCCATACGGCTGCAATGTTTAACGCTTCATGAAAATCTCCTTCTGATGTAGCGCCTTCACCCGTAAAAACAGCTGTTACTTTTGCGTTCTTCTTGAGTTTATTGGCTAAAGCAATACCGTCAGCAACACCCAGTTGTGGCCCTAAATGCGATATCATTCCGATGATGTTGAATTCTTGTGTCCCAAAGTGAAAACTTCGATCTCTACCTTTGGTAAATCCGGTTTTCTTACCCTGCCATTGCGAAAATAAACGGTGCAACGGAATATCACGCCCGGTAAAAACCCCAAGATTTCTGTGCATGGGCAAAATATACTCATCTTTATCTAATGCAGCCGTAATACCTACCGAAATAGCTTCCTGACCAATACCAGAAAACCATTTAGAGACTTTACCTTGTCGCAAAAGGATGAGCATCTTTTCCTCGATAAGTCTTGGCTTAAGTAATCTTTTATATAAATCCAATAACTGAACATTGGATAAGTCTTTTCTATCGAAATTCATTGCGTTTTGTTTAAAGCCCTGCAAAAATATAAAAATTGATTGGCAAGTTTATGTTTTATTTCACTATTATATCGTTGTAGTAAAGAAACTATTTTGCGTTATAGATTATTTTTCAGTTAAAAAACTAAGAAGCGCATAATTGTTCATTAATTACTGCTGATTTAAAATAAAAAACAATTAATTTTGCCGTTTTAATAGGGGAAGCTTCCCAAATAAAACGTAACATTATGCAACAAATCCCAAGTGTTGACTTACGTGATTTCCTGTCGGACGATCCGGCACGTAAACAAAAGTTTGTAAATGAAATCGGAAAAGCTTACGAAGATATTGGCTTCGTAGCATTAAAAGGTCATTTTTTAGATGATCAATTAGTAGAAAGTTTGTACGAAGAAGTGCGTAATTTCTTCAGTCTTCCATTAGAAACCAAAAAAAAATATGAAATTCCAGGCATTGGCGGACAAAGAGGATTTGTTTCTTTCGGAAAAGAATCAGCTAAAGGTAGATCTGCTGGCGATTTAAAAGAGTTTTGGCATTTTGGTCAGTACGTTAGTGTAGGTTCTAAATACGAAGGTGCTTATCCTGATAATGTAACCGTTTCTGAATTACCAAAATTTAACACTGTCGGAAAAGAAGCTTTTCAAATGATCGAAAAAACCGGAGTGTATGTCTTAAGAGCGCTGGCTTTACATATCGGATTGGATGAGTTTTATTTTGACCAATTCGTAAAAGATGGAAACAGTATTTTACGCCCAATTCATTATCCACCCATTACTGATGAACCTAAAGACGGAGCCGTTCGTGCTGCTGCTCATGGCGATATCAATTTGATAACTTTATTGATGGGTGCCCAAGGCAAAGGATTACAGGTTATGAATAACGACGGACAATGGGTAGATGCTATGGCAGAACCCGACGAGTTGATGATTAATGTAGGCGATATGTTATCGAGACATACCAACAACAAACTCAAATCGACCATTCACCAAGTGGTGAATCCGCCAAGAGAATTATGGGGAAATTCCCGTTACTCTATACCGTTTTTCATGCATCCGGTAAGTGATATGTCCTTAAATTGTTTACCTGAATGTATTGATGCCAATCATCCTAAATTATACGATGACATCACAGCTGGTGAATTCCTTCACGAAAGATTAGTGGAATTGGGCTTAATCAAATAGATTTAAACTAATAACCCTAAATTCCAAATTCCAAATTATCACCGTATAATTTTGGAATTTGGAATTTGTTTTTTGTAATTTTACTCTCTTATGGATTTACAAGACCAACTAAAAAAACTGTTTCCCGAGCATCAACCTTCCAACGAACCCGAAGCAGTTGAAGCGCAAGAGCACGTTCTTTTTATCCAAAAAGAACCGATGATTTGCAAATACGAAAAGCGTAAAGGCAAAGCTACCACTATCATAGAAGGTTATGAAGGAAGTGATGAAGATTTTAAAGCATTAGCCAAAGAATTAAAAACTAAACTCAGCGTTGGCGGCACTTTCAAAGATAGTTCCATCATCATTCAAGGCGATTACCGCGACAAAATAATGACGCTTTTAAAAGACAAGGGCTTCAAAGTTAAACGCGTAGGTGGTTAAATAATTTCATGATTCCTGGTTGAAAGTTGCGGGATAAAAACCTAAAACTCGAAACTCGCAACCCGAAACCCGAAACAATAATTAAAAAAACAACCATGATTAAATCATCCGAATTAATACTAAATCCTGACGGAAGTGTGTATCACTTAAATCTAAGACCCGAAAATATTGCACACGATATCCTCTTTGTAGGCGACCAAAATAGGGTTGAAAAAATTACACAGTTTTTTGACAGTATTGAATTCTCAACTCAAAAGCGGGAATTCAAAACCCAAACCGGAACCTATAAAGGAAAAAAAATCACTGTAATGTCAACCGGAATTGGTCCAGACAACATTGATATCACCATGAACGAGTTGGATGCCCTAGTCAATATTGATTTAGAAACTCGTGAACCAAAGGAAAATCTGACTTCACTTAACATTGTTCGTATCGGAACTTCGGGTTCTCTTCAAGAAGATATTCCGGTTGATGGTTTTGTGATGGGTGAATTTGGATTAGGTTTAGACAACATGCTTCGCTCCTATTTAATTGATGCTATTTCAGAAACTGATATGGAAGAAGCGTTTATCAGACACACCAATTGGGACATGAGAAAAGGAAAGCCCTACATTATTGGTTGTTCCGAAATACTTAAAAACAAATTCGACAGCAACCAAATTCATAAAGGAATTACGGGAACTGCAGGTGGTTTTTATGGACCACAAGGAAGAGTGTTGCGCTTGGGAATTCAAGACTCTGAATTGAACAGCAAAATGGATACTTTTAAATTTGGTGAAACTCGAATGGCCAATCTCGAAATGGAAACTTCGGCTATTTATGGTTTAGGAAAACTATTGGGTCACAATTGTTTGTCCTTAAATGCTATCATTGCCAATCGCGCGAACGGAACCTTTAGTGATGATCCGTATAAAGCAGTTGATGCCTTAATTCAGTACACTTTAGGAAAATTAGCTGAGTAATTATAGGAGCTGATTCCCGCTATACATTGCAATCTGTCATTGCGAGGAACGAAGCAATCTCATCATGATTGTCTTTCGCAATGTCAGGATTTCCACTCCTATCGGGGCTAAAAAAAAATATTAATGAAGCTTATTCTCGAAACCGACCGACTCATCCTTCGCCCATTAGAACTTTCTGATGCTGACGCCATGTTTGCTATGGATAATAATCCAGAAGTGCATAAATACCTATGGCAAAATCCAACACAAACTGTCGAAGAAACCATCAAAATCATAGAATATGTTCGTGGGCAATACGAAAAAAATAATATTGGTCGGTTTGCAACAATCCTGAAAGAAACAGGCGAATTCATTGGCTGGACCGGCATTAAATACATAGACGATCATATCGAAAACGGAAACACAAACTTCTATGATTATGGGTATCGTTTAAATGAAAAGTTCTGGGGCAAAGGATACGCAACCGAAGCTTCATTGGCTTGGTTAGACTATGGCTTTAATCAAATGAAAATAGATAAAATGAATGCCTACACCCATTCTGAAAATGGTGCTTCTAATCATATTCTGCAAAAAGTAGGAATGACTTTTATGGAAGAGTATCCCGATGAAAATGGAGTAATTTGGAAATGGTGGCAAATGGAGAATCCTTTAAAAAAAAGAGAATAGATAATAGATGATGAGATAATAGACAAAAGTCTCTCATCTTAAATTAATAAAATGAAAACAATCAAAATAGCTGGCGTTCCCGAACATTTTAATTTACCTTGGCATTTAGGCATCGAAAATGGTGAGTTTGAGAAGATGGGC
>CANHWG010000061.1 GCA_947464335.1 Flavobacteriaceae bacterium
AACATACTTCACTACAGCGATACTACCAAGTCGTTTTACACAACTATCGTTGTTTGGAACTACCTTATCGTTTAGCACGAATTACTCGATTTCTGTACAGTATTACAGTCCAATTGATGGAGTGTCTACTCCGTCAGGATACGGATCGGAATGTCATATCACAACACCAGTATTCCCAACAACACAGTTGGTTCAAACGCAATGTGGCAATAGTTATACATTAACACAACAATTAAACATTGTTCCTTATCCAGGTTTCCCTAGATATAGAGTTAAGTTAACTCAGCCAGACCCAGGTAATCCAGAAGAAGTATTTTTAATTACAAGTAGAGATTTAGATTATTCTTACTTTAAAATGAGTGATTTCCCAGAGGTACAAGTAGGACAAACCTATTTTATTGAAGTAGCAATACAAATAAATGGCGTGTTTGGTGATTATGGAAATTCTTGTGAAATTAGTGTGGTAGCACCATCAATAGCAAAAGCGGTACTAGTACCGTTTAAAGCTACGGCGTATCCAAATCCATTTGCGGATAACTTTATGTTGGATGTTAAAACCACAAGCCAATCAGTAGTAAACGTAAAAGTGTACGATATGGTCGGTAGAATAATTGAGCAAAGAGAATTGAGAACAAGTGATTTAGAAACTACATCTATTGGTAACAATTATCCAAGTGGAGTTTACAACGTGGTTGTAGCACAAGAAGATAATTTACAAACTATAAGAGTAGTGAAACGATAGTTTAAACTAAGTTATAAATAAGAAAGACCTTCAAGAAATTGAAGGTCTTTTTTGTTAATCTTACACAAAAAATCACATCTATAAATTACGTTTATAATTATGATATTCATAGTTATGATAATAATTATATAATAGTTGGAGTTTAAAAATGACAGTAATCTATATTACTATACTTTAATTAATAGATGTTTGAACAACAAAATGAAAGGTAAAATGGAATTTAAAACTTACATTTATTTAATCAACCCTTTATCTACATCCTTTAAAAAACGTATAACACCAGGAAAATAATGCTCCTGATCATCATATTGTGAGCAATGGCTTCCATCCGGGCAATATAAAAAGCGACCGTTTTGAACCTCTTTGGATATCCATTCCATGTGTTTTGGGTCCATGGTATCATATTTTGCTCCAATAACTAAGGTTGGAATGCTCAATGTTTTTAAACGTGATGTAACATCCCAATTTTTCAGAGTAGCATTACCTGTTATTCCAAATTCGCTCGGGCCTTGCATATACACATACACATTTGGATTTAGATGTTTGAATGCTCTGTTAATTGATTCGGGCCATTTAGCAACAGGCATTCTTAGAATGTGTTCCGTATAATAGTAATTCATCAACAACTCCATATATTTAGGATTCGAGTAGTCTTTATTTTTTTCAAACTCTTTAATTTGAGAAAACACTTTAGGTTCAAGTTGTGGACCAAGAACTTCTTCGGCATATTTATTATACGCTGGTGCGCTTGCCATCATGTTGGCTATAATTAATCCTTTTAAGTTTTTTTGATATTTTAAAGCGTATTCCATCGCTAAAATTCCACCCCATGATTGTCCCATTAAATAAAAGTTCGAATTATCTAATTTTAGTGCTTTACGCACTTGTTCTACTTCTTCTACAAAACGCTCTGTTGTCCAAAGACTGTTATCGTTAGGTTGGTCACTATAATACGAACCTAATTGATCATAATAAATGTATTCTATATTTTCTTGAGGAAAAAAACCATCAAAGCATTCAAAGAATTCATGAGTTCCGCCTGGACCGCCATGGAGAAGCAGTACTTTTATTTTTGGATTATTCCCAACTCTTTTGGTCCACACATTAAAGTTCCCGATAGGAGTGGAGATGGGTATCATTTTGATACCACCCGTGGCTTGATCATCTCTTTTAGAAAAATCAAGATAGTCATTTTTATTCGTATCTACTGTTTTACTTTCTTTACAACCTGAAAATAAAAACAAAATGATCAAAGAGCTGAATAGTAGTTTTAGTTTCATGGAGGTAATAGTATATGGTTTAACTGTAAATTTTTTGATACAGGTCTTTATAAATTTCTTTGACTATTTTACGTTTTAGTTTCATGGTAGGCGTTAGGTGTCCACCTTCAATTGTCCATGCTTCAGGAGTTAATTCAAAACGTTTAATTTTTTCCCAACTACCAAATTTCTCATTATATTTATTTACTTCTTTTTCAATTCGGTCAATAACTAACTGGTTCAAAGAAATTTCTTTTTGTGATTGTCCAATATCATAATTTTTACGTTTTGCCCATTCTTTTATAAACTCAAAACTTGGTTGAATAAATGCAGCTGGCATTTTCTCACCATCACCAATAACCATGATTTGTTCAATAAATAAGGATTGCTTCATTTCATTTTCAATAATTTGTGGAGCAATATACTTACCACCAGACGTTTTGAACATTTCTTTTTTACGATCCGTAATTTTTAAAAAATTATCATCGTCAAGTTCTCCAATATCACCCGTATGAAAATAACCGTCTTTTAGTACTTCACTTGTTAACTGCTCGTCTTTATAATACCCCATCATTACATTGGGTCCTTTACAAAGGATTTCGCCATCTTCAGCTATTTTTACTTCAACATTATTGATAACCCTTCCTACGGTTCCAACTTTAAACCCTCTATTTTTTTGATCATTTACAGAAATTACGGGTGATGTCTCGGTCAAACCATAACCTTCCATTACGGGCATTCCAGCAGCTGCAAAAATTCTAATTAAACGATGTTGAAGCGCAGCACTACCAGAAACAAGTACATTTATATTTCCACCTAAACCTGCTTTCCATTTGCTAAAAATGAGTTTTCGAGCAATACTTAGTTGAAATTCATACCACCAACCATTAGCGCCATAGGGTTCATAACGCAGACCTAATTCTACTGCCCAAAAGAATAATTTCTTTTTAATGCCCGTCAAATCTTCCCCTTTGGCAATAATTTTATCATATACTTTTTCCAAAAGTCTTGGAACTACACTAAAAACAGTTGGCTTTACTTCTTTTATATTGTCGGATAATTTTTCTATGGATTCAGCAAAATAGATGGAAACCGAATAATATTGATAGATATACAATATTACGCGCTCAAAAATATGACAAACAGGTAGAAAGCTTAAAGCAATACTAGTACTTTCTTCAAAAGGAATTCGGGGAGAACTATCTAAGACATTTGAAACAATATTGTTGTGAGAAAGCATTACACCTTTGGGTCTTCCTGTGGTTCCAGAAGTGTAAATTATAGTTGCTAATTCTTCCGGTTTTACATTATTTTTTCGGTCTTCAACCACGTCTTGATTACTTTCGTCCTTTCCTAATTCTAATAATGTTTTCCAGTTTTTACAACCTTCAATATCATTAAAAGAATAGATTTCTTCTAGCAAAGGAATATTCGATTTAACAGAAATAAGTTTTTGATACACCACTTCATCAGAAATAAAACAATATTTTGCTTCACTATGATTTAATATATATTCATAATCTTCAGCCGAAATAGTTGGATAAATCGGCACCGTCTGAGCACCTGTTTGTAAAGAACCAATATCCATGATATTCCATTCTGTTCTATTGGTAGAAGATATAATGGCAATTTTGTTATTTTTTTGAACCCCTAATCGTATTAATGCTCTTGAAATAGCATTCGATTTATTGATATATTCTTGTGTTGAGGTTTTGATCCATTCACCATCGTATTTTGTAACAAGACAACTAGGGTTGTTGTTTTTTTCAAGTTGGTAATAGGGAAAGTCGAAAAGTCTTGTGATTGGAATCATGTATTTTATAATTTTATTGCAAATTAATTAATAATAGGTTCTCACACAATAATAATTTAAATTATAAAGAATTTAGCCCTTAATTATGTAGTTTTGTGGCCTAAAATCAACTTTTTTAATGAAAAAATACCCACGAATAGAAGAGTATAAGACAGTAGCTATTAGACTATTATTGGCTTATATTTTTTACACAATTGCTAGAGTTTTATTTTATTTTTATAATAGTTCGTTAATTAAAGTTGACAGTGTAATGGACTTTTTAAAATTGTGTTACCATGGGTTAACTTTTGACACAACCACTATTTTATATGTGAATGGATTGTTTATTTTAATGTCAATTATTCCATTGCTTTACAATACGAAAAAGCATTTTCAAAAGTTTTTGTTTTACCTTTATTTCGCAACTAATTTAGTGGCTTATGCGACTAATTTTATCGATTTTATATACTACCGTTACACTTTTAGTAGGAGTACAAGAGCGTCACTGGATACCCTTGAAAATGAGAGTAATAAGTTGCTTTTACTTTTTGATTTTTTAGTTCACTTTTGGGATGTTTTTTTATGGTTTTTTCTGCTTGCTTATTTTTGGATTTTTTTATACAAAAAAACGAAAGTACACCAAAAAACAGAAATCCCAAATCCCAAATACTTTGGTTTTTCCATTTTAAGTTTTCTATTAATTGTGACACTTTGTATCGGAGGAATTCGAGGTGATTTTAAGAAAAGTACTCGACCGATTAATATCTTAGATGCTAGTCGTTATGTGACTAATGTTTCCCAGTCGGATGTTGTTTTAAATACTCCATTTTCAATCATCAGAACATGGAATACCAATACCTTTCAAAAAGTAAATTTGCTACCTAAAGCACAGGTTGATAGTTTACTTGTACCAATTAAGCAGTATAGTAATAACCCAGCTGCCAAACCTAACATTGTCATTTTTATATTAGAAAGTTTCGGGCGTGAGTATTGTGGCGCTTTTAATAAAGGAAAAAATATACCCGACTATGAAGGGTATACACCCTTTGTTGATTCATTAGCCAATCACAGTTTGATTTTTACCAATGCTTATGCTAACGGATGGAAATCTATTCACGGGATGTCATCTATAATTGCCGGAATTCCGTCTTTTCAAAATGCTTTTACTTCGTCGCCTTATCCGAAGCAAAAAATAGAATCACTCGTTTCGGTTTTGAAAACACAAGGTTATGATACTTCCTTTTTTCATGGAGCACCCAATGGTTCCATGGGATTTTTAGGTTTTGGTAACATTTTGGGGTATGATCATTATTATGGTAAAACCGAGTATAATAATGATGCTGATTTTGATGGTGTATGGGGAATTTGGGATGAACCTTTTTTTCAGTATTTTAATAAAACCTTGTCTAAAAAGCAACAACCTTTTATGGCAACATTATTTTCTGTTTCGTCTCATGAACCCTATAAAGTACCCGAAAAATACGAAGGTAAGTTTCCAACCGGTAAGGTAAATATTAATGAGAGTATTGGATATACCGACTATTCTTTAAAGCAGTTCTTTACAGCTGCCAAAAAGCAATCTTGGTACAAAAACACCATTTTTGTATTGGTTGCAGATCATGGCAATACCATTGCATATGAAGAATACCGAAAAGAATTTAACAAGAATACCGTTCCGATTTTATTCTTTTCTCCCGACGAAAAGTATGTGGGTGTAAATAATGATTGGGCACAACAAATCGATATTTATCCAACACTATTAGATATGATAGGATATCAAAAACCATTTAGAAGTTGGGGAAGAAGTCTAATTAGCGATAAGCAAGTAGCTCCTTTTGTGATTAAATACGGATCTAATAGGTACCAATTTATGAGTGGCGATTATATTTGCACTTTTGATGGTAAGAAAGCAATTGGATTTTATTATGCTAACGATAAAGCCATGAAGAATAATTTGATTACCAAACGAAATGTTGTTATGGATTTATTGGAATTGCGTTGTAAGGCGTTTGTTCAAGATTATATGGACCGAATTATCGATAAGCGATTGACAACGGTTAAATAAATTCTCATTAACATTTTGACCAACAAGAGAAATCTCGTCTTATTGATGCTTATTGTAGGTATGTGTGATTTCTCTCTACGTTCGAAATGACAAAGTAAAAAACAAAAAAGCCACCTTTCAGTAGCTTTATTTTTTATTCTCTATATTCTATTCTCTTTTCTCTTGCTCTTAAAGTTTATGCATATTCTCTGCCAATGTCTCTATAAATTTTGAAATTGGTCCTTTGATCATCATCGCCATCATTGGATTAAAATCGCCCCCAAAATGCAACTGTATAGAACTTGAGGAATCAGAAACTTCATCAATAGTAGCCGTTAAGGTGAAAGGTAATTTATCGCTTGCCGCCGCTAGATTTACTTTCGAATGAGGTACACCTTCTTTTAATCGCAACTTAATTTCGGGCATACCTTTTAAACCAAAATTAAATATATCATCACCCAACACTTCAAATTTAGCAATGTTTTCTGGCATTAATTTTTCAAAGTTTTTGACATCAGATAAAGAATCAAATATGTGTTGTGCTGACTTTTGAACTGTAACTTTTGGACTTTCTAGGTTCATGTTTTTTATTTTTAGAGGATATATTAAAAGATGAGAGATGAGAGACTAAAAGATGAGAGATAAATATCATGAAGTTGTTGTCTAACCGTCTATCATCTAACCGTCTATCATCTTTAACTAAACATTCCAAGTTGATGGACTTTCTCTCCATTCCTGCAATGTTTTTAATTCTTTTTCAGAAATGTAATCTTTGTCAACTGCCAAATGTAAGAGTGTTTCATAGTTGCTCAATGTTTTTAAATCAACATTTGCTTTTTGAAAGTTTTCTTTCGCCACTTCAAACCCATAAGTAAATACAGCTGCCATGCCTTTAACATTTGCACCCGCTTCTCTCAATGCTTCAACGGCAAGCAGGCTACTATTTCCCGTGCTAATTAAGTCTTCAACAACCACTACATTTTGTCCGCTTTGTAAAAAACCTTCAATTTGATTTTGTCTTCCGTGTTTTTTAGGTTCTGGTCTAACGTATACAAAAGGCAATCCCAAACATTCGGCAACTAAAATACCTATTCCAATCGCACCAGTGGCAACGCCAGCTATGACATCGGGCTTACCAAACTCTTTTTCTATATTTCTTGAAAATTCATCACGAACAAAATTTCTTATCGCCGGAAAAGACAGTAATAATCGGTTGTCGCAGTAAATAGGAGAGTGCCAACCCGAAGCCCATGTAAAAGGATTTTTTGGATTCAATTTAATTGCATTTATTTGTAAAAGCAATTCGGCAGTTTTTTCGGCTGTGTCTTTATTAAAAATCATAATACAAATGTATAAAGTTTTTGTCAACGACAAACCTCTTTTTTTAACAAACGAAATCGCAAAAGAAACCGATTTCCAGTTGTTTTTATTAGAAAGCATTGATATTGAGCAACTCATCATCAAAATGTTTCAAAACAAGATACAAAAGGCGTGGTTATATTATCCCGATGAAAAGGCAATTTTAAAAAAGGTAAAAGAAAAAATTCCGGTTTGTAAAGCTGGTGGTGGATTGGTTTATAACAAAAATGGAGACGTTTTATTCATTTTTAGAAACGGAAAATGGGATTTACCCAAAGGCGGAATAGAAAAAGGCGAAGAAATTGAAGATACAGCGACACGAGAAGTTGAAGAAGAAACAGGCGTCAATAATTTAGTGATTAGTCACAAACTTCAAAAAACGTATCACGTTTTTAAACGCAACGGTAAATACAAACTGAAGATTACACATTGGTTTGAAATGAGAACCAACTTTGTTGGTACGCCAGTAGCTCAAGCCAATGAAGGCATAGAGAAAGTGGCTTGGCTCAACCCAGAGCAAGTGAAAGAAGCTTTAAAAAACTCGTATGAGAATATAAAATTACTATTTGAAGAAGAAAAACTGTTGTAATAGAAGTCTTTTGATTTTGTAAAATTTTCAAATTCTATAAAAAAGTAATAAAGAAGAAGTCAGTTATAAAATGTATCCAAGTAAATTCTCCAATACAGCTTTAATGAGTTATTTTTTATAAAAAATGAAGAAGTGTTACCAATTTCTTTTTGGTACAAGTTGTATCTGAAACAGAATCAAATGCCTTATTATAATATGCAAAACTCAAGAATCATCGACCCTGATTTTCAACGCTTGTTGAACTTAAAAAACCAAGATTTAATTGATTTGTTTTATGATGCAAGAGAATACATTTTGGAGCTATATCCTGATAGTAATGAACTTTTGTATCACACACATGCGCTAACTGCCGTTTTTTCAATTTCCGATAAACTATCAGACGCCTTTTGTATGCTACCTATATATACAAATCATATGAATTTAGGATTCAACAAAGGAACGCTATTGAAAGACCCTAATGAATTGTTGACAGGAACAGGAAACTTGATTCGGCATATTGATATAAAGAAATCGAGCGATTACAGAAACCCTAGCGTAAAAAAATTGCTTACTGAAGCTATAAGTTTTGCCCTCAAGGATATGGATAAGCCAACAAAATCAATAGGGAAAACAATCTCGAAAATTAAGAAAAAATAAAAATAAAAAAGCTCTTTACTTCAAATGTATTCCAATTTAGAAAGACATTACATTAATCCAAAGCTTTAAACTGCTTCATTTCTTCGATTGGTTCAATTCCGTTGTAGTCTTTCCAAATTTTTGGATCATAAGATTTTAGTTTAATAAATCTAAAATCATCTTCGGTTATTTTTTCTATAGACGCTTCTGAGCTTTCAGCACGATTCATGTTTAGATATTCCTGTTTTTCAATTGAATTTCCTTCTACTTTCAAATCAAAAGCCACAACATCTTTATCCTCATCGGTTAATTCAATAAATTTTAAGGGTCTATTTAAATAAATATATTGTCCTCTTTCATGCAAAGCATATTGTAAATAATACCCATTTCCAAGAGGACAGTTTTTGTATATTAGTGTTCCATTACTAACATTTTCAAAAGCTTTAATTCCAAGTAAAAATTTCAAATTGATACCATTTACCTTCTTTCCATCTTCTAATTTATAATTTGCTCTAATCACAGCAAAATCAGTTTCTGAGATGTACAATTTTCCTTTGTATTTTGCTCTGCTTTTTTTGGGTTTAAAACGTAAAACGTAAACAAATTCATTTTCATTAGTATAAGTAGCACCTTCAAAAATATAGTCGTATGCTTTTGGCTCATGTATAAAGTCAAACTTTGTAACATTTGTTATGTTATTTTCGAATTGAAATGTCGTAAGTTTAGACTTAGTTGATGTTATTTGATTAGACTTTATTTTTTTCTTTTTATTAAAATCTTTTCGCAACGATATGGTATCTCGTGAACCAAAAAGCCCACTTTTTACTCTGTAATATTTTGTTGAGTCAAGGTGTGTCAAAATAATATCGGTTGCTGATTTTTGTAAATCATCAAGCGAGGTCGAGCTATTTTCGTTTTTGAGTTTTGTTGCTTTCAAAACCTCAAGTTTAGATAAGTAATAGGGTTTGTCATTTTTTGTAGTGAGGTAAGAATAATAATTACCTAGAATATCTACATATTCTCTAGGAGGTTGTGCAATTAACTTAGAGGTAAACGCTGTCATTTGAGCGTTGGCATTTTTTAGTGCTTCTTTTGAAAATCCTGAGGATTTGTCAATAGCCACATCCAAAGTGGATGGTTTGAAATTTGAAATCTCTCTAAAAAAAATCATATCCTTTTTGGGAATAGCATTTTTAGCATAATTGTTTTTGATATTGGCCTTAACATTTTCCATGATTTCATTTGGACTTAGTCTTTTGTTAGAAACATTGACTTCTTTAAGCTCAATAATTCCGGCTTGTAGTTTTATTATATTTTGCTGTTGAATTAAATCACCAACAGATAGTTTTTGGTTTGCATATCCAAGATATGAAATGGTTAACATAGTATTTTGATTACTACTATTTTCGGATAAAGTGAATATTCCTTCTGCATTTGAAACTAGATTTTCAGCGTTATTCACTAAAATGGTTGCGTAGGGAATACTTTCTCCAGTTTGAGAATCAATAATTTTACCAGAAATATTTTGAGCAGTTGCTATTTGAAAGCAAAATAGTATTGAGAAAAAGAGAATTGAGGTTTTGTATTGGCCCATAAAGGAAGCATTAATTAAATATTCAACTTATACTGCAAGTTTGCTAATATTTCTTTATTGCTTTTATGACTTAACTTAAATTTATGAATACAAGGTTTTTTTAATTTCCAAATAGTTTTAATTTTCTAGTTTTAGTTACACTTAAACTATTGTTTTAAAATGGATAATAATTTATTTTACTTATTAACTAACACTGAATCTGGAACCAAAACGGTATAATCGCCATTGTTTCGAATCACATCACGAACTATACTCGATGATATATAAGAGGTTTTAGATGCTGTTAACAAAAAAACAGTTTCTATTTTGGATAATTTTCTGTTGGTGTGTGCGATGGCTTTTTCAAATTCGAAGTCTGCCGGATTACGCAAACCACGTAGAATAAACTGTGCGTCTTCTTTTTTACACAAATCTATCGTTAGTCCTTCATAGGTAATTACAGAAACCTTTGGTTCATCTTTAAATGCTTCTTCAATAAACTTTTTACGATCTTCTAAAGAAAACATGTATTTCTTTTCGGCATTAATACCAATAGCTACAACCACTTCGTCAAAAAGTGAGATACCTCTTTTGATAATATCATAATGACCATTGGTGATAGGGTCAAATGAACCTGGGAAGATTGCTTTTTTCATGGTTTATGGTTTGTGGTTTATGGTTTATGGTTTATGGTTTTTACTATAAACCACAAACTATAAACTAATTATTTTTTCCAAATAGGTTTCTTTTGTAAAGCTAGTTTAATTTCGTTATCTAACAAGTCACTAAATGCAATATTGGCATGTGCTGCTTGTTGCGGAAAAATACTTTGGGGCGACAATCCTGGGTTGGTATTGATCTCGATAAAATGCGGAATACCATCCATAATAATAAAATCGGTTCGAGAAAAACCAGTCATTCCCAGTGATTCATATACTTTTTTGGCGGTTTCAATTACTAAAGCTTCTAATTCCGATGAGATTCGAGCTGGCGTTATTTCATTCGATTTTCCTAAATATTTGGCTTCATAATCAAAAAAAGCATTTTGCGAAACTATTTCGGTAATGCCTAATACAGTAGTTTTTCCGTTATAATTTAAAACACCCACAGATACTTCGGTTCCATTTAAATAGGACTCTATCAATATGTCATTGTCTTCTGCAAAAGCAAAATCAAGTGCTTTGGGTAAATCATCTAATGTACTCACCATCGAAACGCCTAAACTGCTTCCGGATTGATTGGGCTTTACAAAGAAAGGTAATCCTAATTCTGATTGAATTTTATTGGCATCAATAACATCACCTTTTGAAATATAAATGGAATTTGCTTTGGGTATACTGAACTTCGATAATACCGAAAGGGTATCTCTTTTATTGAACGTTAAGCTCGATTGGTAATAATTACAGCCCGAGTAGGGTAGGTCTATTAGTTCCCAATACGCTTGCATATGTCCGTCTTCGCCAGGAGTTCCGTGGATGGTATTTATCGCAACGTCAAATTTTATAATTTGATCATCAATAGAAACCGTAAAATCAGCTTTGTTGATTGGATACTTTTTAGCATCAATTAAAGAATACCATTCGTCACTAAGAATGTGAACTTCAAAAGCATGGTATTTTGTTTTATCAAGTTGTTTAAGAATTAATTGACCACTTCGTAATGATATTACAGATTCATCTGAATATCCACCCATTACTACCGCTACGTTCATTTAGATTAGTTTTAGTAAAAACAAAATTATCATTTTTTTTGTTAGATATGGCTACGGCTATAGATTTTTAGATTATAAGATACGACTGTGTCTTTAGATTGTTAGATTTTTACATTACGGATATTTCTAACTGTTTAATTGCGAGGCGCTTCAAACAGCCCGAAGAGCATATCTAAAATTCTAATAGCGAAGCGTTTCTTTTTATATATTTGTGCAATTAAATTTTCTATATGAGTTTACGTGCTTATTTAACTAGCCGAGTTTTTTTTGCTCAAATTCTTGCCGCTATGGCGATAGTTGCCATAATCTCGTATTTATTTTTTCATTGGATAACTTTTACCACGCATCACGGACAAGAAATCAAGGTTCCCGATTTACGTAAATTATCTGCCGAACAAGCCGAAGAAAAATTGACAGATCTCGATTTAGATTACATTATTTTAGACACGGTTGATTTTAGACCTGATTTTCCAAAATTGACAATTGTAGAACAAGAACCTAAAGCGGGTTCTAAAGTAAAAGAAGGAAGAAAAATTTATTTAAAAATTAATGCTTCTACTTATACTATGGTATCCGTTCCAGACTTGATTGAAAAAACATACCGACAAGCTGTTCCAACACTTGAAGCTATTGGTTTGTCAGAAGGAACAATTACATACAAGCCCTATTTAGGAAAAGATATGGTTTTAGAAATGTTATTGAATGGGAAAAAATTGAAAGCTGGCGACAAAGTTTTGAAGTCCTCCAAAATTGATTTGGTGCTTGGTGATGGAAAAGTTACTTATGAAGAAACCATTGATTCTACTGCGGTAGATTCTACTGAAATGCCTCTTTTTGATGGACAATAATAATGATGTAACTCCCGAAATCGAAGACGAAGAATTATTTGAACACCATCGGTTTGTTGCAGATAAAGGACAATCTTTATTGCGTGTAGACAAGTTTTTGATGCACTTGATTGCCAATGCAACCCGTAATAAAATTCAGAAAGCGGCCGAAGATGGCAATATTTGGGTGAATGATATTCCCGTAAAATCAAATTACAGAGTAAAGCCATTAGATGTGGTTCGTGTAATGCTTTCGCATCCGCCGTTTGAGAATTTAATACTACCTGAAGATATTCCGTTAGATATTGTTTTTGAAGACGAGTCTTTATTAGTCATCAATAAACCACCCGGTTTGGTTGTGCATCCCGGACACGGAAATTATACGGGAACACTTGTGAATGCCTTGGCATTTCATTTCGAGAACTTACCTAAAAATTCGAGTGACCGACCTGGATTGGTGCACCGAATTGATAAAAATACTTCTGGACTTTTAGTGGTTGCCAAAACAGAACAAGCCATGACGCATTTGGCAAAACAATTTGAAGATAAAACTACAGAACGTGAATATATTGCTTTGGTTTGGGGAAATGTCAAAGAAGACGAAGGAACGATAGTAGGTAATATTGCACGACATGTCAAAGATAGAATGCAAATGGCTGTTTTTCCTGACGGAGAGACAGGTAAACATGCCGTAACTCATTTTAAAGTGCTAGAACGTTTTGGATATGTTACTTTGGTTTCGTGTAAAT
>CANHWG010000062.1 GCA_947464335.1 Flavobacteriaceae bacterium
AGAAACCTCTTTTAAATAATTCATTTCAAAGCTTTCGAGATTATTGTTTATCAGCAATTTTGGTTCAACATAATCCAAGCACCATTCTAAATATTTTACACTATTGGCGTGATTTACAATGTCTAAATCAGAAAGTAAGACTTTTTTATTTGCAATAAAGTTGCTTTCAATTGTAGTATCAATTTTAGAAAACGGTGTTAAAGTAGCTTTATTATCCGGATATTTTTCAAAATGTTGATGTTCTAAAGCCAATGGCTCAGGGCGACGCGTTTGGGTATTAAAAACTGCCCAAAAAGTTTCACAACCAACCATTTTGTCATCACCTATAAACAATTCCAAACACCGAATAGAACGGGAATTCTCTAGCGAATTAATCCAGGTTTTCACGGTTATTGTATCACGCCATTTGGGCATTTGTTTAATTTCTACTCTCATTCTACTCAAAACCCATGCTTGGTGATGCACTTGCATGTCCGTAAAACTAATACCACCCATTTCGGCATGTACCGCAGCAGTCAACTGAAGAATGTTACATAACTCAGTATATTTTAAATAGCCATTTGGATAGCATTGCAAAAAGTTAATATTCCAATCTAAAGTCAGAATAGAAGTGAAGTCTTTTGAAATTGGCATGTTATTTCATTTTAGTTTCCAAATCGAATTCCCAAAGTTAACTGTAACTGATTCGATTTCGAAAAAAAAGATTGATATTCTGCTGTTGTTTTGACATCAAAGGTATTGGTAACATACTGTATAGCGCCAAAAACATAAGTAGTCTTTCCGATTTTATAATCTAGTATACTTCCAATTCTAAACTCATTTCCACCCTGATTTCCAAATCTAGAGTTTCGACTTCCTAAGTCTAATGTAGCCGAACCATAGCCAATTGTAGGCGTGAGTAATAGTTTTTGGTTTATTTTATATTCATAACCAATCAAAAAATAAGCACTTGTATATTTGGATGTACTTAAATTCGCTATTAATTCGCTATTTGTGATATCATACGTCACAAAATCGAGACCTAAACCAGCTTTGAAATGGTTATATTCTAATAGATTTAATTGCATCGAAAAAGCGGGTCTTGGTTTGTGGGCTTTTGCTAGTGCGTTATTTCCAAAATGAACCGGAAGAAATGTTTGTAGTCTAAAATTGGCCTTAATTTCTAATTCGGGTTTGCTTTTACTTTCTTGCCCCAATGTTATACTACAAATAAAAAGGACACTTACTATATAGCTATATTTCATTTCTAGTAATTTAAGGTATAATTTATAACATCATTGGCTATCGAAAGATTTACAGTACTGGTTGTTTCCGAGTTGCTAATTGAATTAAAAACAGTATATCGTAGTTGGAATGATTGATTCTTTTTTATCAATATCTGATTTGGTAACTCATAAAAACTTTCGGGATCAAAATTATAAAACTCGGTATTCAAGTGATATATTCCAACTATGCTAACTTTTCTAATTGTGTTGTTAAAATTAGTTTGGTTATAGGTTAAATTTAGGGGAACAACTTCTTCGTTTTTTAATAGTCTAGCATTTTCAAAATCAAATAGATAATTAATGAAATCTGTTTTTTTAATATTTAAAATTTCTTTTGGCATAAAGGAAACATCATCGTTGTAGATTTTTAGGCTGAAGCTTGCTTCCGATTTTGGAAAAGGAAAAATTAAAGTAAGTTCTCCTTTTTGATTTGTTTTTCCTCTCGAAATTAAGTCTGAATCAAAGGCACCGACTGAAACTTCAACATAACTGTTGGGTAATGGCTCATTATTAGCATTTCGAATTGAGGTTTTAAATACCAAACGTTTTTCTCCGTCATACTGAATATCGCCACAAGAGACAAATGCTATTAGAATGAATACGTAAAGGATTTTTTTCATAGTAGTTTTTTTTCTAGACTATACATTTTAGTTTAGGTTGCGTTACTTTTCATTTTAATAACTCCGAATTAATGAAAGCTTTAATTTTAGAGACATCTGTTAAATAATCAAACCACTTTGCATTTTCAGTCCGCTTAAACCAGGTTTCTTGCCGTTTGGCAAATCTTCGGGTGTTTTTTTTAATTTCTTCTTTGGCAAAATCTAACGAAATGGTTCCCTCAAAATAATCAAATAGTTCACGATAACCAACCGTTTGCAATGCATTTAAATTCTTGTATGCAAATAATTCTTCAGCTTCTTTAACTAATCCAGTATCAATCATACCATCAACACGTTGGTTAATTCTGTTGTACATGATTTCACGTTCAGCCTCTAATCCAATGATAATAGGAGTGAAGTTGCGTTTGTTTTTCTTTTGATTTAAAAAAGAAGAATACGGTTTTCCGGTTCCGATGCAAACCTCTATAAAACGTTTCATTCGTTGCGGATTTTGTAGTGTTTGTGGGTTTTCCAATTCAATTTTATGGTAAAAATCAGCATCCAATTCTTTTAACTTTTGCTGCAAGTAATCAATTCCAAATACCTCAAAATCAATATTTATCTTTTCTCTAATTGAATTTTCTATTGCTGGAAATTCATCAAAACCTTTTAGAACTGCATCAACATACAAGCCCGAACCGCCCACCATGATTTGGATGTTGTTTTTCTGAAATAATTCATCCAGTTTTACAATGGCTTCTTTCTCAAAATCGCCCACCGTATAATTTTCGAAAATAGATTTATTTTGAATAAAATGATGTTTGGCAGTAGCCAGTTCATCAGTATTAGGAACTGCCGTCCCGATAGTCATTTCTTTAAAAAATTGTCGGCTGTCACACGAAAGAATTTCACAACCAAAATGTTGCGCCAAAGCAATGCTTAAGGAAGTTTTTCCTATTGCCGTTGGACCAATAATGGTGATTAGATAGTTCATGTTTTTTTAGCCCCGATGGAAGCAAACTACCGTGTAGTGCGGACAGCGGGAAATTGCTTCTAAAAAAATTAAAATTTTAGAATTCGGATTACTTTATGATTTTTTAAATATCCTTGAATAATAGTTTTTGTATCACGGTTATTCTGCATAGGAATGATAATGTTCTTGAGGATTTCGATGTTGTTTACCTGATAATTCAAATCATAAAAGCAATAGCCTTTATAAATTCCGTTTTCAATTAAAACCGCGCTGCGCTCGTCAACAGTTCTTCCTCTATCAATAATGACCATATTGTTATTCTCGAATTTCATTTCTTCGATAAACTCATTTACGCGTTCATTATAAATTTCTGGAGATTCCTTTCCTACACAAGCGCCATTGCATTCCTTTATTTTATATTGAAAACAACCGTTTTTGGTTTCGTATAAACCGTTTAATTTTTGGCATAAATTATACTTTTCGGTAATTCTAAATAGGGCATTTTTGCCTTCTTGAACCGAGGTAAACGAGGTGATTTCTTTTTTTCTTCCGTCCGCTTTTTGAATTTTTAATGCCCAATAGCCATTAACCTCTTTCTCCACATACAATGCCCATTGAAATATTGTTTTTCGTTGGGCTCGGTTATAAATTGGCTTATTAATTTTAATTTCTTCGCTTTCTTTGAGCAAAGCAATTAATTCGCTACCGGTTTCTTCATAGGTTACGGCAAAGACTTCTCGTTGGATTTTTTTGCTTTTGCCCGAAGTTCCTGTGAAATGTTGGTTGATGCGTTTCTTAATATTGCGGCTTTTGCCAATGTAAATTAAATCGCCTTTTTCGTTATGGATGTAATATATACCGGTTTTATTGGGTAAACTCTCCACAATATCTAATAATTTTGGTGATAAGCCTTTCTTGATTTCGGCTTTTATCAAACTGATTAAAATTTCTTTTTTGACATCTTTATCCAACAACATTTTAAACAGCTTTACTGTGGCTATGGCGTCACCACTGGCTCTGTGTCTATCTGTTACCGGTATTCCAAGAGCACGCACTAATTTTCCTAAACTATAGGAAAGTTGTCCTGGAATTAATTTTTGGGATAATTCAACCGTACAAAGTGTTGGTTTAATATAATCATATCCTAATCGACTGAATTCGGTTCTTAGAATTCTGTAATCAAAAGAAGCATTGTGAGCTACTAGAATGCAATCTTGGGTAATCTCGATTATTCTTTTTGCTACTTCATAGAATTTTGGAGCCGATCGCAACATGGCATTGTTAATTCCTGTTAGTTTCACAACAAAAGGTTGAATGGGTTTTTCAGGATTAACTAAGCTAATGAATTGATCTACAATCTCATGACCATCAAATTTGTAGATGGCAATTTCAGTTATGCCTTCTTCATTAAATTGTCCACCAGTGGTTTCTATGTCGATTATTGCGTACAAATTAAGTGTTCAGTATTCAGTAATTAATGTTCAGTTTAATTATCTTCCGCCAAAGATACTACTTCCAATTCGAACCATGGTACTGCCACATTCAATGGCGAGTTTGTAGTCTCCGGACATACCCATAGATAAAGTTGATGGTTGATAGTTGTTAGTTGTTGGCGTTTGGCTTGTATCGAAAATAGATTTCAAATTTTGGAATTCTTTTTTTATTTGTATCTGATTATCAGTGAAAGTTGCCATTCCCATTAAACCAATAACTTTTATGTTTTGCATAGCTTTAAATTCAGCAGAATTTAGAATTTCTGATAATTCGGATGCATCCAAACCAAATTTTGATTCTTCTTCAGCGATATACATTTGAAGTAAACAATCTATTACACGATTATGTTTTGCGGCTTGTTTGTTTATTTCTTGTAACAATTTCAAGCTATCAACACCATGAATCAAATTCACATATTCAGCCATATATTTTACCTTATTGCTTTGAACATGTCCAATCATATGCCATTGAATGTCCTTGGGCATTTGTTCCCATTTCTCGGTCATTTCCTGAATTTTGTTTTCACCAAAAATGCGTTGACCCGCTTGATATGCTTCCATTAAATCGGAAACCGGTTTGGTTTTAGAAACTGCAACTAAGGTTACAGGTTCTGGAAGTTGCGATTTTATGTGGAGTAAATTCTCTTTTATTGGCATTTTATTTTTGGATTACAATTCATAAACCAGCAATCCACTTCTGAATTTGGGTTCAATATAGGTACTTTTGGGTGGCATTATCAGGTTGTTATCTGCTAAAGCAATTATCTCTGAAATATCCGATGGAAATAACATAAAACCAACTTCAAATTCGCCTTCATCTACCAATTCTTTTAGGGTTGCAATAGATTGTTTTCCTGGGATATATTCAATGCGTTCGTCGTTACGTAAATCTTCAATACCTAGTAAGGGTTTCAAGACTTTGTCGTATAAAATTTGGGCATCTAAATTATGTATAAGGGAAGTATTCGTATTCGCTTGTTTATAAAACAATGCATAAAAATTTCCATCAAGATACATTCCAAATTCAAATTTACTTTGTGGTTTCCACAATTCTTGTTCTTTATCTTTAATGATGAAATGTTCCGACAGTTTTTCTAGGAAATCGTCTTTGGAATAGCCATTCAAATCGCGAATAATTCGGTTAAATTCGTAAATTTTAACCTGACTTTCAGCAATTAGAAAACTCATAAAATAGTTCAAATTCTCATTGCCTAAATGACTGTCTTGATCATAAAGCATTTCTGCCGAAGCCGATCGGTGATGTCCATCAGCAATATATAATTCGGGAATGTTTTTAAATTGTTTCGTTAACCAATTAATTTCTTCATCAGTTTCGATTTTCCAGAGTTGGTGTTTTTCTTTATTGGTCGTAGAATAGTTGTAAATAGGTTGGCTTGTTTTCTTTTGATCTATCCAAACGTTCAGGGTTTCATTATCGGGATAAGTAATTAAAACCGGTTCCGTATTAAAGCCCGTTTGATGCAAATAATCCTTAAAATATTCTACTCGATATTGTAGCGTATCTTCGTGTTTTTTGATGATATTTTTTTTATAATCATCGATTGAAGTACCAGCAACTATTCCGGTGAAAGATTGTGTTTTGGACTTAATTTCATACAAAAAGAAAACTGGTTTTTCTTCTTCCATAAAAACACCATCATCTTTAAAATCCTGATATTTATGCGCAACACCTTTAAAACGTTTGTCCAAAGTGATTTTTTGCGAATGCATATAAGCAGGATGAATGACGTGCAAAAACGAATACGGATTAAAACTTAACCAAGCAGCAAGCTCAGCCGAACTGTAATCGTCATAGTTTCTACAAGTTACCAATCCTATTTTATCGAGTGTTGGTCGAACCGCTTTGAAAGGGATTATTTTGCTCATTTATTCAATTGATAATTGACAATTAACAATTGATAATTATGTTTTGGAATTATCAATTATCCATTATCCATTGTTAATTATGAAAATTGTTTCGAAATCTTCTCAGCTTTCTTAGATTCTGAATAATCGTAAAAACCTTCACCTGATTTTACGCCTAGTTTTCCCGCCATTACCATATTGACTAACAATGGGCAAGGAGCATATTTCGGATTTTTGAAACCGTCGTACATTACGTTTAATATAGAAAGACAAACATCTAACCCAATAAAATCAGCCAATTGCAATGGTCCCATGGGATGTGCCATTCCGAGTTTCATTACGGTGTCAATTTCAGAAACTCCGGCAACACCGTTGTATAATGTCTCTATTGATTCATTAATCATCGGCATTAAAATTCTGTTGGCTACAAATCCAGGGTAATCGTTTACTTCGGTTGGTGTCTTGCCTAGTTTTACAGATAAATCCATGATGATTTTGGTAACTTCATTGGATGTATTGTAACCGCGAATGATTTCGACTAATTTCATAATCGGCACCGGATTCATAAAATGCATTCCAATGACACGCTCTGGATGAACTACTTGAGCGGCAATTTGTGTAATAGAAATGGAAGAAGTATTGGTTGCCAAAATAACATTATGTTCGCAAATAGCACTCAATTGTTTGAAAATATTCAATTTTAAAGCTACATTTTCAGTAGCAGCTTCGACAACTAAATCGGTTCCGATTACACCATCTTTGATATCAGTATAAGTGATAATATTTCCGATTGTTTTGTGTTTATCAGCTTCGGTAATGCTTCCTTTAGTAACCATTCGGTCTAAATTGGAAGCTATAGTTGCCATTCCTTTTTCTAAAGATTTTTCAGAAACATCGATTAATTTTACGGTAAAACCGCTTTGTGCAAAAGTATGAGCAATTCCGTTACCCATAGTTCCTGCGCCTATTACAGCTATTGTTTTCATTATATTAATTTTGGTTGTTTTTCATTCATAGAATCGATAATCATATACGCCACACGTAAAGCTTCCGTTCCATCTTCAAGCGTTACAATTGGCGTTGTATTGTTGTTGATAGCATCTGCAAACGTTTCTAATTCGTCTAAAATAGCATTGTTTTGGCTAACTTCAGGATTGGAAAAGTAAATCTGTTTTCGTTCGCCTTCAGCGTTTTGCAATATCATATCAAAATCTCCTGGGTTTTCTGGAGCTTCTTTCATTTTAACCACTTCACAAGTTTTGTCTAAATAATCTACAGAGATGTATGCGTCTTTTTGAAAGAAACGTGACTTTCGCATGTTTTTTAATGAAATTCGACTCGAAGTAATATTGGCCACACAACCATTTTCAAACTCAATACGTGCATTAGCAATGTCGGGAGATTGGCTCAAAACAGAAACGCCGCTAGCATGAACCAGTTTAACCTTAGATTTGACCACACTTAAAATGGCATCTATATCGTGTATCATTAAGTCTAAAACCACAGGAACATCAGTCCCACGCGGATTGAACTCTGCCAAACGATGGGTTTCAATAAACATTGGATTTTCTATTTGATCTTTCACAGCAGTAAATGCCGGATTAAAACGTTCTACGTGTCCAACTTGCCCTTTAACATTGAATTCCTTGGCTAAGGCGATGATTTCTTCTGCTTCTTCAACTGTAGTTGAAATAGGTTTTTCGATAAAAACATGTTTCCCCGATTTGATAGAAACTTTGGCACATTTGTAATGCGAAAGAGTAGGCGTAACAATATCGATAACATCAACAGCGTGAATTAATTTGGCAATAGTATCAAATTGTTTGTAACCAAATTCGGCCGCTATTTTGGCTCCGTTTTCTTGATTTTCGTCATAAAAGCCAACGAGTTCATATTTATCAGATTGTTGTAATAAACGTAAGTGTATTTTTCCGAGGTGACCAGCACCTAAAACGCCAACTTTTAGCATATCAATAAATTTTATCAAAAGTAGTATTTTAGTTTATAGTTTAAAAGAGTAAGAGTTTAAAAGTTTAATAGAAATAGTAATTTGTATTTTGAATTTTTACCTCTATTTTTACGAAATAAAACTACCCCAATTGAAAGACACAAATAAACATAAAGGACTTCGTAATCAATTAGCCAAAATTATTGAAGAAAAAGGAATTACTGATTTACGGGTTTTGGAAGCTATAAAAAAAATACCTAGACATTTATTTTTAGATTCTAGTTTTGAAGATTTTGCTTATCAGGATAAAGCTTTTCCCATTGCTGCGGGACAAACTATTTCGCAACCCTATACCGTTGCTTATCAGAGTCAGTTATTAGACGTTAAAAAAGACGATAAGATTCTTGAAATAGGTACAGGGTCAGGTTATCAAACGGCTGTTCTTTGTATGCTCGGAGCAAAAGTCTATTCTGTAGAACGACAAAATGAATTGTTTAAAATCACCTCTGCTTTATTGCCAAAACTGGGTATTCGTCCAAAACATTTGTCTTTTGGTGATGGTTATAAAGGATTACCCAATCATGCGCCTTTTGATAGTATTATAGTTACAGCTGGTGCACCCATTATTCCAAGGCCATTAATGGCACAATTAAAAATAGGAGGTAAGCTTGTTATTCCTGTAGGAGAAAAAGAACAAATAATGACAATGCTCATCCGAAAAAATGAGACTCAGTTTGAAAAGCACGAATTTGGAGATTTTAAATTTGTTCCTTTATTAGAAAATAAAAATTAAAACGATTTTTTAATTCGGTCCAAATCACGTTTTGTGTCTTGTTCTTTTAAAGATTCTCGTTTGTCATAAGTTTTCTTTCCGCGACAAAGTCCAATATCGAGTTTAGCTAAACCTTTTTCGTTGGTAAATAGTTTTAACGGAATAATGGTTAATCCTTTCGTTTCTGAGTTTTTCTCAAGCTTTTTTAACTCTCGTTTATTCAATAACAATTTACGTTCACTTTTAGCTTTGTGATTAAATTGGTTTCCGTATAAATATTCATCAATTTGAGTATTTATAGCAAACAACTCACCATTATGAAACTCACAAAATCCTTCGGTTATATTGGCTTTCCCAAGACGAATTGATTTGATTTCTGTTCCGGTTAAAACGATTCCAGCCGTATACGTTTCGATTATTTCATAATCAAATTTGGCGCGTTTATTAAGTATGTTTATCGTTTTAAGCATGGGATGGCAAATGTAATACAAAATGAAGTTTATTGAAAATGATATAGTTAATAAAAAATTATTAAATTGCCCTAGTCAAACCAATAAAACCAATTTATGTTAAACAAAATATTGAGAGTTTCTCTCCTGTTAGTATTGATTTTTTCTTCCTGCTCTAGAGAAGATAATCAAAGTGAGAATGCCATTGTTATAGAGGCATCTCAAAAGAATCCTCTAACTCCAACTCAAATTAATGCAAAGATTGACCAAAGTTTAAATACTAAAGGTTCCTTTGATTGGAGTGAAGCTTCCTCACATTTAATTTGGAGTGCTGTGGTCAACGGAAATAATATTGTAACGATTGGCTTTGGAAATTCGAAGACCAATTTTGAAAGAGCTAAGACTAACAATAATGCTAAAATACAAAACGATTTATTGGCAATTATTATGAAGTATGAAGCAGCTACTTTGGATAAAATACTTATTGCTGCCGATACAGATTTGAATTTAATGGATGTTATTATTGAAAAGCAAGAAACTATAATTGCATTAAGACAATCAAAATACATTCGATATGTTGAGCCAGCGGATTATAGTTATTTGAATGTCCGAAATTCAGAAAACCGTTCGGGTTCATTATCCAATTCTACTAATTCTACATCAAGTTCAGGTTGTGGTTATGAATCACAAACATTAGCTGCTGCCGACTTTACTACTACAACTCCTAATGCTAAAGTTCCATGGAGCTTTATGCAACATAACATTCCGAGTGCATGGAATGTAAGTACAGGACGAGGAATAACGATAGGAATTATAGATACAGGAGTTTCTCCTAACCAATCATTATTAGGTTCTAATTTTAATAATGGTCTTTCTACTGGAAGATCGATTCAGAAGAATGGAGTTTATATCGATTCGATTTGGCCTTGGAGTACTACAACAGATGGTGTCAATGATTTATGCGGACACGGAACCAGTATGGCATCAGTAGCAGCGGCACCAAGAAACGATAGAGGTTTGCCAGTTGGGGTTGCCTATAATTCAAATTTAGTTACGTATCGAGCTGCAGTTAATGTAGTTATTGATGGGTTTCAAGAACAAGAAGCCGTAAAAAAAGCGTTTACAGCACTAGGTAATAATCCTAATGTAAGAATCATTTCTATGTCGATGGGACATATATTTTCTGTTGGTAAAATTGTAGACGCTGTTAGGTTTGCTCACGGAAAAGGTAAACTAATCTTTTGTGCCGCTGGAACTTCTACAAGTTTTACCACTTTTGTGGGTGTTATTTTTCCGGCTTGGATGCCAGAAACAGTTGCCGTAACCGGAGTAAAAGAAGGAACAGCTATTGTAGCATGCAGTGATTGTCATACGGGTAGTAAAGTTGAATTTACGGTAGCGATGCAAAGAGCATCATCTGGAAACACAGTTCCAATTAGTAGTTATTATGAAAACCAAACAGATTATGTTGGTGGTTCTTCTGTAGCTACGGCAACTACCGCAGGAATTGCGGCTTTGGTTTGGTCTAAAAACCCAACTTGGACAAGAGAACAAGTTCTAACCAAAATGAGACAATCGGCCAACTTATTTCCAAATAGAAGTTCAGAATATGGTTTCGGAAATGTGAATGCTTTCTTAGCCGTTCAATAATATTAAATTCTTATAATTTGTAAACCATCCGTTCGCACGGATGGTTTTTTTATTAGTTTGATTAGCGCTATATTTATACCATGGAAAACAATACATCAAAAGATCCACTTCATGGTATCACACTTCAAAAAATAGTAGAAATTCTTGTTGAATTTTATGGCTTTGATACTTTAGGTGAATTGATAAAAATTAAATGCTTCACGGATAACCCAAGTATTAAATCGAGTTTAACTTTTTTGAGAAAAACAGATTGGGCACGAAAAAAAGTTGAAGAATTATACATCAGAACTTTACCAAAGTTCAATAACTAATTATTTTTCCAATTCCTTTTTAGTAGTGAATAAATAACAGTATCCCAATATTTCCCTTCCCACAATTCATTTTCAAGAATGTGAGCTTCTTTAACAAAACCATTTTTCTGCAAAACTCTTTCAGAAGCAGTATTATCAGGATCGATAATGGCTTCAATAGAATGCAAGTTCATTTGATCAAAACCATAGGTAACAACCGCTTTAATAGCTTCTGTAACATAACCTTGTCCATTATATTTTGGTAAGCACATATAACCAATTTCGGCGCGATGATTTTCAGTATATATTTTAAAAATACCTATAATACCTATAATTTTAGAATTTCCATTAATTGTTATTCCCCAATTAATCCCGGTATTGTTTACTATTTTATCTTCAATCATGGCAATATGTGCTAATGCATCATCTTTTGTTTTTGCTAAAGGTTTAGGGATAAACTTCATAACTTGAGGATTACCGCGAAGCGCTAGCACTTCTTCAAAATCATTTTCATCTAAACGACGCAATAGCAATCGCTCGGTCTCTAAGTTTTGAAAAGGATGGAAATTTATCGAAAGCATGGTTTAGTATTTCAGTAAATTTATAAAATTTCAATATGAAAACTATATTCTTTTGAAGTTTTACTTTCTAATTTTTGGATGCCTTCTTTTTCTTCTATATTTCCGTTAGCACTTACTAAATCAGAATAGCCTACCCAAGGTTCCAAACAAATAAAAGCAGCATTCCTTTTAGTCCAAATTCCAAAATTGGGGAAGTCTTTAAACTTGAAATTCAAAATAGGAGTATTGTTTTCAAGTAGCTGAATTTGTTTTGACTGTAATTCTTTAAAAATTAACGCATCTTTTTCAAATAGAGAATAGGTTAGAGGCAATATACTTTCATCTAAGGTAATTGTTGTTTTTTTATCGGAAAGTAAATCATTTTCTAATTCGTAAGAAACCAGATTTTCATTCGGACAAAAATTTAAACTGTAATTCTCAAATTGATTTGGTAACGATAGCGCTGGATGTCCGCCAATGGAATACAACATAGTGTTAAGACCATAATTAATAACATTATACGTAATTTGTATTTCAGACTGGAATAGTTTGTAAATAATCTGTAATTCAAATATAAAAGGATATAATTCATTAGTTTCTTGATTTGACACTAATGAGAATGTAGCTTCATTTTCAGTTTTATATACTAATTCGAATTCCATATCTCTTGCAAAACCATGTCTTAACAAATGATACGTTTTGTCTTTATAGGTATAGCAGTTGTCTTTTAAAGTGCCTACGATTGGAAAAAGAATAGGTGAGTGCTTACCCCAATATTCAGGATTACCATTCCATATATATTCTTTTTTTGTACCATTTTTTAAAAATGAAATCAATTCAGCTCCTTTATGTTTTATGGTGGCTGTTACTTCAGAATTTGATATAGTTGTTGTCATTAATACGTTAATTTAGAATACAAATATATCGTATTACTATTTTTTTATGTTGGTTCTTTAATTAGCGGATAAAAACAGTTGTAAATAAATGATATAAAGTAAGAAATTTATATATATATTAATTAAAATTATGTATTTCATCGATTTTATTTGTTACTTTAGCGATAAAAGTGGTAAAATTGCTCAACTAAATTAAACAATACGTTCTTAACAAATATTTAAATAAAGTGTTTGCCCCACATCTACTAAGTTTAAAAATTAATTTCTGTCATTATTAACAAAATAAATAAAGTGTTTGCCCCACATCTACTTTATTAAAAACTTAACCTACTACTATGA
>CANHWG010000063.1 GCA_947464335.1 Flavobacteriaceae bacterium
AGACCAACTAAATTCAGAGCCCGAAAAGACAGTAAAAAAACCAACTAGAAAAGTTCAAGGTTCTGTAAATCCAAAAACTGAAATTGTTTCTAAAAAAGAAGATAACAAATTCAAAATGATCGATAAAGCTTTTGATATTTCTGTAGATGAAGATGATTTGGCTTATGTTTCGCAAATTGGAACCAACTTAAGAAGAATAGACCCAAGTTTTGATACACGTGCCTTTGGATTTAAAAACTTAACCGGATTGTTTGAAAGTTTACCCAACTACGAGGTAGTTCGAAAAGATTTTAATGGCAAAAGTCATGCTTTGATTAAAAGAAAGTAATTTATTGACCAAATACAGCTTTCCAATTGTCGGCTACTGTTTCTTGCATTTCATCAATAGATTTATTTTTATAGATTGAAGCTAAACTATAAACCTCTTTTAGCGTTTCTTCAATAGTATCCGTCTCCAGAAAAAATTTATCATTTGGAACAGTCTCAAATACTTCTTTCAAATCTGGATTACGCAATAAGTATTTCCCAAAAGACAAGTAAAATCCATGATCCAGTAATTGTTTTGCTACTTGTTTGTTTTTAGAAAATCCGTGAATGATTATGGGTACAGATATCTTTAATCTATTTTTAATTTCAATAAGTTCATCAAAAGCGGCCACTAAATGCAAAACCAAGGGTTTGCGATACTTTTCGGCTAAAGCAATTTGCTTTTCAAAAACTTCTTTCTGTAAAGACATTGGTACTTCAATTCGCTTATCCAAACCACATTCGCCAAGCGCTAAACATTCGGGCAATTGTAATTTCTCTTCCATAATTTGTAAATCGTTTTCTAATCTGATTGCATCAATATACCAAGGATGAATTCCAATAGAATACAAGGGAATATTTGCGTCAAATTCCCAAGGATATTGATTGACCAATTCGACAACAGAAGGGTTATTTGTAAATTTATGAGTATGTAGATTAAAATAAGTCATGTGTAAAAATACTTTAAAAGTTGCAGAGTTACAAAGCTCTAAAGTCGTAAACGTTTTTTTACCTTTGAAAAGGCAATCAAACTTTGAGATAAGTTCTAAATGATACAATAATCAATGCTGCAAACTGCTTTTCAACGCTACATCAATAACTTCAGAGGATTTTCTAGAGAGATTTGGATACTGACCTTCATCACGTTTATCAATCGTGCCGGAACGATGGTGTTGCCGTTTTTATCCAAATACTTAAAGGAAGATTTGCATTTCTCCTATAGTGAAGTGGGCTGGATAATGGTTTGTTTTGGGACTGGCTCAATCATTGGTTCTTGGCTAGGCGGAAAACTATCGGACAAAATCGGATTTTACAAAATCATGATTTTTAGTTTACTCACAACCGGTATATTATTGTTTTTTGTTCAGTTCATTACAAGTTTTATTGGTCTTTGTATTGGAATGTTTGTACTGATGATTATTGCCGATATGTTTCGCCCAGCTATGTTCGTCTCGCTTGGCGCATACGCCAAACCCGAAAATAGAACGCGTGCCTTAACTTTAGTTCGCTTGGCTATTAATCTTGGTTTTGCGGCTGGTCCAGCTTTAGGTGGTATAATCATTATGGGTATTGGGTATGCAGGCTTATTTTGGGTAGATGGTGCTACTTGTATAGTTGCCATTCTAATTTTTTGGATAAAAGTTAAAGAAAAGAAAAAAACTGCGTATAGAGACACGAAACATCCTGGTGAAGTATTGACCCATTCTGTTTTTAAAGACAAACCTTTTTGGATTTTTCTCTTTAGTTGTTTGGTTTCTGGTATTTTATTTTTTCAAGTATTTACCACTATCCCACTCTATCATAAAGAACAGTTTAATTTAACAGAGTTTCAAACTGGAATTCTATTAACGATGAATGGATTATTAATTTTCTTTCTGGAGATGCCCATTGTAAGTTATGTAGAGCGTAATAAAATAAATAAAATTAAGGTAGTAACTTGGGGCTGTTTTCTAATGGCTATTAGTTTGTTTTTGATGCTGTTTAATACTTGGGTAGGCATATTAATCATTATGATGCTGTTTATGACTTTTGGAGAAATGTTTGCCTTTCCGTTTTCTAATGCAGTATCCTTAAGTAGAGCACCCAAAGGACATGAAGGACGCTATATGGCAATTTATACTATGAGTTTTAGTTTGGCTCATATACTGAGTGCCAAAATGGGAATGGAAATCATAGACTATTTAGGCTATCAAATGAACTGGTTGTTTATGGGTATACTTGGTATTTTTGGAATGCTAGCTGGAATTTGGGTGTTTCGTTTGATTCAAAAAGAAAATAAATAAATAAATAAATAAAGTAAACAAATATGTATAAAATTTTAGCCAAATTAAATAAATTGTTTTTACCTAGTTTCACTAAACAACAATTGGATTTAAGCAAAGCCAAAAAGTGGCAAATGGCTATTATTGGATGGCGGTATTATGTGACCACACGTGCTTTAAAAAACTAAAAATAATCAATAAAAAAGTCTGCATTTTTTTGATGCAGACTTTACTTTTGTGACCTCGACTGGATTCAAACCAGTAACCTCTTGAGCCGTAATCAAGTGCGCTATTCAGTTGCGCCACGAGGCCATTTTTGTGGGTGCAAATATAGTTATTATTGTTAAAGTTACAAATGGAAACTTAAAAAAATATTTGATAGTAAACACTTACTCGCACTTTACTATAATAATCGAAATTATTTAAGTTTATTAATATAACTACTATACAAATCCTTAAACTGATAACCCACTTCTACTCTATCTTTACTTAGTTTGTCATATTCTACTAAGCCCCAAAGGACAAACTCTTTTAAAAAATAGTTGTCTTCTATAGGAATTTCTGGTTGGTATTTTTGAATTAAATCTTCTAAGGGTTGAACCGCATCAAGTTGTTTTTTATACTCTTCATCCGTAGCATCGTCTAATAGTTCAAAACCAGTTTCTGCAAAAAACCATTCTAATATTTTAGCATACGGACTAGCGTCAATATCTTTTTCTAGCTTTTCAATTTTTGGAAAATAAGCTGGGAAAAAAGTATGAATAGCATCTCCGATTAAATGTTGCGCAACAACTGCAGCACCTTCTTGTTCGCCTTCATAGACCAATTCCACTTTTCCTGTAATGGCTGGTATTATCCCCATAAAATCAGACAATCTTACTGAAGTAGTATCATTTCCTGTTCTCATAACACGTCTTTCAGCCGTACTCAATAAATTCTCGTAAGCTGTAATGGTCATTCTAGCACTGACACCGCTTTTATTATCTATATATTCGCTTTCGCGTGCTTCAAACGAAATTTGCTCTAATAAGTCTTTGGCCAATGAAGGCACATAAACCATTTCAGATTGTTGTTTGTCCAATTGAGCTTCTTGTTGTGTAATGGTTCTTGCTACGGCAATACTTTCTGGATAATGGGTCAAGATTTGAGAACCAATTCTATCTTTTAATGGCGTAACAATACTACCGCGATTGGTGTAATCTTCGGGATTTGCCGTGAATATGAATTGCATATCTAAAGGCATCCGTAACTTAAAGCCACGTATTTGGATATCGCCTTCTTGCAAAATATTGAATAAAGCGACTTGAATTCGGGCTTGCAAATCGGGTAACTCATTAATCACAAATATGCACCGATTTGCTCTTGGTATCATTCCGAAATGAATCACTCGGTCATCGGCATAAGACAATTTTAAGTTAGCCGCTTTAATTGGGTCAACATCACCAATTAAGTCGGCAACCGTAACATCGGGAGTGGCTAGTTTTTCTGAAAAACGTTCGCTTCTATGTAACCAAGAAATTGGGGTATCATCACCTTTTTCTGCAATTAAATCTTTGGCAAAACGAGAAATGGGATTTAGTGGATCGTCATTGATTTCTGAACCAGAAACATACGGAATGTATTCATCTAACAATTCAATCATTTTTCGAGCCAATCGCGTTTTGGCCTGCCCGCGAAGACCTAGTAAATTGATATTGTGTCGTGATAAAATTGCGCGTTCTAACTCAGGAATAACGGTATTTTCAAAACCGTGCACACCTTCAAACGTTGGCTTTCCCGATTTGATTTTAGTGCGTAAGTTATCTCGTAATTCGTCTTTGATACTGCGAGAAATGTAACCTGATTTTTTTAACTCACCTAGATTTTTTATGGTGTTCATTATTTTATTTGTTATTGAAATTGATATTTATTTACTGTTTGGCTAGCGTTAGGGATAGCAGTGGAAATCCTTTTTATTGTTTTAGAAAAAGCATCTTGACTGCGCTCGATGTGACAAAACAATAAAAAGATTGGAACGTATAGCCCGACCCGCCGCGGCGGGAAACGCCCAAAGATTACTTTATTTTCTTTTTTCTATTCGTTTCATAATCTTCAAAAATCATTTCGCCCAATCCTTTCAGTCCAGTATAAAATGCTTTTCCTTGGTTGGCTTCTGTAAATCGATTTACAAATTTTTGCAAATACGGATCATTGGCAATCATAAATGTTGTAATCGGAATATGCAATTTTCGGGCTTGAGCCGCTTGATTGTAGCATTGTTCAACTATGTATTCATCGAGACCGTTACTGTTCATATAATATTCTCCATTTTTTTCGCGAACACAACTAGGTTTTCCATCGGTAATCATGAAAATTTGTTTGTTTGTATTTCGTTTTCGGCGCAACATATCCATTGCCAATTGGAGTCCGGCAACGGTATTGGTGTGATACGGTCCAACTTTTAAATAGGGTAAATCTTTTATAGCAATAGACCATGCATCATTGCCAAAAACCAAAATATCAATGGTATCTTTTGGATACCGTGTAGTAATTAATTCTGCCAATGCCATGGCTACTTTTTTGGCTGGAGTGATTCTATCTTCACCATACAAAATCATACTGTGACTGATGTCAATCATTAAAACGGTACTCATTTGGGCTTTGAACTTAGATTCTTCTACAACTAAATCATTTTCTGTTAATCGAAATTCTTCGGAACCATTATTGATTTGAGCATTTTTTAAACTCTCGGTCAAGGATATACTTTCTAAACTATCACCAAAATGATATTCTCTGAATTCACCCGTTTGTTCATCGCCGCTGCCAGAATATTTTGTTTTGTGATTGCCGTTTCCTGAGCGTTTTAGATTGCCAAAAATTTGATCTAGAGCTTGTTGTCTGATGGCTCGTTCGGTTTTTGCTGTAATTCCAGTTCCAGAAGTTCCATCGTCTTTTAGTTCCTCACGGATATATCCTTTTTTCTTTAAATCTTCAATAAAGTCATCGATGGTATAACTAGAATCAGTGAGTTTGTATTCAATATCGAGTTGTCGTAACCAGTCAATTGCTTCGTCAAAATCGCCTGAAGTATGGGTAATTAGCTCTTTGAAAATTTCAAACAATTTATCAAATGGAGATTGGAATGGTGCTTTGTACTGCTTGAATAAAAATCCTTTTTTTAAGTTTTTTTCCATAGCTTATAAAATTACTATATATACTTTAAATAGTGATGGAACGAATATTAATTTTTAGTTAAAGTAAAATTGAAATGTTTAGTTTTGTTTACTTAAAATAAAACTATGCACGCTGATTATATACTTGACGAAAAATTTGAAGACATCTTCTTTCTCGAAGCTGATATCAAATACAAAGAATATGAAAATTGTAGTTTTTATAACTGCGATTTTACCGATTGTACTTTTCAAACTGTAACTTTTATCGATTGCAACTTCTTTGACTGCAACTTTAAGGACACTAAAATAAACTATGTATCGTTACGTGGTGTTCAGTTTACGGGTTGCAATTTCACCAATGTAAACTTTGCAATGACCGACCAGGTAATCTATGAGTTTCATTTTAAAGATTGTTTGTTGGATTATTCCAAATTTTATGCATTGAAACTTAAAAAAATGCAATTCATTAATTGTAGTATGATTTCGGTAGATTTTATGGCGAGTGATTTAACAGAAGCGGTGTTTGATAATTGCAACTTACGAAGAGCGGTTTTTATTGATACCATTGCCAACAAAGCTGACTTTTATACCAGCTATGACTATAGTATAGACCCGGAAAAAAACAAACTAAAGAAAGCTATTTTCTCTACAGATGGATTGAAAGGTCTTTTGGAAAAATATAATTTGGTTATCAAGTAATTACTTCGTAAACACTCTATTTTCCTGTTCTATCACTCGGATAAACGTAGTCCGTTTGGTTAATTCTTTTAGTTTCGAAGCACCAACATAAGTGCATGTACTTCTGATTCCACCAAGAATATCATGCAAAGTATCAATCACATCACCTTTAAATGGTACCTGAACCGTTTTCCCTTCACTGGCGCGGTATTCGGCTACACCACCAACATGTTTTTTCATGGCAGTTTCCGAACTCATTCCGTAGAATTGTTTGAACTTTTCACCATTAATTTCAATCATTTCACCACCGCTTTCAGTATGACCAGCCAACATTCCGCCTAGCATTACAAAATCGGCACTTGCGCCAAAAGCTTTAGCGACATCACCCGGAGTTGTACAACCACCATCACTAATAATATGTCCACCAAGTCCGTGAGCGGCATCGGCACACTCAATAATGGCTGAAAGTTGCGGATAACCAACACCTGTTTTAACTCGGGTGGTACAAACCGAACCAGGGCCAATGCCCACTTTAACAATATCGGCACCTTCTAAAAGAAGTTCTTCCACCATTTCACCCGTAACTACATTTCCGGCAATGATTACTTTGTCTGGGTATTGTTTTCTCGCTTGACGCAAAAATTCAACAAAATGTTCGGAATAACCATTGGCTACATCGATACAAATAAATTTTAATTGAGGATTATGACTGAATATTTCAGCAATTTTTTTGAAGTCATTTTTACCAGTTCCGGTACTTACCGCAATATAATCGCAAATATCTGTTGGAGCTGTTTTTATAAAATCGTTCCATTCCTTAACGGAATAATGTTTATGAATGGCCGTAAAGAGTTTTTCTTTGGCTAAAGCCAAAGCCATTTCGAAGGTGCCAACGGTATCCATGTTGGCGGCCATAATGGGTATTCCTGTCCAAGTTGCTGTACTGTGCATGAATTTGAATTCGCGTTCCAAACTCACTTGCGCTCTACTGTTTAGAGTGGAACGTTTTGGGCGAATCATGACATCTTTAAACCCTAGTTTTATATCGGTTTCTATTCTCATTTTATTAAAATTCTAATGAATCAAATATAGAATTTAGTAATATGAATTTAGATTTTTTGAGAGAAAATAATGAGTAATTTATTAACAGTAAGTCAATCCTTTCCTGTATTTCCCGCGAAGGCGGGAATCCAAGCAATATTAATCCGTTTGGAAAATTAAAATGGTTTCCCGTTTACGCCGGAAAGACAAAAATCCTGAAACAGCAAAATGCTGTCACTAGCCCAGATGGGAGCGGCATCCTTTTTATTGTTTTATCGAAAAGCCCTTCGACTGCGCTCAGGGTGACAAAACAATAAAAAGATATAGTGGACAGCGGGACTGAATGCCCTTTACAAAACAATTGTAGTGCTCCTTATTAAAAATCTTATTAATTACCCGTGAATGGTTTCTTTATTGCCATAATTAGCTATGACTTGCGCTTCAAAAGCAATCCACTCACGCCAACGTTTTTCGACATCGATTCCGGTTCCATATTTTCGAGCGTAGGTGATGAATGTAGTATAATGACCTGCTTCGCTTTCCATTAACTCCCGATAGAATTTTGATAATTCTTCGTCTTGAATATTTTCGGAAAGCACTTTAAAACGCTCACAACTACGGGCTTCAATCATGGCTGAAAAAAGTAAGCGTTCTACCAATCCTGAAACTCTGCTTCCGTTATTACTTCGTTTCATGTATTGGGCTAACTCATTTACATAATCGTCTTTTCGTTCACGCCCCAATTTTAGTCCCCGTTTTTTTATGATGTCATGTACTTGCTCAAAATGATCTAATTCTTCTTTGGCCAAAGCCAATAAATCGGTAACCAAATCTTCGTGCTCTGAGTTATTGGTAATTATAGTAATGGCATTGGTGGCCGCTTTTTGTTCGCACCACGCATGATCAGTTAGAATCTCTTCTATGTTTTTCTCGACAATATTTACCCATCTTGGGTCGGTTGGTAATTCTAATCGTAAAACTCCCATATTTTTTTAGTTTAAAGTTAGAATGTCGAAAGTCGAAAGTCAAAAGAAATTGGTATTCCTTTCAAACTTTCGACCTCCGACTTTTTACTTATATCTAGTAAACAAAAATAGCTCTTTCGCTCATCATGTCGTTTACTTCATCGGCTAGTTCTTCTAACATCTCTTCATTGGTATGGTTAGAAAGAGCTCTATCTATTAAATCAACAATAGTTTCCATATCACTTTCGACCAAACCGCGTGTCGTGATTGCTGGTGTTCCTACTCGGATTCCAGAGGTTACAAATGGTGATTTATCATCAAAAGGCACCATATTCTTATTAACGGTAATCTCTGCTTTTCCTAAAGCAATTTCGGCATCTTTACCTGAAATTCCTTTGTTACGCAAGTCAATCAACATCATATGATTATCTGTTCCTCCTGAAATTAAATGATAGTCTCTTTTAACGAATGCAGCAGCCATAGCTTTAGCATTTTTTTGTACTTGCATTTGATAAATAAAAAACTCATCGGATAATGCTTCACCAAAAGCAACTGCTTTGGCAGCAATAATGTGTTCTAATGGTCCACCTTGATTTCCTGGAAAAACAGACATGTCTAGAACGTGTGACATCATTCTGATTTCTCCTTTTGGAGTGGTTAATCCCCAAGGATTTTCAAAATCTTTCCCCATCATGATAATTCCACCTCTTGGTCCACGTAGTGTTTTATGAGTAGTAGTAGTTACAATATGACAATGTGGAATTGGGTCATTCATTAAACCCTTAGCTATTAAACCCGAAGGATGAGAAATATCTGCTAATAATAATGCTCCAACGCTGTCTGCGATTTCTCGAAAACGTTTAAAATTCATATCGCGAGAATATGCAGAAGCTCCAGCAATAATCATCTTAGGTTGCTCTTTGGTAGCAATTTCTTGTATTGTATCATAGTTTAAAACGCCAGTTTCTTTTTCAACTCCATAAAAACTAGGTGAATACAATTTTCCTGAAAAATTAACGGGTGAACCATGCGTCAAGTGGCCACCATGTGATAAATCGAAACCAAGTATTTTATCTCCTGGTTTCAAACAAGCGGCAAAAACTGCTGTATTGGCCTGAGAACCTGAATGAGGTTGCACATTTACATAGTCAGCACCAAAAAGTTCTTTGGCTCTATCTATGGCAATTTGTTCAATAACATCTACCACTTCACAACCTCCATAATATCTTTTACCAGGATAACCTTCGGCGTATTTGTTAGTAAGAACAGAACCCGCTGCTTCCATTACTTGGTCGCTTACAAAGTTCTCTGATGCAATTAGTTCAATTCCGTGAATTTGTCTGTCTTGTTCCTCAAGAATAAGGTCAAAAATTTGTTTGTCGCGTTGCATTTGAAATTATTTCGATTAATTGTGTTCAAAATTACAAAAATGGTTTGGTAAATTAATAGTAAATGATATATTTGATTACTCAATTTTTCAACAATATAAAGAACATATCATGCCTTTAGACACCAACAATCCGAAACGAAAATCATGGCTTACTGTTCATGAAAACAGTGACTTTCCAATTCAAAATATTCCATTTGGTGTTTTTTTAACCAAAGAAGATGTCATTACTATTGGAACTCGAATTGGCGATTATGCTATCGATTTGGGAGCTTTACAACAATTAAATTATTTCGAAGGAATTGATTTAACTGATGATATGTTCATGCAAGATACTTTGAACGATTTTATTTCGGACGGAAAAAAAACGTGGCGCTTAGTTAGAAATAGAATTGGAGATATTTTCGATAGTAACAATTCTAAACTAAGAGATAATAAAGAGCACCGAGATATTGTGATCTTTAACATGGAAGATATTGAAATGCAACTTCCCGTTTTAATTGGTGATTACACCGATTTTTATTCAAGCAAAGAGCATGCTACTAATGTTGGTAAAATGTTCCGCGATCCTGAAAATGCCTTATTGCCCAACTGGCTTCACATTCCGGTTGGATACCACGGTAGAAGCTCGACCATTGTCCCGTCAGGAATTCCGGTTCATCGTCCTATGGGTCAAACCTTGCCTAATGGAGAAAACTCACCTGTATTTGGTCCATCAAGATTAATTGATTTCGAATTAGAAACAGCATTCATTACAACTGATGCCAATATCATGGGAGAAAATATTCCGATTAATGAAGCTGAAGATTATATTTTTGGAATGGTTTTATTAAATGACTGGAGTGCAAGAGATATTCAAAAGTGGGAATACGTTCCACTTGGGCCGTTCTTAGCTAAAAACTTTGCTTCTTCTATATCTCCTTGGATAGTTACTATGGATGCTTTAGAACCCTTTAGAACCAAAGGGCCAAATCAAGTTCCTATGCCACTTCCCTACTTGCAGCAAAAAGGAAAACATACTTATGATATCCATTTAGAAGTTTATATAGAACCCGAAAATGTTGAGCCAACCTTAGTTTCAAAATCTAATTTTAAATACATGTATTGGTCGATGTCACAACAATTAGCGCATCATACTTCTAATGGTTGTCGTGTAAATTCTGGTGATATGATGGGTTCTGGAACCATATCTGGACCAACATCTGATAGTTTTGGATCGATGCTCGAATTGACTTGGGGAGGAAATAATCCGCTTAAAATGAATGATGGTACTGAACGTAAATTTATAAACGATAACGATACTGTAATTATGAAAGGTTATTGCCAAAATAGTTCAGTCCGAATTGGTTTTGGTGAAGTTTCAAGTAAATTATTACCGCCATTTGTTAGAAAATAAATTAATACAACATATAAATTAAAATGAAAAATACAGCGTTAACACACGTACACGAAAGTTTAGGAGCGAAAATGGTTCCGTTTGCCGGATTTAATATGCCTGTTCAATATGAAGGCGTAAATGCCGAACACGAAATTGTTAGAAATGCTGTAGGCGTTTTTGATGTGTCTCATATGGGTGAGTTTTTGCTAAGCGGTGAAAACGCTTTAGCACTAATACAAAAAGTAACTAGTAATGATGCTTCTGTTTTAGAAATTGGACGCGCTCAATATTCGTGTTTACCTAATAATGATGGTGGTATTGTAGACGATTTAATAGTCTATCGAATGAAAGAAAATCAATATTTATTGGTGGTTAATGCTTCTAATATTGATAAAGATTGGAATTGGATTTCGTCTCATAATGATTTAGGTGTGGATATGAAGAATATTTCAGAGGAGTATTCTTTACTTGCCATTCAAGGTCCAAAAGCCGTTGAAGCTATGCAATCTTTAACTTCTATTGATTTATCTGCTATAAAATACTATCATTTTGAAGTGGCAGACTTTGCTGAAGTTGAAAATGTAATTATATCAGCTACAGGATATACCGGTTCAGGTGGTTTTGAAATTTATTGCAAGAATTCTGATGTAGAGCAAGTTTGGAATAAGGTTTTCGAGGCAGGAAAAGCATTCGGCATAAAGCCTGTTGGTTTGGCTGCTCGTGATACCTTGCGTTTGGAAATGGGATTTTGTTTGTATGGCAATGACATCAACGATACAACTTCTCCTTTAGAAGCTGGGTTGGGTTGGATCACAAAATTCACCAAAGAATTTACGAATTCTTCAACTCTCCAAAAACAAAAAGAGACTGGAGTTACTAAAAAGCTTGTTGGCTTTGAATTAATAGAACGTGGAATTCCTCGTCATGATTATGAAATTGTAGATGCTGATGGAAACAATATCGGAATCGTAACTTCAGGAACCATGGCACCATCCTTAGGAAAAGGAATCGGAATGGGTTATGTAAAAACTGAAAATTCAGCTATTGATAGTGAAATTTTTATACAAATTAGAAACAATAGAGTCGCTGCAAAAGTGGTTAAAATGCCTTTTTATAAAAAGTAAAATTGAATAAGAAGCTTCTCATATTATTTTTATCAATTACTTCAAGTTTGTTCGCTCAAGCTGATAAAAATCCATGTGAAACTTTACTTAGAATAAATCATCTAATTCAACAACAACATTACAAAGCAAAAGCGGTTAATGATTCATTGTCATCGAATGTTTTTGAACTTTTTTTAAAAAAATTAGACAATGATAACCGATTGTTTACCGAAATAGAAATCAACTATTTAAAAAAACATAAGTTTAAGATTGATGATTATATACGCAATGAAAATTGTAATTTCTTAGCAGACTTTTACCAAATTTATAACTATTCTGTAGCGCGATACGCAACTATCATCGAAACCATAAAAAAAGAACCTTTTGAATTTAAAAGTTCGGAAAAAATTCAGTTCTCTAAAAAAGCATTTCCTTATGTAAAAAATGAAGCAGAACTTAAAGGTTTATACAAAAAAAGAATACTCTTCAACATATTAAAAGACATTTCAGAGATAAGTAAAAATAAAGATTCTTTGATAGCAATTTTTGATAGCATTTCTGAAACTTCCAAAAATAAAATCTTCGAATCGTTTACCTGTAAAGCTTCAAGTTTTCAGTTGACTAAAAACGAGTTTAATTCAAAATTCTTCGGGGCTTTTTGCAATTATTTTGATCCACATACCGAATACTTTTCTGAAAGTGATAAATCCAGTTTTTTATCTGCCGTTAGTGCCGATAATCTTACGTTTGGGATGATGGTCTCTTTGAACGAAAATGATGAAATTATTGTTGAAGAATTATTACCTGGAAGTTCCGCCTATCAAGCCGGAAAAATTGACGCTGGTGATCAAATAATAAAAATTAAATATTTAAAAGAAGAATATTTAATTGCCTGTTCTTCTATGCAAAAAGTTGAAACCCTATTTAGTTCAAGTGAATATAAACAATTAGAATTTACACTACGGAAAAAAAATGGTTTACTATATAATGTTCAGTTGACAAAAAAAATCATGAAAGATTATGATAACAATGTCTATAGTTACCTACT
>CANHWG010000064.1 GCA_947464335.1 Flavobacteriaceae bacterium
ATCGGTACAATAGACCGATGAACGCGCATCTTGATAATTGGTGGTAAAACCAACTTGGTTATTTATAACAATATGAATGGTACCGCCTGTTTTATAACCATCTAATTGGGCCATTTGTACAATTTCGTACACAATGCCTTGCCCTGCAACTGCGGCATCGCCATGAACGGCAATGGGCAATACTTTAGAAAAATCGTCTGGAAAATACTTATCTTGTTTGGCACGTGTAATTCCTTCAATCACAGCACCTACGGTTTCAAGGTGGGATGGATTGGGTGCCAGATTTAGATTAATTGTTTTTCCGGATTTTGTTTTTCTTTCGGCAGTTAGACCTAAATGGTATTTTACGTCGCCATCAAAGTATTCTTTATCATAATCTTTACCGTCAAATTCGGAGAAAATATCTTGCGTTGGTTTTCCGAAGATATTAGCCAACGTATTTAAACGTCCACGGTGTGCCATTCCCATAACAAAATGCTCTACACCTTTATCAGCTGCAGCTTCGATAACAGCGTCCAAAGCAGGAATTAAACTTTCGCCACCTTCGAGTGAAAAACGTTTTTGCCCAACGTATTTGGTATGCAAGAAATTTTCAAAAGAAACCGCTTCATTGAGTTTCCCTAAAATATGTTTCTTTTGATCATTATTAAAATTTGGAAGGTTATCATTAATGTTAATTCTATCTTGAATCCACTGAATTACCTCAGGTTTTCTCATGTACATATACTCAATCCCAATGTGTTGACAATACACATTTTTGAGGTGAGCTATGATTTCTTTTAGAGATTTGGGTTGATGTCCTAATACTTTAGCTGCATCAAAAACCGTGTTTAAATCGGCCTCTGAAAGTCCAAAATTTACAATATCTAAATTTGGAGCATAAATTCTTCGTTCGCGAACAGGGTTCGTTTCGGTAAAAAGGTGACCACGAGTTCTATAGCCATCAATTAATTTAAGTACATTAAACTCTTTTTGAAGTTTGTCAGACACGTGTCCGTTTGCCGGAACATTTGCGGCATAATTAGCTAATTCAGCTACCGCATTTTCTTCATTATAGGTTGTCATTCCAAAATCAAAACCTTGAAAAAAAGCTCTCCAACTTGGCTCTACGCTATCGGGATTTTGAATATATTGTTCGTATAATTGGGCGAAAAATTCAGTGTGTGCTGCGTTTAAAAAGGAAAACCTATCCATAAAAATTAATTGAATGTCCTGATTTGTTTAATAGTTTGGCAAAAGTACAATAAATGAAAGAAATTAATAATTATTTTAGATACTTTTATGTTTTTAAAACTCAAAGTAAAGAAAAGATGAAATCTTCACGTAAAACACATAAACATAAAAATGGATTTCTACTCCTTTTTATGGTGTTTTCATTTTCAATTTATGGACAACAAAACAATTTGCCAAAAGCGAAAACCAATGCCTTATGGGAACGCGTGAATTTTGGAGGTGGTTTTGGTTTATCAATTGGCAATAACTTCACCAACATTACTGTTGCGCCAAGTGCGATTTATAATTTTAACGATTATTTTGCTTTAGGAACGGGCCTACAATATAGCTACTTAAAACAAAAAAACGTTTTTACCTCAAATGTTATTGGTGGTAATTTAATTGGGCTATTCAATCCTGTTGAAGAAGTTCAGCTTTCATTAGAACTAGAACAAGTAAATGTCAATAATAGCTATCAAGAGTTAAACAACAATCCAAATGGGAATTTTTGGAATACCGGTTTGTTCGTAGGCGCTGGTTATCGTCAAGATAACATCACCATTGGAGCTCGACTTAATTTACTGTATGATAGAGATGTTGACCTGTATGGCAGTGCCTTTATGCCTTTTGTTAGGGTGTTTTTTTAATAGTAATTCCGAAACCACACTTTCATCCATTCTCGTTTTAAGATTAAGAAAGCGATTTGTTCCGAAAGCTCGACAGTGTCTGAGCCGTCCAATTGTTTGATGGAATCTTCAGGTACGTCAATAATGTAAAGCAAATTGAGTAACTCTGTATATTTTAACTGAATTAACCTGTAAACTTTTTCGTGTAATTGAATTTTAAGTTCCTGAGGAGTAGTACTCTGAGGAAAGTCGATTCCTTCATTGGCTAAATTAAAATCCTTATTAATTTGATCGATTAATTTAGGATACAGGTTTTCTTTTTGTGCATTTGACAAAAGCTCATCTGTAGAAATTGGAACTGGGAAATTCATTTTTCAGGTATTAATTTTAATTTTCTTTCCAATAGCTTACAATTTTGGCAAGAATCACATCGCCGCCAGCATAAAAGAAAACCGCTCCCATGGGTGGATTTGCTGCTGGAATTACATCAAACGTTTTTGGAACCCAAGCCCAACATTTAAAATAGGTTCCCACTAATTCTATAAAGATAACACAAAGAGCAATAGTGTAATAAACGTTTTGCCACTTTTTTCTTTTCATTAAAACAAAAAAAAGCACTCCAAAAATTAAAGAGAACCAGTCGTCTAATACTATTCCGACCCCTAAAAAAAGAATAGTAAATGAGATAAAAAAGAATTTTTTTAACCCTAATGTATTCCTAACACAAAAGGAATTTTCAACAAAAACAAATCCTGAAGCATAAACGATAGCGTGACCAAATGGCACATAAAGCGGAATATCCTGTGTCCGATAGGCGTACATTCCGAGAAGTTTACAAAAAATGAGTTCACCAATATAGGATAAGAAAACCATACAGAACATGAGTTTTCTTAAATAGGATTGAGCAGAATTAAAGAACAAACAGAAATAAGTAATCGCTAGTAGGTTGGTTAGAATTCTGCCGTCAAAATAAGTATTGTAAAAATAAACCGAGTCAATCCAAAGTGCTAGCACTGTAAAAAAAGGAAAGAAATAAGCATAGAAAAAAGCACTGTCCTTTTTTTGTTGATGAGAATTAAATAGAGATACGTTCAGAAACCAATTCATGTTTTTAAACTTTCCTTCCCATTAATTTTTCGCCAAAAGATTTAAGAATTTCTTTTTTGTTGGGTGCAATGTCAATTTTTTGAAGGGTTTCAAAGGCAACTAATGTGTAGTCTACTATTGCTTTTTGGGTTGCTTGACTGGCACCAGTTGAATTAAATATATTTTTTACTGAATTTATTTTGTCGGCATTTTCAGTGGGTTGAATAGAGAATAAATGCCTTAATTGTTCTTTTTCTGTTGCCGAAGCGAATTCCATTGCTTTTAAATACAAATAGGTTTTTTTGTTTTCGATAATATCGCCACCTACTTGTTTTCCAAAGGTTTCAGGATTGCCAAATGCATCTAAATAATCGTCTTGTAACTGAAAAGCTAAACCTAAATTTAATCCAAAATCATAAATCAAATTTTTATTTTCTTCGGTGGTTTCAGCCACTATTGCTCCCATTTTCATGGCTGCTCCAACTAAAACAGCTGTTTTAAATTCAATCATTTTTAAATATTCTGGAATGGTAACATCATCACGCGTTTCAAAATCAACGTCATATTGTTGTCCTTCGCAAACTTCTAAAGCTGTTTTACTAAAAAGCTTGGCTAATTCTTGAAATATTTTGGGTTCATAAGCTTCAAAATATTGATAGGCCAATATTAGCATCGCATCTCCCGAAAGAATTCCAGTATTTATGTTCCATTTTTCATGAACGGTTTCATTACCTCTTCGTAGTGGTGCATCATCCATAATGTCATCATGAATCAATGAAAAATTATGAAAAACCTCAACAGCTGTTGCGGCCGCCAATGCTTTTTTATAATCGACATCAAATACCTCAGTAGCCATTAAGGTCAAAACAGGACGCAATTTTTTTCCGCCAAGAGAAAGAATATAGCGAATAGGTTCGTATAGATTATTCGGCTCTTTTTGATAATTTAAAGATTCAAAGTGTTTCAAAATTAAATCTTGATAATCGGAAATGGTGCGCATGAAAAATATTTTTTACTTTGTACAATTCGACCTTCGGTCTCGGGTGGCTAATTTAGTTATTCTTACCGTATTACAAAAACGGCTATTTTCTCAATGTTAAATAAACGTTAACACTAAGGAAACTATTTTGGTGTTAAAAGTTTCCGTTATACATTTGCCACGATAAATTAAGAATGCTAAGATTAGGCATTCGAGATAAATTGAGCATAAATGAGAGGTAAAATTATTGAAAAAGCAACGGAGATGTTTTTGAAATTAGGTTTCAAAAGCGTAACTATGGATGATATTGCTAATGAAATGTGTATTTCAAAAAAAACCATTTATAAATATTTTGAAAATAAAGAAATACTAATTTCAGAAGGCACAAAAGCAGTTCATGAAAAAATTCATGACACTATAAATTCGATTGTATCTAAAAATTTCAATGCCATTGAAGAAAATTTTGAAATTAGAAAGATGTTCAAAGAGATGTTTAATTCCTTTGACAATTCTCCTGTTTATCAGTTAAAAAAGCATTATCCCGAGATTCACAATGATTTTATTTGTAGAGAAGTAGATGAATGTAATGCTGTTTTTAGACAAAACATTGCAAAAGGCATCGAGGAAGGATTGTATAGAGAAAATATTGCTATTGAATCAAGTGTACGCTTTTACTATACTTTAATTTTCAACATTAATGAAACAACAAAATCTGAAAAAGAAGTGTTTGAATTAGAATACCATGCCTTAGAATACCATACACGCGCTTTGGCAACACCAAAAGGAATTATCGAACTAGAAAAACAATTAGAAATAAATAAATAATCATCCATCTATGAAAAATAAACTAATCCTAATTTTACTGCTACTTGTGAGTTCTTTACAAGCTCAGGAAAAGAAAGAAAGCTATTCCTTCAGCTTACAGCAAGCTATTGACCATGGTTTACAATACAATTATACAATAATCAATGCCAATAGAGATATTGAAGCGGCTAAACAAAAAAAATGGGAAACCACAGCATCAGGTTTACCTCAAATTAGTGGAAGCGTTGGTTATTTAAACAACTTTGACTTTACACTACAAGGTGTTTCTGGCAACGCTTTTAATCCGGCTGGCAACCCAAATGACATAAGTCTGTTTGCATTTGGAACCAAACAATCTATGAACTCTAATCTAACCTTAAGTCAATTATTATTTGACGGTTCCTATATAGTTGCACTTCAAGCTTCAAAGACCTATCTAAAGTATTATGAAAATGCCAAGCAAAAAACCAATCTTGAAATCAGAGAGATGGTAATCAATGCCTATGGCAATGTTTTACTGGCCGAAGAAAGTATTGCCATATTAGAAAAAAATAAAGTAACGTTGACAAAGACGTTGTCTGATACTCAAGAAACTTATAAAAATGGTTTGATTGAAGAGGAAAATGTTGAGCAACTTCAAATTACATTGGCTTCAATTAATAGCAATTTAAGCAATGTAAAAAGACTTTTAGATATTGCTACCAAAATGCTTAAATTTTCGTTGGGAATTGATGTAAATACAGAGTTGAAACTAACCGATAAATTAGATTCTTTGACGATGTCTAATTTAGATTTGGCCTTTACACAAAACAGTTTTGAAGTATCGCAAAACATCAATTATCTAATGGCATCCAATTTCCAAGAGCAACGCTCTTTGGAATTAAAACTTCAGAAAAGCAAAGCATTACCATCACTGGGAGCAGCTTTCAACTTTGGTTACAATTCGTTTGCCAACGAATTTGATTTTGCCAATGGCGATCAAAAATGGAATAGATTTTCTAATCTTGGAGTAAGCTTAAATGTTCCCATTTTTAGTAGTTTAGGAAGAAGTGCTAAAACCCAACAGGCAAAAATTGCATTAGACCAAGCCAAAACGCAACTTACCCAAACCGAACAGCAATTGAAATTGGAATATGAAAGAGCGAAAAGCGATTATGACTTTAGTATAGAAGAATATGCAACGTCAAAAAGCAATTTAAACTTAGCAGAGCGTATCGAGAAAAAACAACAAATCAAATTTAGAGAAGGTTTGTCATCGAGTTTTGATTTTAGCGAAGCCCAAAGACAATTATATACAGCACAACAAAACTATCTTCAATCGATGGTTAACATCATCAATAAAAAAGCTTCTTTAGAAAAAATAATCAATAAAAACTAATCTTTCATAACATGAAAAAAATACTCTTACTCACCACTCTTAGCATTGTTCTTTTCGCTTGCGGAAATAAAGAAAACAAGCTATCTATTGAAAACTTAATAGAAACCAAAAATGTTAAAGCATTAAATGAAAAGAAAGCAGAACTTTTGGCTGAAATTGCAAAAATTGAAGCTGGTTTAGCAACATTGGATGTCAAAAAAGAAGAGGCATTAGTAACTGTAAAAACGTTAAAAGACACTATTTTTAATCATTACTTAGATATTCAAGGTAGCGTTGATACCAAAGAAAATATTTTGATTCAACCTGAATTTAATGGCACTTTGACTTCGTTAACTGTTAAAGCAGGACAACGTGTTGCCAAAGGTCAAATATTAGCTAGAGTTGATGATGCTGGAATGAGTCAACAATTGGCTAGTGCCGAAAATCAATATAGTTTAGCCAAAACGACGTATGAACGACAAAAAAACCTTTGGGATAAAAAAATTGGTTCCGAAATTCAGTTTCTACAAGCGCAAACGCAAATGATATCTGCTCAAAAAGCAGTAGCACAAATTAAAGCCCAACTGTCAAAAACGGTTATTCGCGCGCCATTTACGGGTACGATTGACGAAGTTTTTGTAGAGAAAGGACAAGTGGTTAGTCCTAGCGCACAAGGGTTGATGCGCATTGTTAATTTAGCCAATATGTATGTGGCAACTACCGTTCCTGAAAGCTATATAGGAAAATTAAAAATGGGCGATTTAGTAGATGTTTATTTAACTTCTCTTGGCAAAACCTATAAAGGAAAAGTGCGTCAGGTGGGGAATTTTATCAATCCAAATAATCGAAGTTTTGGTATCGAAGTTAGTCTTCCCAATCCGGATAATTTATTGCGTCCAAATCAGGTGGCCAAACTCAAAATTACAGATTACACCAATAAAAATGCAATCGTAGTTCCGACGGGAGTAATTCAACAAGATGGAACTGGCTCTAAATTTGTTTATGTGGTAGAAGGAAGTAATGGTAAAACCGGAACTGCCAAGAAAGTTATTGTCGAAATCGGAAAATCTTCCGACAATGTTACTGAAATAGTAAGTGGTTTATCTGCCAATGATATTATTGTTGTAGAAGGCGTAAACACTATTTCAAACGGAATGAAATTGAATTTCTAAAAAGTTTATGGTTTGTTGTTTATGGTTTATAGTTTAACCATAACAACAAACTACAAACATAAAACAATAAACAAATACTATGTCACATCAAAATAAAGAATTCGGAATTTCCAGTTGGGCAATCGAAAATCGTGTAACAGTATATATTTTCACTTTGCTAGTTACCATCACCGGGCTTATTGCTTATGTAACCATGCCTCGTGAGGATTTCCCAGAAATTATAGAGAACAAAGTGTACATTTCCTCTGTTTTTCCAGGAAACTCTGCGGAAGATGTAGAAAAATTAATCATCAAACCACTCGAAAAAGAATTAAAAAATATCAGTGGTGTCGAAAAAGTAACCGCAAATTCATTCCAAGATTACGGAATGATCGTAGCTGAATTTTCGGATAAAGTTAGTATTGAAGAAGCCAAATTAAAAGTAAAAGATAAAGTTGATATTGTAAAAGCCGATACGGATTGGCCCAATTTAGACAATGGCAGTAAAGTAGAACCAAGTGTTTTCGAACTAAACATTTCCGAAGAAGTGCCTATTTTAAATATTCATTTAAAAGGAAATTACACAACACAACAACTTAAAAAATACGGTGAAAGACTTCAAGATGATATCGAAGAAATCCCAGAAGTTAAAAAAGTTGAAATTCTTGGAGTGGATGATAAAGAGGTAGAAATAGCCGTCGATATCTTTAAAATGACAGCAGCTCAGGTATCTTTTGATGATATTCAAAATGCGGTAAAGTATGAAAATATGACATTATCTGGCGGAAATTTGATTTCACAAGGTTCCCGAAATAACATCCGAATTGTAGGTGAAATAAAAGATCCGAAAGAACTTGAAAATGTGATTGTTAAACACAACGGTGGAACTGTTTATCTTAAAGATATCGCTACCGTTTCTTTCAAAGAAAAAGAAAAAACTACGTATGCTCGAGAAAGAGGAAAAGAAGTAGTGATGCTTGATGTAAAAAAACGATCAGGACAAAACATGATTTCAGCTATTGATCAAGTCAAAGAAAAATTGGAATTAGCGCATGAAAATTATTTGCCAAAAGACTTAGAAGTTGAGCTAACTAATGACCAATCGGAACGAGTTGAACACCAAGTAGATGAATTATCCAATCATATCATTTTCGGAATTGTATTGGTAATGATTGTGTTAATGTTTACCATGGGATTGCGAAACTCTTTATTTGTTGGAGCTGCCATTCCACTTTCGATGATGATAGCGTTTACCATTTTATCGATGTTTGGATTAACCCTAAACACGATGGTACTTTTTGGATTGGTAATGGGATTAGGTTTATTGGTCGACGACGGAATTGTGGTAGTAGATAACGTCTTTGCCAATATGAAAAAAGGAATGCCTCGGGTTCAAGCTTCTAAAATAGGTATCGGAGAAATTGCTTGGCCTGTAATTTCTTCAACGGCAACAACCTTGATGGCCTTCTTACCTTTTGCCCTTTGGCCTGGAACTATGGGTAAATTTATGATCTACTTTCCGATAACGTTAACCGTAACTTTAACAGCTTCTCTTTTTGTCGCTATGGTGGTGAATGCCGCAATGACTGGTGGTTCGATGGACATTGAAGATAAAAATGTAACTTTAAAATCTGCGAAAAAATATACTATTTTATTGGCAATAATTGGGATTGTTTTTGTGTTAATCGGAAATTTAAAAGATTTAAAATTCGCTCGTGGTATTGGGCATTTAGCTTTGATTTCATTAGGGTTGATGTGGCTCTACAAATGGAAAATGTATCAATGGACACAAGATTTTCAGCACAGTTTTTTTCCTAGATTGGAAGAAAAATACAAACTTTTTTTACGTAAAATTTTAGAGGGTAGAAATGCTTGGCTAGCTCTGGCTGGAATCATTGGCATGTTGTTTCTATCGGTTGGATTGTTAAACGTTTTCCCTAGAAAAGTTTTGTTCTTCCCAGATAATATTCCAAGACAAGTAATTACCTATATTGAATATCCACAGGGAACAGATATCGAAAAAACAAATAAAGCTACCTTGTTTGTAGAAAAGCAAGTGATTGATATTATGAAGAAATATATCGATCCAAAAACCAATAAAAACTTTTTGGCTGAAAGTATCGTTTCTCAAGTAGGAGTTGGTGCCGGAAATCCAAATGTTGATGCTGGTTCGGCAAATGAAACGCCTTTTAAAGGTAAAGTAACGGTCAATTTTTCTGAATTCAAATTTAGAAATGGTGTAAATACCTCCGATGTCTTAGACGAAATTAGAGCCCGTGTAAAAGGAATTCCGGGCGCGACCGTAACGGTCGAAAAAGACGCTAATGGTCCACCTGCGGGATATCCTATTAGTATTCAGCTAACAGGGACCGATTATGATGAAATGCTTAGAGAAGCCGATAAGATGATTGCTTTTATTGACGCTAAAAAAATTCCAGGTATTGAGCGATTAAATGTTGATGTAAACAAACAAAGTCCTGAATTGGAAGTGAAAGTAGATCGAGTAAACGCAGGTAGTTTGGGCGTTTCTACAGGTCAATTAGGATTCAATTTACGCCGTTCTGTTTATGGTCAGGAAATATCTACTTTCAAAGAAGGTGACGACGACTACAATATTATGGTACGTATGCAAGACGATCAACGTAAAAACGAAAATATCTTGTTCAATCAATCGTTGACTTTCAGAAATCAAGCTAATGGTCAAATGATGCAAGTACCGATTTCGGCAGTTTCTGAAACCGAAAAAACAAATACGTATAATCAAATCAAGAGAAAGAATTACAAACGGGTAATGACTGTTTACTCGAATGTTTTAACAGGTTATAATGGAGACGAAATTACCAAACAAATTGGTAGTGAGTTAACCAATTATAAATTGCCAAAAGGGATTACTTATTCTTTCTCTGGAGTACAAGAAGAACAAGGCAAAAACCAAAGTTTCTTGATGTATGCCTTGTTCCTTGCCATGGCTGGAATTACGCTAATCATTGTACTTCAGTTTAATTCGGTATCCAAAACTATTGTTATTTTGTTCACCGTACTTTTAAGTTTTAGTGGTGTGTTTTATGGTTATGTGATTGCCAATATGGATTTTGTTATTTTGATGACCATGATGGGAATTATTTCCTTGGCGGGAATTGTAGTGAAAAACGGCATCGTATTAATGGACTTCTTCGTCTTGCTTTTGGATAAAAAAGTAGCCGATGATGGCCTTGAAAGTCACAATGATTTATCTTTAGCTCAAATAGAAGAAATAATTATTGAAAGTGGGAAAAACCGTTTACGACCCGTTTTATTAACGGCACTAACTGCAATTTTAGGATTAATTCCGCTTGCTATCGGTTTAAACTTTGACTTTTTTGGTTTAGTAACCGATTTAAACCCGCATATTTATATGGGTGGCGATAATGTGATTTTTTGGTCACCATTGGCTTGGACAATCATCTTCGGATTGACTTATGCTACAGTATTAACTTTAATTATGGTACCGGTAATGTTCTTCTTGGTAAAACGAACCAAGTATTGGTTGCGTGATAGAAAAAACCAAGCACAAGCATAAACAAAAAGGGGAACTCATTTTGAGTTCCCCTTTTTTTATCTAATAATTAACTTTTAATTTTTAGCTAGCGCATCTTGTTTCCATGATTTAACATTGGCGATTCTGCTATTTGAATAATCCACTTCACTTAATGATTTTTCATTCCAAAAAAACCATTTTCCAGTTTTTTCTCCGTTGGTATAATCACCAATTGATTTTTTATTTCCTTTTTCATCATAAGCAACCCAACTTCCATCTAATTTACCATCTTTGAAATGACCTTGTTGTTGAATTTGACCATTATCATAGTAGTAAGTAGCTTTAACTAAGTTACCCTCTTGTTCTAAAACTGGTTTTTTTGCTTGTGCAAAAGTCAAGGCAGACATTGCTAAAGCTCCTAAAATCATTATCTTTCTCATAGTTGTAGGTTTTAATTGTTCATATTAACATAACAAATGTATATATTATTTTACATTTAAAAAACTTTTTGTTAACAATTTGGTAACATTGGAGTAAAATTTAACATTGGAGCATAAAAAAATCCCGATTTTTCGGGACTTATATAATCAATACTTTAACGTTCTTATGGAAGCAAACTACTTAACTGTTGATCTAATTTAGGGTCAGAAGGTCTTGCAGCGTCAGCATCGACTACAACTCCATTTGGATCAATTAAAATAAATCTTGGGATGGAATTAATATTAAAACCTTTTATAAAATCAGAGTTCCAATTTTTATCTGCAAATAATTGAGTCCCACCTAAATCTTTTTCTTTTACAAACGATTTCCATTTATCATGATCTTTATCTGTATCTACAGAAATACTTACGAAAACAATGTTTTTATTATGAAACTTTTCTTCTATTTTTTTTAATGATGGAATCTCAGCTCTGCAAGGTCCACACCATGTTGCCCAAACATCTATGTAAACGTATTTCCCTTTCATACTCTCTAACGATGTTTTGCCCCCAGTTGCATTTTCATAATCAAAATTCGGCGCTTTTGAATTATTCAATTTTTTATTGCCGCTTATCTGCAAATAATATTGTTGGAGTTGAAGTAGACCAGAATCAATATTACTAGACATTAATTTTGTGAAATAAGGATCAAGCTGTGCTTTATTTAGTTTATCCAAATCTGAATTTCGTTTCTTTTCAACTACACTAGTAAAACTTTCTTGATCAAGTGCCATCCATTTATCTATTGCTAGATTTTCGTCTGCTAAGGTTTCTTGGGCCATATAATTATTTTCTTTTGATCCTTTCCCTTCAAATTTAATAGTTTCATCAAATTGAGCGGCGTCCATAGTCATCTTTAAATCATAGCCATTTTTTAAAAATAACTGAGCATATTCTACTCCATCAAATAGTTGATACATTCCTTCTTTGATGGGAAACTGTGCTTGAAACAACCCTTTTGAATTGATTTTAATCTCTTGAACGTTTTTACCATTTTCTTGAATATAAAGAACATCACCGTTTTTATGATCAATTTTTGCCTGAAAAGCCATAGTGCCTTGAGCAAGAACTGTTGCCGAAAATAATACTAGGAATAATAAAGAAATTAGATTTTTCATAGTTATATTATTAAAATTAAAAACCAAATATACCCTTTTTATTAAATGAGCTTATAAATGATTTGTTAAACTTGATGCTATGTTTGCCTTACTTTATTGATTTAGTTTTTTACTTTTGCACCCGAGACCGAAGGTCGAACTGTTATTTATAAAAAAAATATTCCAATGTACAGAAGTCATTCTAACGGCGAATTAAACGCTACACATATTAATAAAGAAGTTACGCTTGCGGGCTGGGTTCAAAAATCTCGCGATAAAGGATTTATGATTTGGGTTGATTTGCGCGATCGTTATGGCATTACCCAATTAATTTTTGACGAGCAACGAACAGATA
>CANHWG010000065.1 GCA_947464335.1 Flavobacteriaceae bacterium
ACTAAATCTTCTTCATTTGCTCTTTCATCATCTTAATCTGGTCATTCAGCATATTTTGTTTATCAAGCTTTTTAGCTTCATTTAATAAAGTGGTAGCTTCTAGTTTACGTCTTCTAGACATCGCAATTCCAGCTAAGTTTAATTTAGCGACCGCTAAATCCATATCCATGCTTAATCCTAATTCAATGGCTTTTTTGAAAAATTTCTCCGATTGGTGCAAATTGGTTTGGGATAACATTAAACCATGCAAATAATTATAATAACCTTGTTGTTTTCTGACTAAAGCCGTTTCTGGGTTTTTAATTTTATCCAACCATTTTTTGGCGCCATCAAAATCTTGTTTTCTCAATTTCAAGAAGGCCAAAAGAATGTATTCGTTTTTATAATAAAGAAAAATCGGAAGTACCGTTAACAGAGTTAAAAAAATTCCGTTACCAATATTACCTTCTGAAAACTGCCAAATTGCTGTAGCTACTAATAAAGCTGCTATGATTAATTTTATAAATCTATGAAACATATGTTATATTTTTTGTGCTTGCAAATGTAATAAAATCAAATGAAATTTTTTTTATAAAACTACTTGCCAGAAAAAAAAAGGTTTGTATATTTGCACTCGGTTTGAAAAGAGCCGTTTTACCAAAGAAATTAATACACGATTTTAAAGATACTAAGCAATGAGCAAAAGAACGTTTCAACCATCGAAAAGAAAGAGAAGAAATAAACACGGATTTATGGACAGAATGGAGTCTGCGAACGGAAGAAAAGTTTTAGCGCGTCGTAGAGCTAAAGGAAGACATAAATTGACCGTTTCTTGCGAACCAAGACACAAAAAATAATGATTAGCAATTAATCAATATCAAGCCGTTACTTTTATTAGTAGCGGCTTTTTTTTATGTCATTGCGAGATACGAAGCTATCATGTTCATAAATATTGATAAATTTTAGGAGCTATTTCCCGCTTTCCACTGCAATCTTTTTATTTTTGATTGCTTGTTTCTCACAACAAAAACAAAAAGGATTTACGTTGTAATCGGGGCTAGAATCAAAAGCATAAACAACACACAACTAACAAATACAATCTAAGAAGTCTAAAAATCTAAACTACAATGCCAAAAGACAATTCAATTAAATCGGTTTTAATCATAGGTTCAGGTCCAATCGTAATTGGGCAGGCATGCGAGTTTGATTATGCCGGTTCACAATCGGCACGATCTATCCGCGAAGAAGGAATCGAAGTCATCTTAATCAACTCCAATCCGGCAACCATCATGACCGATCCAAGTATGGCCGATCATGTTTATTTATTGCCACTAACCACCAAATCAATAATTCAAATCCTAAAAGAACATCCGCAAATTGATGCAGTTTTGCCAACCATGGGCGGACAAACGGCTTTAAACTTATGTCTAGAAGCGGACGAAAAAGGAATCTGGGAAGATTTTGGCGTAAAATTAATTGGTGTTGATATAAACGCCATCAACATTACCGAAGATAGGGAACAGTTTAAACAATTATTAGAAAGAATAAAGGTGCCAACCGCACCCGCTAAGACAGCCACTTCTTTTTTGAAAGGAAAAGAAATCGCACAGGAGTTTGGTTTTCCATTAGTAATTAGACCATCGTTTACATTGGGTGGAACCGGTGCCGCTTTTGTTCACAGTAAAGAAGAGTTTGACGAAAAGTTAACCTACGGTTTAGAAATGTCACCCATTCACGAAGTGCTAATTGATAAAGCTTTATTGGGCTGGAAAGAATACGAATTAGAATTGCTACGGGATAAAAATGACAATGTTGTCATCATCTGTTCTATCGAAAATATGGACCCAATGGGAATCCATACCGGAGACTCAATTACCGTGGCACCTGCCATGACCTTATCGGATACAACTTTTCAAAGAATGCGAGATTATGCCATTTTAATGATGCGTTCTATCGGAAACTTTGCCGGTGGTTGTAACGTGCAGTTTGCTGTTTCACCAGACGAAAAAGAAGATATCGTTGCTATAGAAATTAACCCAAGAGTTTCTCGTTCCTCAGCATTAGCATCAAAAGCAACAGGTTATCCAATTGCTAAAGTAGCTTCTAAACTAGCTTTAGGGTATCATTTAGATGAATTGCCAAATCAAATAACTAAACTTACTTCCGCATTATTTGAACCTACTTTAGATTATGTGATTGTCAAAATTCCGCGTTGGAACTTTGATAAATTTGAAGGTGCCGATAGAACTTTGGGATTGCAAATGAAGTCGGTTGGCGAAGTAATGGGAATTGGGCGTTCGTTTCAAGAAGCTCTACACAAAGCGACGCAATCTTTAGAAATTAAGCGTAATGGTCTTGGCGCTGACGGAAAAGGATACAAAAACTACGAGCAAATCATCGAGAAGCTGACCTTTGCCAGTTGGGATAGAGTGTTTGTGATTTATGATGCGATTGCTATGGGAATTCCATTAAGCAGAATCCATGAAATTACCAAAATTGATATGTGGTTCTTAAAGCAATACGAGGAACTGTATAATATCGAAAAAGAAATTTCAAAATATAATATCTCCAACCTTCCAAAAGAGTTATTGCTCGAAGCCAAGCAAAAAGGATATGGCGACCGACAAATTGCACACATGCTAAAATGCCTGGAGAGCCAAGTATATAAACTGCGTGACGAAATGAATATCAAGCGAGTGTATAAATTGGTTGACACCTGTGCAGCTGAATTTAAAGCGTTAACACCATACTATTATTCGACATTCGAAGCAGAAATAGAGACAACAACTGGAGAACGTTATGTGCATAATGAAAGCATCGTTACTGATAAAAAGAAAGTAGTAGTATTAGGTTCAGGACCTAACCGAATCGGGCAAGGAATAGAGTTTGATTATTCTTGTGTACACGGGGTTTTGGCTGCCAAAGAATGTGGTTATGAAACCATCATGATCAACTGTAATCCAGAAACGGTTTCAACCGATTTTGATACAGCCGATAAATTATACTTTGAACCCGTTTTTTGGGAACATATTTATGATATCATCCGCCACGAAAAACCGGAAGGTGTTATCGTGCAGCTTGGAGGACAGACCGCTTTGAAACTGGCAGAGAAACTATCTAAATACGACATCAAAATACTAGGAACTTCGTTTGACGCATTGGATTTAGCCGAAGATAGAGGTAGATTCTCTGAATTATTGACGGAGTTGAAAATTCCGTTTCCAAAATTTGGAGTAGCAGAAAATGCGGATCAAGCTTCCGCTTTAGCCGATGTGTTGGATTTTCCTTTATTAGTCCGTCCTTCCTATGTTTTAGGTGGACAAGGAATGAAAATTGTCATTAATAAGCAAGAATTGGAAGAACATGTTATCGATTTGCTAAAAAATATCCCCGGTAATAAATTGCTGTTAGATAATTATCTTGATGGTGCTATAGAAGCTGAAGCTGATGCCATTTGTGATGGCGAAAATGTATACATCATCGGAATTATGGAACACATTGAACCTTGCGGAATTCATTCGGGAGATTCTAATGCAACATTGCCTCCGTTTAACTTAGGTGAATTTGTGATGCAACAAATCAAAGATCATACGAAGAAAATTGCTTTAGCATTAAGAACTGTTGGTTTAATTAATATCCAGTTTGCAATCAAAGACGATATCGTATACATCATAGAAGCCAATCCAAGAGCTTCGAGAACGGTACCTTTTATTGCCAAAGCGTATGGTGAACCTTATGTTAACTATGCCACAAAAGTAATGTTGGGTGTGAATAAAGTAACCGATTTTAAATTCAATCCACAATTAAAAGGCTATGCGATTAAACAACCGGTTTTCTCGTTTAGTAAATTTAAAGATGTTAATAAAGCGCTTGGACCCGAAATGAAATCAACAGGTGAAAGCATTTTGTTTATTGATGATTTGAAGGATGATCAGTTCTATGAATTGTATTCACGAAGAAAAATGTACTTAAGCAAGTAAATTAAAAATCCCGAAATTCGGGATTTTTTTATTTAGTTTTCTCATCCATTAGATCACTCAAATGCAAACGTAAAGCCGTTACAGAAATACTGATTTCCCAAAAGGAAATACCTAGAGAAATTAATAAACTAAATAAGCTTGCTCCAAAAAGATAAATTCCTATCATTGGCTGTTCTATGAACAAACATAGCATTGAAAATACAGAGAGAAACAAACACAATACACCAAATAGCTGCATATATCGTATAAGTGATAAACGCAGGTTGAGGTTTTTAATTTGCATTAATATACTTTTGGTGTGCACCTCATCATAATGTTTTTTTAGACTTCTCACGATTTGAGCAATGGTTAAAAAGCGATTGGTATACGCCAATAATATCAATGATGTTGCGGAAAAAAGCAATGCTGGAGTTTCTATTTGTAGTGTCATTTGGAAGTACAATTTATGAAGTTTGATTACGAAGGTCGGGAATTTATTTATATAAAAAACCTGCAAGCTTTCACTCACAGGTTTTATAATTGTTCTCGATACAATTCCGTTTGCAACGGAATCACTCGAACTGACGTTTTGTTTATTTTATCAACTCAAAACTACGCTTTACAAAAGCGGTCAACTCTTCGCCTTTTAACAATCCTTGAGAGATTTTAGCTAAATCTAAAGCTTGTTTTACCAAACTTTCTTGTGCTGATTTATCGGATGTATTTAAAATAGTGGTAGCCAAATCAGAATTGGTATTAACCACTAAATTATACATTTCAGGGAAGTTACCCATGCCAAACATTCCACCACCGCCAGATTGACTCATTTCTTTCATACGACGCATAAATTCTGGTTGCGTGATGATGAATGGCGCAGCTGTGCTATCCATAGGTTCTAATTGCACCGAGTAATTTGCTTTCGGTACAATTTCTTCCAAAACGGTTTTTAGTTGGGTAGATTCGTCTTCAGATAATTTAGAAATTTGAGTATCTTCTTTCTGAATCAGTTTATCAATATGATCAGAATCAACACGAACAAAAGTTAGGTTTTCATTATCTGATTCTAATTTCTGAATTAAGTGAGAAACAATTGGCGAATCTAATAACAACACTTCGTATCCTTTTTCTTTTGCAATTTCAATATAACCGTGTTGCGCTTCTTTATTAGCGGCATAAAGCACTACAGTTTTCCCGTTTTTATCCGTTTGATTTGCTGTTATTGCTTCTTTAAGTTCCGATAAAGTATAATATTTTTCATCAACAGATGGATACAATACAAAATCACCAGCTTTTTCATAGAATTTTGGTTCAGATAGCATTCCGTATTCCAATACGATTTTTATATCATTCCATTTTTGCTCAAAGTCTTCACGGTTTTCGGTGAAAAGTGATTTTAATTTATCGGCTACTTTACGAGTGATATAGTTTGAAATCTTTTTCACATTACTGTCAGCTTGTAAACCCGAACGAGAAACGTTTAGTGGAATATCGGGAGAATCAATTACTCCTTTTAGCATGCCTAGAAACTCGGGTACAATTCCTTCTACATTGTCCGTAACAAAGACTTGGTTTTGATACATTTGGATTTTGTCTTTTTGCAATTGCAAATCAGCAGACATTTTCGGGAAATATAAAATTCCGGTTAGGTTGAACGGATAATCTACATTTAAATGAATATTGAATAACGGTTCTTCAAACTGCATTGGATACAATTCGCGATAGAAGTTTTTATAATCTTCATCGGTCAAATCGACTGGTTGTTTCGTCCAAGCCGGATTTGGATTGTTTATTATATTGTCAACTTCTACTTCGGTGAAAATAGTATCTTTATCTTCTTCCGAAACACTTTCTCCTTTTTTTTGTTCGATTTTTTCTTTTCTTGTACCAAATTTAATTGGAATCGGCATGAACTTGTTGTATTTGGTCAACAATTCACGAATTTTAAATTCTTCTAAAAATTCTAACGAATCTTCTGCAATGTCAAGGATGATTTCTGTTCCTCTTTCGGTTTTATCAGATGGAACTAAAGTAAATTCCGGACTTCCATCACAAGTCCAATGTGCCGCTGGTTCATCTTTATATGATTTGGTAACAATTTCCACTTTGGAAGCTACCATAAATGCTGAATAAAAGCCAAGACCAAAATGACCAATAATTCCTGAATCTTTGGCAGAATCTTTATATTTTTCTAAAAATTCTTCTGCACCCGAAAAAGCAATTTGGTTAATGTACTTTTCAACTTCTTCTGCAGTCATTCCCAGTCCTTGGTCAATAATGTGAAGTTTTTTGCCTTCTTTGTCAATTTTGATTTCGATTATTGGATTGCCATATTCTACTTTGGCATCACCAATACTAGTTAAATGCTTTAGTTTTAGTGTTGCATCGGTTGCATTTGACACTAATTCACGCAAGAAAATTTCGTGGTCATTGTATAAAAACTTCTTGATTAGTGGAAAGATGTTTTCTACGGATACATTAATTTTTCCTGTTGTCATATTTTGTTATTTTTAAATTAAACGATTCAAAAATCCTATGCTCAAAAGTGACGCCAAAAATGGCTTCTATGACAAATTGACGTAGTACTTATTCTGCAATTATTTTGTAAAGATTCTAAACTATAATGTAAGTTTCAAAATAAAAATCGACTTACCTTTGATAAGATTGATAATAAATTTATGAGTATGAAAAAAATAGCATTAATGATTGTGTTTTCGGTTATGATACTTTCTTGTAAATCAAAGTCGGCTACTTCCGAAAAATTAGATGCGAAAACAGAAGTTGACCTCAAAGGAGATTGGAGTATTGCCTCAGTTTCTTATCCTGGGTCGGAAGTGATTAAAGTTACTTCTTTTGATTTGGCTGATTCAAAATGTTTTGTAGGTAGTAAATGGAAACTTATTTCCAATAATAATAAAGGTAATTTTACTTTAAACAATTCGAGCTGCACGGCATACAGCACACCAATTACTTGGTTTGTTAACCAAGAAGGTGAGTTTGTAATGAAAATACTGGATGAATCTAAGGCCAAAAAGGTTAAAGCAGGTTATGTTTTGAAGGTTGCAAATTCAACTGAAAATTCATTTCAATTGGTTCACAAAATTGATATAGCTGGTAAAATTACAGAAGTAGTTTATCAGTTTAATAGAAATTAAAATTTAGATAATTATGAGAAATATAAAAGTAATAGTATTAGCAGGTCTTTTCCTTATTGGAAACTTTATCACAGGTTGCGAGTCAGTAAAAAATACTAATAAAACACAACGAGGTGCAGCTATTGGAGCTGTTGGCGGTGCCATTATTGGTGGTGTTTTAGGTAATAATTTAGGTAAAGGTGGTAATGGAGCTATGGGTGCTGTTTTAGGTGGTGTAATTGGCGGAGTAGCAGGAGGCGTAATTGGGAATAAAATGGACAAACAAGCCAGAGAAATAGAAACTGCTTTGCCAGGTGTAGAAGTCGAAAGAGCCGGAGAAGGAATACGATTGGTATTAGGAGAGAATGCGGTTCGTTTTGATACGAATAAATCTTCATTAACTCCTACTGCGAAAGCAAATTTAGATAAGTTGGTTTCCGTTTTTGAACATTATCCCGATACAAACATTAGAATTTATGGGTTTACAGACAGCACTGGTTCAGCAGAATATAATTTGAAATTGTCAGAACAAAGAGCTGCTTCAGTACGATCCTATTTGTCTAATAAGGGATTGGTCGAATCACGTTTTGTTACGACAGGACTTGGTATCGCAGATCCAATAGCAACAAATGACACGCCAGAAGGAAGAAGTAAAAACAGACGTGTAGAGTTTGCCATTACGGCTAACGAAAAGATGGTTCAAGATGCTCAAAAAGAAGCTGGAAGATAATTAGTCACAAAGATTAATATAGGTAAGCCATACTTCAATAGTGTGGTTTTTTAGTTATGAAGATATTAAACTAGTAAAATTATGGGAGAAGCTTGTGAATTAACTTGTTACTTTTTGGTAGTATTCTAGAGGTGCTAATTTGGTTATTTCTTTGAAGTTCTTAAAGAATGAACTGTAGGTTGAAAATCCCACTTCTACAGCTAAAGACTCCATAATATTTGAAATAAGATAGCCTTCTTGTATTAATTGCATTGCTTTTTTTATTCGGATATTACTTTTAAACTCGTTAAAGCTTATTTTAGAATAATATTTAAAGAGGAAGACGACATGGCTTTTTGGGATTTTCATTTTATTGGCTAAGTCTTCTATCTTAACACCTTGTTTGAAAAATAATTTATTGTTTTGTGCAATATATTCAATACTTTCTATATACTCGATGTATTTGCTATCTATTATTTCTTTTAAAGCTAAGTCTTTTTTGTTAGTAATTTCAACTGAAATGATTTTGTTCCATTGGTTTTCAAAAACCAAAAAATCTAATTTATATTTATTGATTTTGTCTTGAAAAACATCATAGCCAAATAAAAATTCGGGGGAGGTTAGCAATTTTATATATACTATTATCCATAGTATTGCTCCAAAAAAAAGAAAATTATTAGAAGTGTTAAAGAATTTAAATTGCTGATTGGCGATTGGATTTATTAGAAACCGGACAAGTATTAAGGTAAAAATAAAAAATAGAAATTTACTCCATTTTCTTATGGCTACTTGTTGTTTGTCTAAAGGTTTAAAAGCGCTCTTTTCTACCCAAAGATTTTTCTTTAAGATACGGTAAGACCAGATACTGTAACCTATTGTATACGTTATGACGATTGGGACTCCAATTTTTAGTAAAACAATCGCAATGTCTTCTTTTATATAATTTTTAAAGCAAACCAAAATTAATAGCGTCATAGGAAGTACAAGGTGCTTGCTGTCTGACTTTAATTTGAGATTATGGCTATTGGTTGACAATTCTTTAAAATATAAAAACAGTAGCGGCCATCCAAGTGTGGTAAAAGCATAATCTGCTAGAGGTATTCTTTCGACAGCTAATATGTTTGTTAGTGCATAACTCAGAAATCGCAAAGAACCCAGAAAGAAGTAGAGTTTTAGATAGGTATTCACGTATCGGTTATTTCGATATACGAGTGTAATTAAAACAACAACCAGTCCTAAAATCGATGTCGCTAGATATAAAATATTAAGTAGCATTTGCTCGGCACTAATTTATTAATAAAATACAAAAACACACTCTAAATGCACAGTCGTAAAAGTTTTGTAAATATAGAAACAATGCCAAGATTTAGATTATTGCTTTGTTGTAATATAGATAGCATTGTATGTAAAAAGAATGGAAATATATGGTAAAAAGTAAAGAAACTAGACGATTGTACTAAAGTAATTTTTGGTTAGCCTATTGTTTTTACTTTTTTTTGAATTTAAAAGAGAACTGCTTTTTCATAATTTTTGTTTGACACTATGAAATTGCTTTTATTTCACTACTTGTGTTTTGGTTGTAAAAAAGATGGAAGTTGCTATCAATAGGGTGGCAAAAATTAACCTGTATTTTTTTGCGTTTTACAAATAAGTATTATTGCAAAAATTTAATAAGTATTGTTTATGAAAAAAAATATTTTTATCCTTTTTGTTGTAGTGAGCTGTCAACATTCAATTTCGCAAAATTTTACTTACGGTGGTTTAAAATACAATGTAACTCAATCAACAACTTTAGAAGTTGGAAGTAACGGTGGTGCAATAGGAACTAGTTCGATACTATCACGAGTTATTAATATTGATATTACATGTTACGAAACAAAAAGTGGATACGATGCATTTGCTATATATTTCCCTTTACCGTCGGCAACTATTCCCCAAATGATTAAAAGTACTGATGATTTTACTATAAGAAATTGTGCTAGTTTAACACCGTAGAATTCAAAAACCCAACAACATTGTCTATAAATTCAATCGTATTAAAAAATTAAAATTATGAAAATAGCGATTACCCAATATCAAATTTTACAAAATTTCTTCCGATTCAAGCAATCGTGTTGGTCGTTATTATTGTTGTTGTTCTTTTTGCTCAGCACAAATAACACAATAGGGCAAACGTTTAGAAGCTATGCACGTGTCAATGCTACTGCTGCATCAGTAAGTGTTACGAAACCTGCTGGTCTAGTAGCAGGTGACTTAATGATTGCCCAAATCTCGAGATACAGAGATAATAGTAGCAGTATAGCAAATGCTGAAAGCACTGGGTGGTCTGTTGTTGGAGGAATAAATTACGCTATTGGTACTAACTATCGAGAACAGCATACAACTGTATTGAGTAAAATTGCAACGGCAGCTGATGTTGCAGCAACTAATTTTACATTTACAGGTGACAATACTGTTGCCATGAGTGGAGCCATTATGGCTTTTTCTGGCGCATGTAATATTTCAGTAATTGGTTCTTGGGATGCAGTGAATACTACACAATCTGGTCAATTAACTGCACCAGCAATTACTACACTCACACCAAACGCTATGGTGGTGATGATTGGAGCATATTATGGTGACAGAAGTTTATCAAACTGGTCTTTCAATAACACTGCAATGACTGAAAGATATGATTATAATACAAGCTATCCAAGATATATAGCTCTGGCAGCAGCCACGCTTTCGTTAAGTGCAATTGCAACTAATGCAACTGGTTCTGCAAATTTTAGTAGTGCGATTTCGAGCACATCGATTTTACTGGCTATTTCACCATCAAACACATCAGCATCAGCAGCATCAAGCGCTCCAACTTTGTGCATAAACACAGCTCTGACTAATATCACACATACTACAAGTGGTGCTACAGGAATTGGAACTGCAACAAATTTGCCAGCAGGTGTTACCGCTTCATGGGCATCCAATACAATAACTATTACTGGTACACCAACGGAATCAGGAACATTTAATTATTCTATCCCATTGACTGGAGATTGTGACAGTGCTAATGCTACAGGAATAATTACTGTTACAACAAACACAGCAGGAGCGGCTTCATCAACGCCAACACTTTGTAACAATACAGCATTAACGGCGATTACGCATACAACATCAGGAGCAACAGGAATAGGAACAGCACTAGGTCTTCCTGCTGGAGTTACTGCCTCGTGGGCATCCAATACTATTACTATTACTGGTACACCAACGGCTTCAGGAACATTTAATTATACTATTCCGTTGACTGGTGGATGTGAAACAGTATATGCTACAGGAACAATTACGGTTACTGCTGCGCCTACAGCGGTTACAGCAGTTCCTAGCGCAACAGCTATTTGTGTAGGAGGAAGTGTGAATTTAACATCTAGTGCTACGTCAAATTCTACGACTTCAACGACCTTAATTAGTGAAAATTTTAATAGCACGCCGACAGATTGGACAACAACCAATACGAGTAGTGGTGGTTCAAATGCAAGTCCTGCTTGGACATTACGTGCTAATGGTTATACATATGGTGGTGGCTTAAACGTAACATTTTATAGTGATGATGCTTCAGCTTTTTACTTATCTAATAGTCGCGCTCAAGGGATTAATAATTCCACGGAAACAACTTTGGTTTCCCCGGCTTTCAGTACTATCGGATTATTAGATGCTACGATAAATTTGAGACATTATTATAGAAATAGTGGAGATATAAGTGATAGAGCTTATATTCAAGCAAGTAAAAATGGCTTAAGTTGGACAACAATAACAACTTATTCCTCAACTCAAGGTTCTATAAATGCATTTGCAACTCAAAATATTAGTTTGCCAGCAAGTTTTTTAAATCAATCCACAGTTTATATACGGTTTTTTTATGATGCTGTTTATGATTATTTTTGGGCAATAAATAATGTTTTAATTACAGGGACTGTGACATCCGCGGTTACGTACGCTTGGACTTCTACTCCTGCAGGATTTACCTCATCACTGCAAAATCCAACGGGGGTTTCGCCAACTGTTACCACGACCTATACCGTCACAGCCACCAATAGTTATGGGTGTTCAACTAGTGCCACTACCGCCAGTGTAGTGGTAAATGCTTTGCCAGCCGTACCGACTATCACAGTAACCGCGCCAACATGTACTTCAGCTGCTACGAATATTTTGAGTACGTATAGTGCAAGTTTAACCTATTCTTCTACGCCAGTCGGATTATCAGTGGGAGAAGGCGGCGTCATTACAGGAGGAACCAACGGAACATCTTATACCATTACGGCTACTAATGCTTCGTTTTGTTATGTAACCTCAGCTAGTTTCACGTATAATGGTGGAGGGATATTAGCAACGCCAGCAGTTCCCACTATAACGGTAACCGCACCAACATGTGCCTCAGCTGCGACGAATATATTGAGTACGTACAGCGAAGATTTAACCTATACTTCCACGCCAACAGGATTAACAGTGGGAGCAGGCGGAGTTATCACAGGGGGAACCAACGGAACGTCTTATACCATTACGGCTACTAATGCAGCTTCAT
>CANHWG010000066.1 GCA_947464335.1 Flavobacteriaceae bacterium
AGTAGATCAAAATGGGTTGATTGATTTTGACACTTCTACATTTCAATCTACACTATTGGGTACTCAAACAGGTATGCTAATTTCATATACACTTCAAAACGGAACGGTTTTAACACAATTACCAAATCCTTTTATAACAGGAACACAAAATGTTTTGGTTACCATTACAAACCCAATAAACACAAGCTGTCCCGCAACCTATACCATTGCGTTTATTGTACATCCAACGCCAAAAATTGACTTAGAGGAAGACATCATTATTTGTTTACCTACAACAGATGCGCTGATTGATGGTGGAATATTAGATGGTTCACCTACTACTGACTATCAGTTTAATTGGTTTGCTAATACTGTTCCGTTAGGAATAACAACACCTACATTACTTGTTACTACACCAGATGTATATAGTGTTGATGTTACCAATACGTTTGGATGTAAAAATACCAGAGTAATTACAGTTACGGGTTCACAAATTGCGAGTATCCAATCTATTGATGTGGTTGATTTGGCTACTATTAATTCGATTTTGGTTAATGTTATTGGTTTAGGGGATTATGAATTTGCACTTGATGATATTAATGGACCTTATCAAAGTAGCAATCTCTTTAATAATGTGCCGATGGGAATTCATGAAATTTATATCAGAGACCGAAATGGTTGCGGTTCCGTTGGTCCAATAACAGTTCCCGTACTTGGAATTCCGCAGTATTTTACGCCAAATGGCGATGGGTATAATGATTATTGGAATGTTAAAGGAGTAAGTGCTCAATTCAATTACTTATCTAGGATACTAATTTTTGACCGATTCGGAAAACTATTAAAACAAATTGGTACTACTGGTTTAGGTTGGGATGGCACCTTTAACGGGCAGCTAATGCCAGGTGATGATTATTGGTATAGCATTGAGTTTGAAGACGGACGAAATGCTAAAGGACATTTCACTTTAAAACGATAATCACTATGAAGATTAGTTTAGTAGTTACTCTGCTTTTTACTAGTTTAATTTATTGTCAGATACCAAAAGTGACTAGTGGCAAAATAGAGCATTTAGATAATTTCAAATCAAGTTTTGTAGATGCGCGAAATATTGATGTATGGTTACCCGATAACTATTCTGAAAAAGAAAAATATGCTGTACTTTATATGCATGATGGACAGATGCTTTTTGATAACAACATCACTTGGAATAAGCAAGCATGGGAAGTAGACGAAACTGCAGGAAGTTTGAATGCTGAAGGTAAAACTAAAAAATTCATTGTAGTTGGTATTTGGAATAATGGCCAAAAACGTCATTTTGAGTATTTCCCTCAAAAAGCTTTCAGAAAACTATCTGCCGAAGAAAAAGAGTTTGTCTCCAACAGTTTAAAATCAAAAGGAAGGATAAATGAGACTTTTAATCCTATTTCAGATGATTATCTCAAATTTATTGTTACAGAATTAAAGCCTTTTATCGACAGTCATTTTTCAACACTAAAGGATAAAGACAATACGTTTATTGCCGGTTCAAGTATGGGTGGTTTGATTTCGTTATATGCCATTTGTGAGTATCCCGATGTGTTTGGAGCGGCGGCTTGCCTTTCGACACACTGGACTGGGATTTTTCAACTAGAGGACAATCCGGTTCCGGCTACATTTTTTGATTATATGAGAACCTATCTACCTGACCCAAGAACACATCGAATTTATTTTGATTATGGCGACCAGACTTTGGACCAACTCTACTTTTCTTTACAATTGACCGCCAACGATATTATGAGAGAAAAAGGATTTAGTAAAATTAATTGGAAAACCTTATTATTTACCGGAAAAGACCATTCGGAGAAATCCTGGGCAGAACGCTTGTCTATTCCGTTAGAGTTCTTATTACAACAATAGCCCTAGCCCAGATTGCAGTGGCATCCTTTTATCCCTGTCAGGTTTTAAAAACCTGACAGGGATAAAAGATAGAACGGAAAGCTGGAAATAGCTCTTAAATAAAAACCCTCTCATTACTGAAAGGGTTTCTTTATTATATGAGATTGCTTCGCCAGTTAGCTTTGCTTGTGCCTTCGCTACGCTCAGAATAACAATTCAGGTTATATTTTATTACGTTTTCTATCGGTTTCGTTCAAATAGATTTTTCTCAAACGAATAGATTTTGGCGTTACCTCTACATATTCATCTTTTTGAATATACTCTAATGCTTCTTCCAATGAAAAAATAATCGGAGGAATAATTCTAGCTTTTTCATCATTTCCAGAAGAACGAACGTTAGACTGTTTTTTTGCCTTAGTAACATTTATAGCCATATCATCACTACGAGAATTTTCTCCGATAACCTGACCTTCGTAGATTTCGTCGTTAGGATTAACGAAGAATTTACCTCTATCTTGTAATTTATCAATTGAATAAGGAATTGCTTTTCCGTTTTCCATAGAAATTAAAGAACCGTTGTTTCTTCCCGGAATTTCTCCTTTGAATGGTTCGTATCCAATATAACGGTGCGACATGATTGCTTCACCTGCAGTAGCTGTAAGTAATAGATTTCTCAATCCGATAATTCCACGAGAGGGAATATTGAATTTCACAATCATACGTTCTCCTTTAGCTTCCATACTTAACATTTCTCCTTTACGGATAGAAACAAACTCTACTGCTCTACCTGATAAATGCTCTGGTAAGTCGATGGTTAACTCTTCTATTGGCTCACATTTTTTACCGTCAATTTCTTTGATGATAACTTGTGGTTGACCGATCTGCAATTCGTATCCTTCTCTTCTCATGGTTTCAATTAGAACAGACAAGTGCAATACACCACGACCAAATACCATGAATTTATCAGCTGAATCGGTCTCGCCTAATTTCATTGCTAGATTTTTTTCTAGTTCTTTGGTCAATCTATCTCTAATATGTCTAGAAGTCACAAATTTTCCTTCTTTACCGAAAAATGGAGAATCATTGATGGTAAATAACATACTCATAGTTGGCTCATCGATAGCAATGGTTTGCAATGCTTCTGGGTTTTCAAAATCAGCGATAGTATCTCCAATTTCAAAACCTTCGATTCCAACAATAGCGCAAATATCTCCGGCAATTACACTTTCTACTTTTTTACGTCCGAGACCTTCAAATGTGTGTAATTCTTTAATTCTAGATTTGATGATTTTGCCATCTCTTTTTACCAAAGAAATTGGCATTCCTTCTTTTAATTCGCCTCTTTCTAGACGACCAATTGCGATACGACCCGTAAAAGAAGAGAAATCTAATGAGGTAATCAACATTTGAGGTGTTCCTTCGGACACTTTTGGCGCTGGTACATGAGATACTACCATATCTAATAAAGGTTCGATGTTGGATGTCATATTTCTAAAATCATCAGACATCCAATTGTTTTTTGCCGAACCGTAAACGGTTGGGAAATCTAATTGCCATTCTTCAGCTCCAAGCTCGAACATTAAATCGAAAACTTTTTCGTGAACTTCCTCAGGAGTACAGTTTTCTTTATCCACTTTATTAATAACCACGCAAGGTTTCAGTCCTAAGTCGATTGCTTTTTGCAATACAAAACGTGTTTGTGGCATCGGACCTTCGAAAGCATCTACTAGTAAGCAAACTCCGTCAGCCATATTTAATACACGTTCCACTTCTCCACCAAAATCCGCGTGACCAGGAGTGTCAATGATGTTTATTTTAGTTCCTTTATATACAACTGAAACGTTTTTAGAAGTAATCGTAATTCCTCTTTCTCGCTCTAAATCGTTGTTGTCAAGGATTAAATCACCTGTGTTTTCGTTTTCACGAAATAACTGACAGTGATACATAATTTTGTCAACCAAAGTTGTTTTTCCGTGGTCAACGTGAGCAATAATAGCAATGTTTCTGATAGATTCCATCTGTGTTTTTTTGAAGGTGCAAAGGTACACTTTATTTTTAGATAAAAAACCGAATACCAATTTGTTTAAATTTTAATAACTCACACACGACAAAAGTTGTTTTTACATTTTTTTTAAATGAAATACTAAAATTTAATTATTGATTGTGTAAATTTGAAACAATGAAAACGAATACCAATAGAATTGTTTTAATTTATGTATTTACATTAATAATTGTGGCAGTAGCGGGCCATACATTGTTTTACAATTATTTCCTTGATTTTTCATCTAAACCAATTTTTGAATACTTATATATTAAAGACTTTCTTTTTGTTGCAATATCTGGTTTAATTCTAAAAATATTTTTGCGTCAAAATAAATTAAAGAACAAATCGGTTTTTGAAAAATTACAACGCACTAACCTCGAGATAAAAGAGTCAAACGAACGCTATGATATTGTTGCGAAGGCAACAAGCGACACTATCTGGGATTGGAAAATGGAAGATGATAGCTTTGTTTGGAATAAAGGAATACAAGGCATATTTGGTTATAAAAAAGAAGATGTTGGAAAAACATCAAAGTGGTGGTTTGACAGAATCCATCCTGAAGACAGTTTAAAAATGTCTGTAAAACTCTATTCTTTTTTAGAACAAAAAACGGAGAAATGGCAAGATGAATATCGTTTTCAATGTGCTGATGGTAGTTATAAATATGTATTTGATAGGGGGTTTTTAGTTAAAGATGCTAACGGAAAATCAATACGAATGATTGGAGCAATCCAAGATGTAACCAAACAAAAGGAAGAAGAACAACGATTGCGTTTACTTGAAACAGTTATTACCGAATCTAAAGATGCAGTAATGATTACTGATATTGATATTTCTGAGAATGAAATACCCAATATAATTTTTGTGAATTCGGCCTTTTCAGACATGACTGGATATGCTGCAGATGACGTTATTGGAAAATCACCGATGATGTTTTTTGGGAAAAAATCGGATATTTTTGAATATGACAAGTTAAAAACTGCCATTCAAGAATATAAAGAATGTTTAGTTGAAACTATTTTCTACAAAAAAAATGGAAAAGAATTTTGGGTAAATTTTTCTATGATTCCTGTTACTAACAAAGATGGTGAACACTCCCACTGGGTTTCAATACAGAGAGATGTTACTGAAGAAAAAATAAAAGAAAAAGAAAGGGAACAACTAATTAGAGAACTAACACAAAACAATAAAGACTTAAAACAGTTTTCTTATATTACTTCACATAATCTTAGAGCTCCATTATCCAATTTAACTGGTTTATTGAATCTGGTTGACGACATTACAATTGAAGATCCTGAGCTCAAAGAGATAATTGATGGGTTTTCTAAATCTACTAATTTATTAAATGAAACCATAAATGATTTAGTAAAAGTGATTATTATCAAGGATAATCCGTCTATTCAAAAAGAAAAAGTATTAATTAAAGAAGTATTTGAAAATGTATTTAATCAACTAAGCTTTTTGATTAGCGTTCACAAACCTATTCTAAAAATAGATTTGGAAGATGTTTCAATTTTAGAGATAAACAAATCCTATTTAGAAAGTATTTTTTTAAATTTACTTACCAATGCAATAAAATATAAAGCTCCAATTAGACAATTAAAAATTTCAATTGCTACAAAAGTAGAAGATGATAATTTAATCATTACTTTTAAGGATAATGGTATTGGTATTGATTTAGATAAAAACAAAGATAAAATATTTGGGCTTTACCAACGTTTTCATAATCACCCAGACAGTAAAGGTCTAGGATTATATTTAGTTAAATCTCAAGTAGAAAGTATGAATGGAACTATTTCGGTCTCAAGTATTGTTGGAAAAGGGACAACGTTTACAATTACTTTTAAATACAATTAATTATGTTGGATAAAATATTATGTATTGATGACGACCCAATTACACTCATGCTTTGTAGAAAAGTAATCGAGAGGGTAGAATTTGCTAAAGAAATAGATACCGTAAATAACGGAGAAGAAGCCATAAAGTATTTTGATGCTTTAAATGAAGATAAAATAAACAACCCTACCTTAGTTTATCCAAAATTAGTTTTACTTGATTTAAATATGCCTGTAATGGATGGATGGGATTTTTTAGAAAGTTTTAATAAAAAAGATTATCAAAATATTTTTAATTTAACACGATTCATCGTAGTTTCTTCATCAATTGATCCTTATGATATAAACAAGGCTAAGACTTATCCTGTAATAGGTTTTCTATCGAAACCCGTAACTAAAGAAATGCTAGAAAATCTTAAAACACAATTTATCTAAAATAAAAAAAGCACTCTAAAAAGAGTGCTTTTTTTTATATATTAAATAAATTTCAATTATAGTTTTGAAACATGTTTCGTTAATTTAGATTTTAAATTAGCTGCTTTGTTATCGTGAATGATATTTTTCTTAGCTAATTTATCAATCATAGAAACAACAGCAGATAATTTTGCAGCAGCATCCGATTTGTCTGTAGCTAATCTTAATGCCTTTATTGCATTACGAGTAGTTTTATGTTGGTATCTATTTAATACTCTTTTCTTTTCGTTACTTCTAATTCTTTTTAGAGCTGACTTGTGATTTGCCATTTTTTCTTTTCTTTTATTTAAAATTGTAGCCCGTAGGGGAATCGAACCCCTCTTACCAGGATGAAAACCTGGCGTCCTAACCGATAGACGAACGGGCCATCTTTCTCAATGCGGATGCAAAAATACAACTATTTTTTATTTTCGCAATAGTCAAGTTGAAAAAAAATTATATTTTTTTAATATGCTTTTGCAAATAGCACTCTACCAGTAGATTTACCTCCTGAATAAACACAATTTCCTTCTTCAAATTTGGTATTTAACGGTATGCAACGTATTGTTGCTTTAGTTAAATCTTTTATTTTTTCTTCCGTTTCGGAAGTTCCATCCCAATGTGCTGAGATAAAACCGGTTTTATTTTCTAAGACTTGTTTAAATTCTTCAAAAGTAGTAACCTCCGTTATATGAGTGTTTCTATATTCTATGGCTCTATTGTATAAATCTTTCTGAATTTGTTCTAATAAATCAGCAATATAATTGACAATTCCGACTTTAGATTTTACTTCTTTAGACAAGGTGTCTCTTCTTGAAATTTCTATAGTTCCGTTTTCTAAATCTTTAGGCCCAATAGCAATTCTTACCGGAACACCTTTCAATTCCCATTCTGCAAACTTAAACCCGGGCTTTTGAGTAGTTCTGTCATCAAACTTAACAGAAATTCTCAACTTTTTAAATTGAGCTACTAATTCATTTGCAACAACTGAAATTGATTGAAATTCTTCATCTGTCTTAAAAATAGGAACAATAACTACTTGAATCGGAGCTAAGTTTGGTGGTAAAACCAATCCGTTATCATCCGAATGAGTCATCACTAAAGCACCCATTAATCGTGTAGAAACACCCCACGATGTACCCCAAACATATTCTTGCTTTCCTTCTTGATTTGCAAATTTCACCTCAAAAGCTTTTGCGAAATTCTGTCCTAAAAAATGTGAAGTTCCCGCTTGTAGTGCTTTTCCATCTTGCATTAATGCTTCGATACAATAAGTTTCTTCTGCACCTGCAAAACGCTCTGATTCTGTTTTCAATCCTTTTATAACTGGAATTGCCATAAAATTTTCAACGAACTCAGCGTAAACATTCATCATTTTTTCAGATTCTTCAATTGCTTCTTGTTTTGTTGCATGAGCGGTATGGCCTTCTTGCCATAAAAATTCAGCTGTTCTTAAAAACAATCTCGTTCTCATTTCCCATCGAACAACATTTGCCCATTGATTGATTAACAATGGTAAATCTCTGTAAGATTGGACCCAGTTTTTATACGTTGACCAAATAATAGCTTCACTGGTCGGACGAACAATTAATTCTTCTTCCAATTTAGCATTGGGATCAACCATTAATTTTCCGGGTTTGTCAGGATCATTTTTTAATCTATAGTGCGTTACTATGGCGCATTCTTTTGCAAAACCTTCAGCATTTTTCTCTTCGGCTTCAAACATACTTTTAGGAACAAAAAGAGGAAAATAGGCATTACTATGACCTGTTTCTTTAAACAATCTATCTAATTCAGATTGCATTTTTTCCCAAATAGCATAGCCATAGGGTTTAATAACCATACAACCTCTAACTCCTGAATTCTCAGCTAAATCTGCTTTGACAACCAGTTCGTTATACCATTTTGAATAATCTTCTGCTCTTTTTGTTAAATTTTTACTCATCGTATTTATTTGGCATAAAAATTGTTTAACTAATTTTAACTAAATAGTTTGGCAAAACTAACTATTTTTGTATAGTCCAACAATAAAAAAGCTATAGATATGAAAACTAATTATTTTACCCGTAAAAGATTATCCATTTATTCGATATATGGACTAATCGCATTTGTGATTTCCTCTTGTGGTTCTTATCAAAATAGTTCATACTATGATAGTGATGGTGTTTATGGAAATTCACAATCAAATAGAACAGTTGTTTCAAATAGCAATTCACAAAGTAGTAAATATCAAGAATACTTTAGTGATTTAAACAAAGATTTGCAAAACTTTAATGATGTAGACAGTTACACTTCTATTTATAATGACACCGTAAATAAAATAGAAAATAATATATCAAACAATGCTGGTTGGGGAGATAATCCACAAACTATAAATGTTAATGTCTATGACAACAGTTGGGGTGGCGGAATTGGCTGGGGCTGGGGAATGAACAACTGGGGTTGGGGAATGAATAATTGGGGTTGGGGAATGAACAACTGGGGTTGGGGTTGGAATAATTGGTATGGTCCTAATTGGGGTTGGGGTTGGAATAATTGGTGTGGAAATGGTTGGTATGGAAACGGTTGGAATGGAAATTGGTGGAATGGAAATAATTATTATTACAATGGAGGTAGAAGAGGAATTTCAAACAGTTATGCCTATAATGGAAATAGAAACTTAGGTAGAAACTCAAACTTTAACAATGTAAACGGCAGCAGAAGAAGTAATAATTCTCTCCGTTCAAACTCCTTAACTAGAAGTAATAATTTCAATGGTTCTTCAAGATCTACTTCTAATTCAAGAAGTACAAATTACACTACAACAAGAAGTAATTCTAGAAACAATACAAATTATCAGTCACAACCATCAAGAAGTAATACACAATCTGCTCCTTCACGATCTTATACACCATCAAGCAGTTCAGGATCACGTTCATCATCTTATGGTGGTGGAAGTTATGGCGGAGGTGGCGGAGGTGGAAGATCATCTGGGGGCGGTGGCGGTAGAAGATAAAAAATTAAATACTTCAATATCTATGCTATTAAAAATAGTATAGATATTTTTTTGGAATAAAATAAAAATTGAAATATGAAAAATTACTTAATTCTCATCATTATTGGATTACTAATTCCAACAGCACAAGCACAAGAAACAACACCTACAGATGCCCTTCAATTAGCAGTTGAAAACTTAACAGGTTCAGCACGATTTAGGGCTATGGGAGGAGCATTAGGAGCAGTTGGTGGTGACTTGTCTGCCATTAATCAAAATCCGGCTGGTTCGATATTCTTTGCCAATAACTTTGCCACTTTTACAGGTTCTAGTTATAATACAAAAAACACTTCACGTTATTTTGGAACAACTAGAAGTGAGAACGATAGTTCTTTAGATATAAATCAAGCTGGTGTTGTTTTTGTTTTTAAAGACAATAACCCTAAAAATGATTGGAAGAAATTTACTGTTGCTCTTAACTATGAAAATAACAACAATTTCGATAATCGAATTTATTCGGCTGGAGTTAATCCTTTTAATTCTATAGATAGATATTTTTTAAGGTTTGCCAATGGTTTACCACAAGAAGGTGGAATTACTTTACAAACTTTAGAAAATGCTTTTTTTGAAGATTTAAATTTTATAGACCAACAAGCTTTTCTGGGCTATCAAGCTTATATGTTTAATCCTGTTAGTAATTCACCACAAAATAGTTCATATGTTTCCAATGTTCCTACCACTGGAAATTATTTTCAAGATAGTTTTACAGTAAGCACAGGTTATGACAGTAAATTTTCTGCCAATTTTGCTACTGGCTATAAAGACAAATTATTTTTAGGTATCAATTTAAATTATCACTTTACTGACATCTTAAAAACCACTTCGGTTTTTGAATCGTATGGCGCCAATAATATCCTAACAAGTGGTTTACAGTCTGTGCAGTTTGACACAGAAACACATACTTTTGGAAATGGATTCTCGTTTAATTTAGGCGCAATAGTTAAAGCAACTGAAAGTTTACGACTTGGATTAGCTTATCAATCACCAACGTGGTTCAGATTACAGGACGAACAAAGACAAGCAATAAATGCAAATTGTCAAAATTGCGGTGCAAATAATCCTATAAATTTCAATCCAGGAATTACGATGATTTATCAACCTTATACCATTCAGACTCCAGGAAAATGGACTGGTAGTGCCGCTTATATCTTTGGAAAAAAAGGACTCTTGAGTGTTGATGTATCATCAAAAGATTATAGCAATACTAGATTCAGACCTCAGAATGATTATGCTGGATTAAACTCATTTATGAGTAATGCGCTTCAAAATGCTATTGAAGTTCGTTTAGGTGGTGAATATAAATACAAAGAATATAGTTTTAGAGGTGGCTATCGTTTTGATCAAAGTCCGTATAAAGTAGATCAAACATTGGGTGACTTAACAGGATATTCAGGTGGATTAGGTTATACTTTTGGAGATAGTAGAATTGATTTAGCATATTCTTATGAACATAGAAATTTTAATTATACTTTTCTTTCATCTGGATTGACTGACCCAGCTAGGGTTAGCCGATATAATAATAATGTAACCTTAAGTTACTCGATGAATTTTTAATTTTTATTCTTGCTATTAAATGCCATCTTATTTGATAAGATGGCATTTTCATTTTATTGATTTAGTAACATGAAAATTTCAAATAAAAAAGAGTAGTTTTGCAATCCAATTTTTAGCAAATGAGAACTAAGTCATTAAAGAAAAACAAAATCAACGTCATTACTCTTGGATGTTCAAAAAACACTTATGACAGTGAGGTTTTAATGGGACAGTTAAAAGCCAGTGGAAAAGATGTAGTGCATGAACAAGAAGGTAATATTGTCGTAATCAATACTTGTGGTTTTATTGATAATGCAAAAGCAGAATCAGTAAATATGATTTTGGAATATGCTGATAAAAAAGAAAAAGGATTAGTTGATAAAGTTTTCGTTACCGGATGCTTATCTGAAAGATACCGTCCCGACTTAGAAAAAGAAATACCAAATGTGGATCAATATTTTGGAACCACTGAATTACCGCTATTATTAAAAGCACTCGGTGCTGATTATAAACACGAATTATTGGGAGAACGATTAACTACAACTCCAAAAAATTATGCCTATTTAAAAATTGCTGAAGGTTGTGACCGTCCCTGCAGTTTTTGTGCCATACCCTTAATGCGTGGCAAACACGTTTCACAACCGATTGAAAAGTTGGTAAAAGAAGCTCAAGGTTTAGCCAAAAATGGGGTAAAAGAATTGATTCTAATTGCCCAAGATTTGACCTATTATGGTTTAGATTTATACAAAAAAAGAAACCTTGCTGAGTTGTTAGAAAACTTAGTAAAAGTGGACGGAATTGAATGGATTCGATTGCATTACGCCTTCCCTACTGGCTTTCCTATGGATGTTTTGGAGCTGATGAAAAGAGAACCTAAAATTTGTAATTATATTGATATTCCTCTACAACACATTTCAGATAACATCTTAAAATCGATGCGTCGTGGAACCACAAAAGAAAAGACTACTAAATTATTAAAAGAATTTCGTGAAGCGGTTCCGGGAATGACCATCAGAACAACTCTTATTGTTGGATATCCTGGTGAAACACAAGAAGATTTTGAAATCATGAGGGATTGGGTTCAAGAAATGAAGTTTGAGAGACTAGGATGTTTTGCCTATTCTCATGAAGAAAATACCCATGCATTTTCTTTAGAAGATAATGTTCCCGATGAAGTAAAACAAGCTCGTGCCACTGAGATTATGGACTTACAATCTCAAATATCTTGGGATTTAAATCAAGAAAAAATTGGACAAACTTTCAAAT
>CANHWG010000067.1 GCA_947464335.1 Flavobacteriaceae bacterium
TACCTTTCTATATTGGTTCGGAAAAAGACATAACAGATGATGTTAAAACTGATAAATTCAAACTTATTGTTAAACCAAAAGTCATTGAATATCTGAAACTTAATAGTTATTTTTAATAACAAATAAAAATAATTCTAAAAACATATATAATATTGTATTATTATTTTATATCTTTGCATTGTGATTAACACCAATCTTTTAACGATTGGTTTTTTTACCGAAAAAGTAATGATGTAAAAATATATATGTTTTTAGTCGTTACAACACAAAAGAAAATTTACACAATTGTTATGAGTAGTTATTATAATTCAACCAATCTTATCTCTTTAGGTGATGTATCAAATCTCCTAATGATGAACTCTATTCCGGCGGTAAAAAAATGGTTAAAGTCCAAAAACATCTTTATGAATAAGATATCAAAATCATATTATGTTTATGAAGTTGAAATTTTCACCGAATTGGAAAAAGAATACGCTCTTAACTTGAGAAGAAATTATCCGGCTCATTGGAAAGAAATGTATAGATGTGTAACAAGAAGTGAGTCAATATATAATTTAGTATTGATTCAAATTGGAGAGGAAATTGTGCATAAACCTATATATAAGGTTAAAACAAGAGGGTCAAAAGATGAAAAATTATTACAAGAATTACTATCTATATGAAAAAATTAACTTTACCAAAAAACCACTTAAAAGGGTTGAAAATTTATTGTAATAAGTGTAAAAAATACAATCCTAAATGTAATCACATTGATGATTTACTTTATAGAGTTGTAGTCCATATACCCGGAACAAAAAACTCCACTAAAATCAAAACATTGATTTCAAAAAACTATGAAGACGCTGTTAAAGAATCAATAGATATTATTAAAGAGTTAAAATCAAATGATTATAGAGATTTATCTACTGATAATGATAGTAAAGAATACACTATGATTGGTGCGATTCTTAAATATAATCAATATTTAAGTGGTGAATACGAACTTAAACATTTAATTAAGAAAGTGTCTGAAGGTCATCGTAAAGAATCATTAAGATTTATTAAATTATTTTGTAATGTCTTGAAGAGTCATCATAACTTTGAAATTATGAGAGTAAGAGATGTCTCGGTTAAAGATGTCTCAAGGTTTTATGAATCAATGGAGAGTCATTATGGAGCTCGGACATTTAACAAATGTATGATATCACTTAAAAGTTTTTTTAATTTTTTGATTGAGATTGAAAAAGTTGATATGAAAAACCCATTTTCAGTTTATAATTCTAAATCTGTTTTATCAACGATAAATGAGACGATAACAAAAGATGAATTTGAAAGAATACTTGATTCTATTGATAGTTCAGATTCCTTACTCAAATTAGGTGGTAAAGGAGAGGTTAAGAATATGTATCGTGATTATTTGAAACTTGGTTTTAAGTTGTTTCTTTTAACCGGTGGAAGAAGAGAAGAAGTGGTTGATTTACGATGGTCAGATATATATTATTCGGGTGACACTTATTTTTTTATGATTAAGAATAAGAAGGTAGAAAGAAATCAAAATATAGATGGTGATTTTAATAAGTATATACCAATCAATTCAGACCTTTTTGATTTATTAAATGAAATAGGTTATGAGGAGAAAAAAACTTCAAAGGATTTTATTTTGTGTCCTGATAGGAATGAGAGTGTATTAACGATAATGAATACATTAAGTAAATCTTTTACTTTTTATAAAAACAAGTCGGGTGTTACAAAAAATATATCTCTAAAACACCTCCGTAAAACTTATATAAGTTGGGTTAATCAGGTTATGGGAACTGATACAAGAATTTTAACCTCTCATTCTACTGATGGTGTGTTAAAGGAACATTATTTAGACCCAACAATATTAGATACTATTCAAAAAGGAATGTTGAACATTAAAGTGTTTGGACAATAAAAGAAAATCCCCTTTTGGGGATTTTTTTATGTCCTTTTTTCAATAAAAATAGACATCAAACAATAAAATTCCTTACTCCGTTTCCTTACTCCATAAAACACAAAAAAGAGTGACTTCCAATAAAAAAACCCTTAACTATTGATAATTAAGGGTTTGTTTTTGTAGCGAGAGGGAGATTTGAACTCCCGACCTCAGGGTTATGAATCCTGCGCTCTAACCGACTGAGCTACCTCGCCATTATGGAACATTTTCTGAATACTTCACTGATTTCTATTTTTTATAGGAGTTCAGTGAAACGCCTTGCGGCTTAAATGCGGGTGCAAATATAAAATTAATATCAATGGTTCCAAAGTTAAAACGTTTATTTTTTTTATTTTTTAAAAATGCTTTTTTATTGTTTTTATATTCTATATATTTCCAAAAAATTTATTCAAATTATGGATAGTAAAATACGTTACGAGCTTGAGTTTCCTTTGAATTCTTCCCCTCAATTATTATATCAATATATTTCTACACCATCTGGTTTGCAGGAATGGTTTGCTGATAATGTTAATTCTAGAGGTGAGTTTTTTACTTTTATTTGGGATGGCAATGAAGAGCATGCTAGACTAGCTTCCAAGAAAACTGGCGAAAAAGTTAAATTTAAATGGGTTGATGAAAACAAGAAAGATACAGAGTATTATTTTGAATTAAGAATATTAGAAGATGAAATAACTAAAGACGTGTCTTTGATGGTTGTAGATTTTTCTGAAGAAGATGAATTAGAAGAGTCAAGATTGTTATGGGAAAATCAGGTTTCTGATTTAAAACACGTTATTGGTTCTATTTAAAATCAATATTTTATAAGTTATATTTGTCCCGTTTTAAACGGGATTTTTTTATGATTAATTTTAATGGTGTTCTTCAAGATGCAGAAATGCAATTGACTGTTTCTAATCGATGTTTTCTTTATGGTGATGGCGTTTTCGAAACTTTAAAAGTTGTCAATAATAAGATTCTATTTTTTGAAGATCATTATTTCAGATTAATGGCATCGATGCGAATTATTAGAATGCAGATTCCGATGAACTTTACTCTAGAATATCTTGAAGAAGAAATTTTAAAACTGGTAGCTATTAATGGTATACAAAATTCAGCACGTATCCGTTTTACAGTATTTAGAAATGAAGGTGGTTTTTATTTGCCAGATGATAACTCCATTTCTTATGTTATTCAAGCAAGTAAGCTAGAATCGATTACATATGAAATCAAAAAAAGGATATTTGAAGTTGATTTGTATAAAGATTTTGTGGTTCCCAAACAATTATTATCAACATTGAAAACAGCCAATAAGCTAACACATGTTACGGCTAGTATTTTTGCTAATGAAAATCAGCTTGACTCTTCCTTACTTATTAATGAAGATAAAAATGTTATTGAAGCTGCCAATGGAAATTTATTTATGCGAATGGGTAATCAATTGATTACGCCACCAATTTCAGAAGGTTGTTTGAATGGAATTATGAGAAAGCAAATTTTTACACTGGTAAAATTAATCGACACTATAGAAATTGTTGAAGCACCAATTTCACCATTTGATTTACAAAAAGCTGACGAATTATTCATAACCAATGTCATAACAGGAATACAGCCAATAACAAAATACCGTAAAAAAGAGTATGACTATAAATTGGCAGAAAATCTTATTGAAAAACTAAATACTGTAATCGAAAACTAATTTAAAATTGGGTTTTCAGGGGCATTCGACCAAATAAGGTAATCACCACCCAACTCCACTATTTTTTCTTTCCAAAAATGAGTAGATGCTTTTGCGAGAATTTTACTTTCGTATGCATTCTTAGTTAAAATCCAAGAATTGGCGTACATTTCATTTTCTAATTGCTCAGCATCCCAGCCCGTATATCCTAGGAAGAAACGGATATTTTTTTTCTTAATTATTCCAGTATTTATTAAATCTTTAGTCGATTCAAAATCACCACCCCAAAAGATACCGTTAGCTATTTCTATACTATTCGGTATAAGTTCGGGAATATTATGGATGAAATAAAGATTATCTTGTTCCACTGGGCCTCCGTTATAGATTTTAAAATCGGATACTATATCTGGAATTAAATCGTTTATGGTAAATTTAAGAGGTTTGTTTAAAATAAACCCTACAGAACCTTCATTGCTATGATCAGCTAATAAAATTACTGCTCTATTAAAAGAGACATCTCCAATTATAGAGGGTTCTGCTAATAATAGAAGTCCTTTCTGTAATTTTTCAGTAAACATTATAGGATTAATTTTCTACTAATATGAAAAAAAATTGAAAGGCAACCAAATATTTTTTAATTAATAATAAAAAACCATCCGTTTTGGCGGATGGTTTTTATATACAAGATGTATTAAAATCTTAGTTTACTGATCCGTCTAAATCTGCACCAGCTTTAAATTTCACTACATTTTTAGCTGCGATTTTGATAGTTTTTCCTGTTTGTGGGTTTCTTCCATCTCTTGCAGCTCTTTTAGATACTGACCAAGAACCGAATCCTACTAAAGAAACTCTTCCGCCTTTTTTCAAAGTACCACCTACATTTCCTAAAAATGATTCTAAAGCTAATTTAGCTGCTGCTTTAGTAATTCCTGCGTCAGCTGCAATTGCATCGATTAATTCTGATTTGTTCATAATGTTAGTTATTAATTGTTGGTTAAACATTTTGTTAATGAAAACAAATTTAGTAGGAATTCCTTACTACACAAGCGTTTTCAGCTTTTTTTGAAGTATTTGTTGATAACTTGAATCATTTGTTGATAAACCTAAGATTTACGAGCAATATTATCGATAAAGTGTTCTTCAGACCTTACTGTGCGTATGCTTTATCTGAAAATGATACTCCGTTTAGTAACTCAAATGCTTGCATTTTTTTCTTTCCTGGATACTGAATAGTCAAGATCTGAATAAAGCCATCCTTTACAGCCACTTTTATTTCTTTTTTTGTAGATATAATTTTACCTATAGCATAATCATGCTTTTCTGAAATGATCATTGCTTCATATATTTTAACATTCCATTCTTCGCCATTATCGGTAAACAAACACCAAGCTGATGGATAAGGAGACAATCCTCTAATTAAATTATGAATCTCACTAGCAGGTTTTTGCCAATCAATTTTGCAGTTCTCTCTATTTAGTTTGTAGGCCGTTTTTATTTCTGAATTATCATGTTGCTTTGTTGTCTCGATATTCTGTTTTTCAATCAATGATAGCGTTTCAATGACAACTTCGCTTCCAAGTAACATTAATTTATTATGAAGTAATCCTGCATTTTCATTGGGTTCAATTTCAACTTCTTTGCTCAAAATCATAGCTCCGGTATCAATCTTGTCATCTATGAAGAAAGTGGTTACTCCCGTTTTGGTTTCTCCGTTAATAATAGCCCAATTGATTGGAGCAGCTCCACGATAATTAGGCAATAGTGAAGCATGTAGGTTAAAGGTACCAAGTTTCGGCATTTTCCAAACCACTTCGGGCAGCATTCTAAAAGCAACTACAACTTGTAGATTAGCATTCAACGATTGTAATTCGAATAAAAATGTTTCGTCTTTTAAATTTGTGGGTTGCAGTAAATTTAAGTTATGTTTTATAGCAAACTCTTTCACTGCTGAATATTTTATTTTTTGTCCTCTGCCCGCGGGTTTGTCAGCCGCAGTTACAACGCCTACAACTTCGTAATTATTATTGATTATGGTGTCCAAAATGCCAACTGCAAATTCAGGTGTGCCCATAAAAACGATTCGTAATTTTTCCATTTAAGCTGAATTTAGTTCAATTGTTTCTTTATAGAGTATAAATTTGTAGTATTGATACTAATGATATCATTCTCTAATAGATTTTGAAGCACAAATATAATGTCGTCTTTTGGAAGATTGGTTTTTTTTTGAATATCTCTTGAATTTAGATCCCCAATTTTCAAAAGCGCAATAATTTTATCAGAAATAGTATCCCTTTGTTGTGGCTTCTTTTTTTGGGCTATACAATAAGAACAAATACCACAATCTTCTTTTATGGTTTCGCCAAAATAGCGCATTAATAATTTGTTTTTACAGGTCTTGTTTTCTTTACTATAAAATAATACCGATTGCAATTGCTCGGTTTTTAATTTGTTTTGTGCTTCTAAATGTTTGGATATTCTATTTATAGTGCGTTCATCTTCACGAACTTCATTAAATGTAATGGAAGCGTCATTATTCTTGGCACTCAATTCGATAACTTGTTTTTCTTTTAGTTTTTCAAGTAGTGAGCTTACCTCTTGTTCCGAGCAATCCGATTTTTTGGCTATCAATGTCGCATTGAAAGTCGTTTGCATATCATAAACTCCAGGATAAGTTCTTAGTATAGTTAATATAATTTCTTCATCATTAGGATTCAAACTCATATAACGGATTACTTCTTTAGATGGAATCACAAATTGAATTTTCACTTTTTCTGAAAACTCCTGTGATAACGTAATTACACCTTGACGATCTAAAAATTGTAACGTAGAATACGTTTTTAGTAGTGGGAAATTATATTTACTACAAAATTGATTCAGATTAAAACTAAACTGTTCTTCAATACCTTCGCCATAGGCAATCTGAAAATAATTGCAAAGCTTGATAAACAGCAAATTCAAAAAAGCTTTATCTGGCAAAACATTTAAAAACTGTGCTTCTGCATGCATAACATCTGATGGATTGTTAAGCAAAACGGCAAATGCTTTGTCACCATTTCTTCCGGCTCGCCCAGTTTCTTGGTAATAATTTTCTAAATTTTGTGGCAGATGTAAATGTATAATCGTTTTTACATTGGCTTTGTCAATTCCCATTCCGAAAGCATTGGTAGCCACCATTACTTGAACTTTTTCGTCCATCCAAAGTTTCATATTACGTTCTTTGTCTTTATAAGTTAAGCCACCATGATAATAGGTTGCAGTAAAGCCATGGCTTTCTAATTGATGAACAGTTTCAAGACACGATTTTCTATTGGTTACATATATAATACAAGGATCTGGGTTTTTGGTTAAAATTTGTTGTAAGAGATGTAATTTATCTTCCGTCTCAAAAACCATGTAGGCAATGTTTTCACGATAAAATGATTTTGAGAAAACTTTTGGATTATCTAATTTTAATTGCTTAGTTATGTCTTCTTTTACTCTTACTGTGGCCGAAGCCGTTACTGCCAAAAAAGGAACTTTAGGAAAGTATTCTTTAAGTTGTGCTATCTTTAAATAAGCAGGTCGAAAATCATGTCCCCATTGCGACACACAATGCGCCTCATCTATAGCGATGAGGTTAATGGGCAGGTTTTTGATGCGTTCTAAAATCCAATCGTTTTGTAAACGCTCTGGTGAAAGATATAGGAATTTGTAATTTCCGAATTCGCAGTTGTCTAATAAATTAATAATTTCTTCTTGATGAAACCCACCAGTAAGTGCAATGGCTTTTATGCCTTTGTTTTGCAAATTCTGAACTTGGTCTTTCATCAAAGCTACCAAAGGCGAAATCACTAAGCAAATGCCTTCTTGCATTAGTGCTGGAATCTGAAAACAAATCGATTTTCCGCCACCTGTAGGCATCAATGCAAATGTATCTTTTCCGTCTAAAACCGAAGTTATAATTTCTTCCTGTGGATAACGGAACGTATTGTGTTTCCAGTATTTTTCAAGAATTTCGTGTGCTTTAGACATTTAAGTTGCAAATTGTGGTTAAAGATTTTGGGTCTTTCAAAGCTAAATATTTTATTTATTAAAAACACAAAGTAATAATGTGAAATTATTGTAAAGCATAACATTATAACCCGAAACTCCAAACTCGAAACGCTTCGTTTTTATGAAAGTTGATTTAATATAAACTGTATTCGTTCTTCAACAGTCCCGGATGGTACTTCTATTAGTTCGTAACCGAAGTTCTTATATGTTTCATGAAGATGATTAAAAATGAGTTTTGCTTGTTCAAAGTTTTCATAGCGGGCTTCATCACTTTCGTATATTTCTTCCCAAGGTGGTAGTATAAAAACCTTAGTATATGAATGTTCTTTACAAGCAAGATCAAAAAAAGCAGGATAACTATCACCTATATAATGCATATAAGCTAAAATATCAGGAATGCCTCTATCCAAAAAAACAATCTCTGTTTTATCTGCTATAGCTTGTTCGTGCTGTTTTCTTCTTCCTTCTAACAATAATTCGCTAAACAGTAATGGCTTTTCAAGAAACAGTTGTTCGATTCCTTGCTTTTTAGCTTCGAGTGTTATTTGTCTTGAAATTTCAGGAAAACACGCATAACCTTCTTCGATGAGTTTATCAATGATTGTAGTTTTTCCTGTACCTGGACCACCAGTAATAACAACTATTTCTTTTTTCAAGATATTAAAAATAAGGGTCAAATTTATTGAAAGAATTTAGAATACCGAAAGTCTTTTGGTGTTTATTTAAATAATTAAAGAAATGCTGTTTGATTTATAATCAACTTCAAATGATTTGACAAATAGCTAGAAATAAGGATATTAAAATTTCGTTCCTTTTTTGCTTATTAATAAAATAAATAACAAATACCACAAAAAAGAACTAGATTAAATGCGCTTTTATGTCGTTTAAAAGTAAAATAGATGTATTTAAACGGATTTTGTATCAATTGAACGAGTTTGTTTTTCAAATTTTGTATTTCCTCCTTGCTTTGTTTTATTAAATAATACTTCCCCCAATCTACAAAAAATTGTTTTTAACAAAATACATAGAAAAAATGGAAAAAAAATTACAACTAAAAAAAGGGAATTCTTTTACAATTAATGCAACATTAGCTTTTGTTGTATCAATTTTATTTTTTGGAACTAGTAATGAAGCTTTTAGTCAAGCTGCAACTGCAACTTGGAATTTAACATCCAATGGAAATGCGAGTGTAACGGGTGCGGTTACAGCAACATCTTTAGCTATTGGCTCTAGTATTAGTAATGCCAGCTTTGGTAGCACAAATGGTGTAACTACAGACAGTTGGGCAAACGATGGCAGTAACTTAAATAGTAATGAATACTACGAATATGAGGTAACACCAACTGCGGGTGCAAGATTAACGATCAGTTCAGTTACTTTAAATCATAGTATATCCAGTGGTAATTGGTTAGGTGCAGTATATTATTCTTATAATGGATTTTCAACAGCTGGAGTTCAAATAGGTTCAAATTTCACTTCAAGTTCAAATTCACAAACCGCATTAAATTTAACGGGTTTATCATTGACGGTTCCTACAGGAGGAAGTTTTTCTATTAGAGTATATGCATGGGAATCAGACGGTTCAAATAGAAATTTTAGAAATAGAAACGTAGTGATATCAGGTACAACTTGCGTTTTACCAGCAATAAGTACACAACCTTTAACACAAGGTGTTTGTATTGGTGGTGCTTTAAATTTGTCAGTTATGGCAACAAATGTAACTTCTTACCAATGGAAAAAAGGTGCTGTAAATATTGGTGGTGCAACTTCAAGTAGTTACAGTATTTCAAATTTTGCTTCCGGCGATGCCGGAAGTTATACTGTTGATGTGATTAATAGTTGTCAAACTATAACCTCAAATGCAGCAGTGATTACATCAAATGCTTTACCAACAGCAATTGCAATTTCTCCCACTAATCCATCGGTTTGTTCAAATGCTATAACTACATTGATTGCTAGTGGTGGAGTAGCTACAGGTGTTACTATACTGAATGAGAATTTTAATGCAGTTACTAATAACTGGACATCAGAAAATACATCAACAGGCGGAACCATTGCCAATGCTGCTTGGAAATTAAGACCAAATGCTTATACTTATGATGTAGATGATTTTAATAGCAATGATAATTCACAATTTTATTTATCAAACAGTGATGAGCAAGGTCAAGGAAGTACAACTAGTACTCGATTAATTTCTCCTGTTATTGATTTGTCAAATTGCACGGCCGCAACATTAAGTTTTTATCATTATTACAGAATTGCTACTGGAGATACTGCTAGAGTACAAATTTCAACTGATGGAGGAGTAACATGGTCTTCGACTGATTTAGCTACTTATTCTACTTCTCAAGGAGTTGATAATGCTTTTGCTTTAGTCTCCATCAGTTTAAATAGTTTTGTAGGTAATAATAATATCAAAATACGTTTTAATTATTCAGCTTCATGGGATTGGTATTGGGCCATTGATAATGTTTATATAACAGCTACAAAACCTCAAATTACGTGGACACCTCAAACTGGATTGTTTACAGATGCATTAGCTAGTATTGCATATACAGGGCAAATTACCTCTACAGTTTTTGCAAAATTAACTTCTAATAATTCATATACAGCAACAGCAACAAGCGGGTCAGGCTGTACTTCAACTGGGAATGTTACTTTGACCGTTAATCCAAATGTGACGCCAACATTTACCGCTGTTGCTCCAATTTGTGCAGGAGGAAGTTTATCGGCTTTGCCAACAACGTCAAATAATGGAATTACAGGAACTTGGTCACCAGCATTAAATAATGCAGCAACAACTACCTATATTTTTACACCAACTTCGGGTCAGTGTGCTACAACTACAACATTGACCATTACGGTTAATCCAAATGTGACGCCAACATTTACCGCTGTTGCTCCAATTTGTGCAGGAGGAAGTTTATCGGCTTTGCCAACAACTTCAAATAATGGTATTACAGGAACTTGGTCGCCAGCATTAAACAATGCAGCAACAACTACCTATACTTTTACACCAACTTCGGGTCAGTGTGCTATAACTACCACTATAACTATTACCGTTAATCCAAATGTAACGCCAACATTTAACGCTGTTACTCCAATTTGTGCAGGTGGAAGTTTATCGGCTTTGCCAACAACTTCAAATAATGGAATTACAGGATCTTGGTCGTCAGCATTAAACAATGCAGCAACTACTACTTATACTTTTACTCCAACTTCGGGTCAGTGTGCTACAACAACAACATTGACCATTACGGTAAATCCAAATGTAGCACCAACATTTAACGCTGTTGCTCCAATCTGTGCAGGTGGAAGTTTATCGGCTTTGCCAACAACTTCAAATAATGGAATTATAGGAACTTGGTCGCCAGCATTAAACAATGCAGCAACAACTGCCTATACTTTTACACCAAATTCGGGTCAGTGTGCTACTACAACTATATTGACTATTACGGTGAATCCAATACCAGTAACACCTACAATTACACCAGGAGATAATACAACGTTTTGTTCAGGTGGAAGTGTTACCTTAACATCAAGTTCAGAGAACGATTATTTATGGTCAACAGGTGCTACTACAGCTAGTATTACCGTTAGTGCATCAGGAAGTTATACTGTACAAGTTACTAATGTCTCAGGATGTCAAAGTGCTATTTCAGCGGCTACTACCGTAACGGTAACGGCTCAACCTCAGTGGTATTTAGATGCTGATAATGATGGTTATTATATAGGAACTGCAATTTCATCTTGTACTTCACCAGGTTCAGGTTATACAACAATTATAACAGCTAGTGGTGATTGTAACGATAGCAGTGCTGCTGTTAACCCAGGTGCTACAGAGATATGCTATAACAATATTGATGACGACTGTAATGGTCAGTTATCAGAAGGTTGTTCAGCTCCTACTATAAATATGACCTCGAATACGGCTACCTTAACTTTGTTTTCAAATGCAGTTTCTGCGTTACCGTATTCATTATCAACATATACAAATCTTAAGTATCGTTTTATTATTACTAAGATTCAAGCAGGACAGCCCAACGAGGTTCAAGAGGTTACTTTGCCAACTCGTTTTGTAACGATTCCACAAGCGATGCGTTCGTATACGGCAACGTATACTATTAGAGCAGCAGCAGTTATCAATGATGAGATATTGACGTATTTAGGTAATACAATGACGGTAACACCACCGCCAGTA
>CANHWG010000068.1 GCA_947464335.1 Flavobacteriaceae bacterium
ATTTATAGTAAATGTTGATGAAGTTGAAATCTTCTATATGAAAATATTAAAATTTATTGAAGATGATACTTTGCGAATTCAAATGGGAAATGCTCTTTATCAGACTATTTCTGAAAATCATGCAGAAGAAGGTGTTATTTCTAACTATTTAAATTGGTTGAAAAGTTTATAATATGAATGATAAAAAGTACATATTATTAATTGCTTTACATGCTTTAATTGGGATTCTAATCTATTTTTTCCGACCCTTATCTGGTATTTACGCAATAGCTATACTCGGTTTTGGATTGTATTATGTTATGAAAACCCAAAATAAAAACAACGAAGTGTTATATGTTGCCGCATATATAGTGGGTAGTGAGGTTTTTTTAAGGATGACAGGTGGTAATTTACTTTATGAATCTTCTAAATATGGAGTAATGATTTTTGCAGCACTCGGTATGTATTATAGTGGGTTTTCTAAAAATGCTATCCCTTTTTGGATTTATTTATTATTATTAATACCAGGCGTTATTATAGCTACTGAGACTTTAAATTTGGACACAAATATAAGAAAAGCAATAGCTTTTAACATCTCCGGCCCTGCCTGTTTAGGAATAGCTTCTATTTACTGTTATAACCGTAAAATTAAGCTGTCCCAAATTAATGATATTATGCTATCATTAGCATTACCTGTTTTTACTACAACAATATATTTAATCTTATACACTCCAGATTTAAAAGAAGTTTTAACAGGAACGGGTTCTAATAACGAAACATCTGGCGGATTCGGTCCTAATCAGGTGGCAACATTAATGGGAATAGGAATGTTTGTGTTTTTTTCTAGATTACTTTTAGCATCAAAGTCAAAGTTGATGTTTATTTTTAACTTAATAATTTTATTTAATATAACCTACCGTGGTTTAGTTACTTTTTCTCGAGGCGGAATGGTAACGGGCTTTGTAATGATAGTATTATTTTTATTTTATATTTATATTAATACAAAATCAAAAGCAAAATTAAATTTATTTCGTCTTTTGGTCTTTATGGGTGTCGCATTTTTATTAACTTGGACATATACTTCTACTCAAACCGGAGGATTAATAGATAAAAGATATGCTAATAAAGATGCTGCAGGAAGAGTAAAAGAAAGTCAGTTGACTGGAAGAGGAGAAATATGGGATAGTGAGATCAATGATTTTCTAAACAATCCCGTATTTGGAATTGGAGTTGCAAAAGCTTTAGAAATTAGGCAAGAAAACACAGGTGGTAATATTATTGCTTCACATAGTGAAATCTCACGAACACTTGCAGAACATGGAGCAGTTGGAATATTGGCATTATTGATAGTTTTTTTTACTCCAATTTTTTTATTTATAGATAACAAACAACACATATATTTGTTTTGTTTTTTGTTTTTTTGGTTACTTACCATTAATCATGCTGCTATGCGAATTGCAGCACCTGCTTTTGTATATTCATTATCTTTGTTAAAAGTCTTTATTGATGAAGCACCTGTTGTACATAGGGAATAAATTATCTGATCATGGCTATACATCTACATCTATAGAAACATTAGGTATGTTTCTCGAAAATGTAGGTTTTCATGTTTACTATGCTTCTTCCAAAAGAAATAAAATAGTAAGAATGTTTGAAATGATTTTCAAAACATTAAAGTATGCCAGAAAAGTAGATTATGTTTTAATTGATACTTACAGTACAAAAAACTTTTGGTATGCATTTTCTATTTCTCAATTATGTAGATTACTTCGATTAAAATATATTCCAAAACTTCATGGCGGAAATTTGCCTAACAGAATTAATAGAAGTAAATTTTTCTCTGATTTTATTTTTAAAAATGCTCATATTAATGTTGCACCATCCAATTATTTATATGAAGCATTTTATAAAAAAGGGTATACTAATTTGATTTATATCCCTAATACAATTGAAGTTAATTTATATACACAGTCTATAAAAAAGTATGATGCTCCGAGATTATTATGGGTTAGGTCATTTGCCGAAATATACAATCCGATAATGGCCATAAAAGTATTTATAAGAGTAAAACAATTATTTCCTAATGCTAAGATTTGTATGGTTGGTCCAATTAAAGATAAGAGTTATTCTAAAACATTGAGATTTGTAAAAAACAATAATATTGAAGTTCTATTTACGGGTAAATTATCAAAAGAAGAATGGATAGAATTATCAAAAGAATACAATATTTTTATTAATACAACCCATTTTGATAATACACCAATTAGTGTAATTGAAGCAATGGCGTTGGGTTTGCCTATAATTTCAACAAATGTAGGTGGAATTCCGTATTTGTTAGATCATAATACCAATGCACTTTTAATAAATGATAATGATGCTGAAGATATGACCAACCAAATTATCAGATTAATGAAAGAACCAAAGCTTGCAAAAAAACTTGCTGAAAACGGAAAAGAGTTAATAAAAGATTTTGATTGGGATATTGTAAAAAACCAATGGATTGAATTATTAATTTAAATAGTAAATATTAGTAACTTGCACCGTCAAATATTTACAAGTATATGAATAAGAATAAAGGGATTCATTTTGAAGTTTCTGAAAGAAAAATTCTTTTAAGAATTTTTGATATTATTTCGGTATTACTTTCTTTATACTTAGTGGGAATCATTTTTCAGTTTAATTATTTTAATATTTCAAAAACTAACTTTTATTGGACTATAGTATTAGGGGTATATCTTAGCTTTATTGGTTCTGTTTTTGAAATGTATAACTTGCAAATATCGAGTAATCAACAACAAGTTATTAAAAGTATAATTCTTACTTCTTCAATTACGGTTTTATTATACTTATTAACCCCAATTTATACTCCACGATTACCATCTAATAGACTCCAAATCCTAATTTTCTATATTGCTATTTCTTTAGCATTATTCATTTGGAGAATGCTTTATGTTCGATTTTTTGCTTCCAATAGATTTTCAAAGAAAGTAATCTTAATTTGTGATAAAGAACAGCTCAAAGAATTAGTTAACGGATTGGAAAGTGCTGATCCTCACTATAGAGTATTAGGTTTTGTGAATTCAGATAGTGCTAACATTCATACAAGCGATAATTTAAAAATAAAGCAAATTGACATTAATAATTTGGAAAATTTTGTCAAAAATAATTCCATTTCCGAAATTGTTATTGCATCTCAAAAAACAGATGGTATTACTGTCAATTTATACAACCAATTAATACATTTATTAGAAAACGGATTTATCATTAGAGAATATACTCAGGTATATGAAAATTTAGCGCAACGTATCCCAATGCAGTATGTTTCTCGAGATTTTTACCGTTTTTTTCCGTTTAGCAGAAGTAATCAAAATCATTTTTACCTAATTGTAGTTCGTTTTTTTGAAATAATATTTTCTATTATTGGATTACTATTCGCTTTGATTTTTCTTCCTTTTATTGTAGCAGGTAACTTAATTGGAAATAGAGGTAAACTCATTTATACCCAAGAAAGAGTTGGAAAAAATGGCAAGGTGTTTAGGATTGTTAAATTTAGAACTATGGTAAAGAATGCTGAAAAAGCAGGAGCAGTTTTTGCCACAACAAACGATAGTAGAGTTACTCCTTTTGGTAAAATATTAAGAAAATCAAGAATGGATGAACTTCCTCAGTTTATTAATATTTTGAAAGGAGAAATGGCTGTTATTGGACCAAGACCTGAAAGGCCAATTTTTGTTGATGAAATAGCCGAAGTTATGCCTTTCTATGAAACGAGACATGTAATTAAACCCGGATTAACGGGTTGGGCTCAAGTAAATTATTCTTATGGAGAAACCATAGATGACAGTCTAATTAAATTGCAATATGATTTATACTACATTAAACACCGAAGTATATTTTTAGATATAAATATTATATTTAAAACACTTGGAACCGTATTACTTTACAAAGGACAATAGTCGTAATGGGTTTCTATCGTTTAGTTTCAATAAGATATACAAGTTTGTAATAATAAAAGGTAGCAGGAGTATTAAATGTGGTTTTGTTAACATCACAACGCTATAAACCAAAAGACAAATTAACCCTAAAACAATTACTTTCTTTTTTATTTTTTCTTTTACAAATGGAATGATAAGAAGCAATGGATTAAATAGCAGAGCATTGTAATTCCAAAGTACTTCCTGATGTTCAGAATATAGTCCGATTAAACAAAGCACTAAACCTAAAAGCCCACAAAAGAAAAGATAGCTTTTAAATAAAACTGTTTTATTAATGACTAGTACAATTAGTAAAAAAACAATTATAAAATAGATACTATTTATTATTGAGAATTTTGGTCGAACTATAGCTCCTTGTACAACAACTTCCTTTTTTATAACCAATGGTTTACCCTCAATAGTTAGTTTGTCTAAACTATGTAACAATTCAATAGGGAGAAATAATTGCGCTGCTTTATAATCAGTTTTAGCACCAAAAACAATATTGATTCCCAATTTATACCAAAAATAATTTTCAAAGTAAGGATACAATAACGAACGATAGCTAATAGAAGTATCGTCTACTTTTTGAATTTCTTTTTTGTCAAATAACCCATTGATTTTTTCAGCAATCATAGTGGTACAATTTCGATCTATAAACTTATAAGTATAGTATCTTTCTTCTGAAAACAATGATTTGTTTAAGCTGTCAAATAGTTCTTGTTTCTTTATTAATGGCAAGTTCAAGGTTTGTTCAATTACTTTTCTTTCATCCAATTTATATTCCAAAATAAAATCATCAAAAGAAGTAGCATTCATATAATATTGCAAATCTCCTTTGACAAATTTTAAATAGAAATTTTCAGTCCGAAAATCAAAACAACCATAATTATAAACTACATCTAAATTATTATTCGGATCTTGAATTCGAAGTGCCGTATGTCCAAAAGTAGAATACAACTCTTGACCTCTATCACAAGTAAAAACACTCACTTGAGTATTTTGAGAGAGTTGCTGGTTTTGAGAAAAAACTATTGATTTAAAGAAAAAAAGAGAAAGTAAGAGAATTTTTTTGAGCATAAATTTTATCTAAAAATACTTAAATCAACTTTTACAGAGAAAATATTCGAATATAAAGCAGCGCTTTGATCGCCTAAATCAGTCAAAGCATAATCTACTTGAATACCTTTATATTTAAATCCTATTCCAATATTAGGTTGAAAATTAACTTTTCTGGTGCCGTCAATTTGTTCTACATTTTGAAAATTACCCACTCCAGCTCTAAGGAAAACCAAATCAGTATATCCAAATTCTAACCCTAAAGCGGGATCTATACTTACTCCATCTGATGCAAAAACATCATTGGTTCGGGTAAATTGCATATTAAGGTTTATTGCAGCTAATAAGGTATAATCGTAATGAAAGTCAAATTTTTTTGCAATCCCAAGTTGAGCTTTTGGCAAGGTAATTTCAGTGCTTTCGGGTGCTTCCTGATTTTGTCCTGCAACAGCATCTTTAATGGCATTGTATTTATCTTCGTCAATAGCCCAAATGTTATAGGTTGTGGTAATATCTCTTAGCATTAATCCATAATGCCAATCATTGCTTTCATATTGTAGTCCGAAATCAAAACCAAATCCCCACGAACTCGCAAATTCTCCAATAACTCTTCGAATTATTTTTGCATTCACACCATATTGAAGCCCTTCAATAAGTGTAGGTTTTCTGGCATAGGAAAAGGTGAGTCCATAATCGGCCGTAGAAAAAAGACTGATTCTATTATAATCAATGTTTCCTTCGGAATCAATAAGTTGGGTAGTATTCAAAATATCATCTACTCCAAACCGAATTAAAGAAACACCCCAAGCACTTCGGTCATCTATTTTCTTGGCATAGCCACCAAAATCGTATTGTGCAATATTGGCAAAATAACTCGCATGCATCAAGGAAGCTTCACTATCTTCAATTTTCAGAAGTCCAGCCGGATTCCAGTAGCCCGAGTTCACATCGCCTGTAAAAGCAGTTACAGCATTTGACATTCCCAATGCTGCAGCATCAACGCCAATATTCATAAACTCATTCGAATATTTCCTAACCGATTGAGCATGAATAAATAAGCCGGTAAAAAGCAGTAGAACAGCAATTGTTTTTTTCAAGGCAATTTTTCTTTTTACAAATATCAAATAAAAATCTCTATTACAAAACGCAGAAACCTTTAAGTTATTATATTAAATTTGTATTTCTTTACAAATACTAAAAAGTTTCAAATGAATATCAAAGCGCAAATTCCCAATTTATTTACCATGTTAAATTTATTTTGTGGCTGTGTAGCATTGGTAATGGTAGCTGAAATTCAATTTGAGTTCGCTTTTTACTTTGTTTGCTTGGGTATTTTCTTTGACTTTTTTGATGGCTTTTTTGCCCGTAAATTCAATGTAGCAGGACCGCTTGGAGTTCAGTTGGATTCATTAGCGGATATGGTAACTAGTGGTGTTGTTCCGGGATATGCCATGTATCAATTATTGTTTAATGTTCAATTATTGTCAGCTAAAAGTTATAGCGAAAATTCAATTGATATTATTCCTTTTATTGGTTTTTTTATTACACTTGGTGCTTGCTATCGATTAGCCAAATTTAATATCGACACAAGACAATCCGATAGTTTTATAGGATTGCCAACACCTGCAAATGCTTTGTTTGTAATGAGTATTGCTTTAATTATTAAAGGTATACCGTTAACTGAACTATCTTCTGTTTTATTCGATAGAAGAGTTTTAATACCTTTAACTTTTCTGAGCGCTTACATCATGAATGCTGAAATTCCATTATTTTCTTTAAAGATCAAAGACTTTAGTTTTGCAAAATATAAACTGCAGATTTTCTTTTTGGCACTTTCTGTTCTGATGCTACTTTTTCTTCAGATACTGGCAGTTCCACTGATAATTATAATGTATGTTTTATTGTCGATTTTAGATAATCAATTAAAAATTACAGCGAAATAATTTATTGAGTCATTCGAATTCATACTTTTACAAAAAATCTAAAACTTTACAAATGAAAAAAATCGCATGTTTATTTGCCTTTTCAACACTTTTATTAAATGGCTGTTCTTCTAGTGATTCTTCAAGCAATTCATCATCAGAACCTTTGGTTAGAACCATGGTTATTGATGTTGCTAATCCCGCTGACGATGACTACAATTTACTTTTTACGTATTCGGGTAATAAATTAGTAAACGTAAAAGACTCAGGCGTTTTGATTGACCAATTTATTTATACTGGAGACAAGTTGACTAGAATAAACTATCCACAAGATAACACCTATATTTTAATTGAATATACAGGAGATCAAGTTACTAAATTTACTGAATTCGATCCTGATTTTAATTCAGCTATCAAAACTGTTGTAGCATATTCAGGCAATACTTTTACTCGAACAGTATATGATGGTGATTTAACAAGTCAAACCACTTTGATTTCTACGGAAGTTTGTACGGTTCAAAATGGAAATGTAACGCAAGTGACTCGTACTTCTTTTGGATTCACAAATACGGAAACCATTACTTACGATACGAAAAATAATCCATTTAAAAACATCAGTAATTATGCTACATTTCAAGTATTAGATTTAGAGATAGAAGGAAATCTTAATAATGAAACTGCCTCAAGTACTTCTGGTTATACTGTCAACTATACCTATACTGCGGATAATTATCCATTAACGGAGCTTAGTTATGATGGATCAGCTGTTTTAAAAGAATCAGTTACTTATACTTACAACTAAATTTAGTTATAGTTTCAATAAAAAAAAGCTTCCTATTGGAAGCTTTTTTATTTTTAAAAATGTAATTTCTTTTTTCGTAATTCAAAATTTTGCCCAAGATATACTCTTCGTACCATTTCATCTTCTACCAATTCTTCTGGAATTCCCGCTTTTAAAATACCACCTTCAAACATAAGGTATGTCTTATCGGTAATGGCTAAAGTTTCTTGAACATTATGATCAGTAATTAAAATTCCGATATTTTTATTTTTTAGTTGGGCTACAATTCGCTGAATATCTTCGACGGCAACTGGATCAACTCCTGCAAAAGGTTCGTCTAACAAAATAAATTTCGGATCAGTCGCTAAGGCACGCGCAATTTCTGTTCTTCGTCTTTCGCCACCCGAAAGTAAATCGCCACGGTTGGTTCTAATATGTTCTAGTCCAAACTCAGCAATTAAACTTTCCATTTTGGCTATTTGTTCTTCTTTAGTATGTTTCGTAAGTTGTAAAACACTAAGTATATTATCTTCGATACTTAATTTTCTAAATACAGACGCTTCTTGAGCCAAATACCCAATACCATATTGAGCTCTTTTGTACATAGGGAATTCAGTAATGTCAGTATTGTCAAGATAGATTTTTCCTGAATTTGGCTTAACCAGACCTACAATCATATAAAATGATGTTGTTTTTCCAGCACCATTTGGGCCTAACAGTCCTACAATTTCCCCTTGATTCACTTCTACAGAAATCCCTTTGACAACACTTCTGCCTTTGTAGGTTTTGACTAAATTTTCGGCTCTTAATTTCATTAATTTGAAGATTTGATAATTTGGAAATTTGAAAATGCCAAATCAGATTGCTGTTGTACGAATTTATATTTGGGAAAATTAAGAAAAAATAGAAGATTGACAATTGATGTTAACAAATCCTTCGAAAGATAATTTTCAAATTGTCTCATTTTCAAATTTTCAAATCTTCTAACGCTTCCCAAAATTCGTAGGCTCTTCTCAGATGTGGAATCACAATAGTTCCGCCAACTAAAGTAGCAATTCCCATCGCTTCCATCATTTCTTCTTTAGTAATTCCTTCTTTATGGCTTGTTTCTAGATGATATTTAATACAATCATCGCAACGCAAAACAGTTGAGGCAACTAAACCTAGGAGTTCTTTGGTTTTTACATCAAGAGCACCTTCTGCATAGGCATTGGTATCTAAATTAAATATTCGCTTTACTATTTTATTATTATCAGCTAATAATTTTTCGTTCATTTTAGAACGATAGTCATTAAATTCTTCAACTATATTGCTCATCTTTCTTTTTCTTATTTTCGACAAAAACGGATATCCAAATACTAGCTTCATAAATTAACAGCATCGGAATGGCTACGGTTATTTGGCTAACCACATCGGGAGGTGTAACTATTGCTGCAATAATTAATAAAATTACTATGGCATATTTTCTATATTTTCTAAGAAAATTTGGACCCACTAATCCAAGTTTAGTTAAGAAAAAAATAATTACGGGTAATTCAAAAAATAATCCTGCAGCAATTACAGATGTTTTTATCATACCAATATACGAGTCTAAGTTGAACTCGTTTTTTACAATACTGCTTACGGAAAATGTTGCCACAAAATTAATAGAAAGCGGAACAATTATAAAGTAGCCAAAAATTACTCCAAGAAAAAATAATAAAGAAGAAATTACAATAAATCCTAGAGCGTTTTTCTTTTCTTTTTCATACAGAGCCGGACTAATAAATCTCCATAATTCATATAAAATGTAGGGGAAAGCTAAAATGAATCCCGCAGTGATACAGGTCCAAATAAAAGTATTTATTTGTCCTTCCATTGATGTGTTCTGAATAATAAAAGGAAGTTCTTTAACACAAATATCTCCTGTAACTCCAATAGCTTGAGCTAATTCACAAAAAAAGCGATAAGTAATAAAATTTGGATCTGTTGGTCCAAAAATGATGTCGTCAAAAATAAATCCACTAAAAAAATATGTTACAAAAGCCATAAAAATGATTGCGGCTGAACTTCGAACCAGCAACCATCTTAAGTCTTCAAGATGATTTAAAAATGACATTTCATTTACATTCTTTTTCTTTGCCATTATACGATGCCTTCTTTTAAAATGTCATGTAAATGTAAAACACCTATATAATCATCATTGTCTACTACTACAAGTTGAGTAATAGAAAAATCCTCTAAGATATTTAAAGCATCACTTACCAATTCGGTTGACTTTATTGTTTTAGGGTTTACTGTCATGATGTCTTTGGCAGTTAAACCTGAAATGTTTTCTGTAGTATTGAGCATTCTTCTGATGTCACCATCTGTAATTATACCAATCACTTTTTCGTTTTCTATTACAGCGGTTACTCCAAGACGCTTTTCAGATATTTCAACAATAACTTTTTTAATAGTTGAATCTGGTGCAACAATAGGTTTGTGAGTCATATCGAGCATATCCTTAACTCGGAGCAATAGTTTTTTACCCAAAGCTCCACCAGGATGGTATTTAGCAAAATCTTCTGCAGAAAAGTTTTTCATTTCCATCAAACAAACGGCAAGAGCATCACCCATTACTAATTGAGCTGTTGTACTATTGGTCGGAGCCAAATTATTGGGGCAAGCTTCATTTTCTACATAGGTGTTTAAAACATAATCAGATTCCTTACCCAAAAATGAAGATATGTTACCCGTGATGGCGATAAGTTTATTTCCAAATCGTTTTAATAACGGAACCAATACTTTAATTTCTGGGCTATTTCCGCTTTTTGAAATGCAAATCACGACATCACCTGGCTGAACCATTCCCAAATCGCCATGAATGGCTTCAGAAGCATGTAAAAATAGGGAAGGAGTTCCAGTTGAATTAAGAGTGGCCACAATTTTTTGAGCAATAATGGCACTTTTTCCTATTCCTGTTACGACTAATCTTCCTTCAGAACTATTAATCAACTCTACTGATTTTACAAAGTTATCATCTAGTAGCGAAACCAGTTTCGCAATAGAGGCACTTTCAGATAAAATTGTTTTTTGGGCAGAAACTAAAATGGTATCTTTTTGTATCAAAATTGTAGTAATATAAAAATTTGTATGTATAAAAGAAAGTCTTATCTTTATGTTTGCAAATTTATGTAAAAATACCATTAACAAAGAATGAATTTAAACGAAATTGACATACACAAGGAATTAAAAAAGTATTTTGGTTTCAACCAATTTAAAGGTTTACAAGAACAAGTTATTAAAAGTATTATTAATCAAAACAATACTTTTGTTATTATGCCAACAGGTGGTGGAAAGTCTTTATGTTACCAATTACCTGCATTAATTCAAGATGGAACTGCTATTGTAGTTTCTCCTTTAATTGCATTAATGAAAAATCAAGTAGATGCCATAAGAAGTTTATCTTCTGAAAACGGCATTGCTCACGTGCTAAATTCTTCATTAACCAAAACAGAAATAAATCAAGTTAAAAAGGATATCACCTCAGGAATAACAAAATTATTATATGTTGCACCTGAGTCTTTAACGAAAGAAGAATATGTAGAGTTTCTTCAAAATGTAAAAATATCTTTTGTTGCTATAGATGAAGCACATTGTATTTCAGAATGGGGACACGATTTTAGACCGGAATATCGAA
>CANHWG010000069.1 GCA_947464335.1 Flavobacteriaceae bacterium
AGGCACTGGTCTCAACTTTGTAGATGCCAGATTCTGAAGCGCTAAATGTATTTGTACTGGACGTTGAATTTGTAATTGTGCTCACAAGAATTCCGTCTTTAAACCATTGATAATTAAATCTCAAATTAGCAGGTAGCCCAGGAAAATCAGAGGCGTCAATGTTAGCTACTAAATCTTTGGTATCTGGTTTACAATACTCTAATTGTGTGATAGTATTTAACGCAGTGTCTACAATTTTAACCGAAGAAAGAAAATCGCAATTCGTAAGCCCACTGCCTCCAATTTGTGAAACCGCTATTGTGCCGGGTTGTCCGGAATAATTATCAATAAGTAATACATAAAATTCACCTGCAATCCCATTCGGAAGGTTAACAATTTCCACACTATCAGGCGCATAACTACAAGACACTTCAGTAGTTGTATCCAACTGACTACAAATGTTTGTTAAATTTGGAAACGGTCCCCACAAAACAAAATCTACATCGGTTCCAACTCCTGAAGTATTTTCTTGACTAATTTGTAAAACGATATCACCACTGGCTTGGACTTCTAGAAAAAACCAAGTTGGGCCAACAAATGCTGTTGGAATACAAGTGGAGTTAAAATTTTCGCTATTGCCACCAGTTGAGTTTTGAAAAGGAATATTTGTTGCGCAAGTTTGATATAACTGAAAATTTGCTTCAAGTTCTGCGCAAGAAGAAGCACCTGCTTGAGAATAGCAAGTGGCAAAACATAAAAACACAAAAATGCAAATCAATCTAACTTTTACAAACATTTTGTCTACAATAATGAAGTCCCCGTCATCACGGCTGGTTTTTCAATTCCCATTAATTCTAAGATAGTGGGCGCTATATCGCCTAAAACACCACTCTTAATAGTTGTTAAATCTTTATCTACTAAGATTATTGGCACCGGATTGGTCGTATGCGCTGTATTCGGACTTCCATCCGGATTAACCATCGTTTCACAATTACCATGGTCTGCAATAATGATGGTGGTGTAATTATTTTCTAATGCTACTTCGACTACTTCTTTCACACAAACATCAACAGCTTCACAGGCTTTAATTGCGGCACTCATAACACCGGTATGACCAACCATATCGCCATTGGCAAAATTTAAACAAACAAAATCTACTTTTCCTTCTTTAAGTTCAGGAACTAAAGCATCCTTCAATTCATAGGCACTCATTTCGGGTTGTAAATCGTAAGTGGCTACTTTTGGAGAGTTTCTTAAAATTCTGGTTTCTCCATGAAAAGGTTGTTCTCTTCCGCCCGAAAAGAAAAAGGTAACGTGCGGATATTTCTCAGTTTCTGCTATTCGAATTTGGGTTTTATTATGTTTTTCTAACACTTCGCCAAGAGTTTCAGTAATATTGTCTTTGTCGTAAATTATATGTACATTTTTGTATGTATCATCGTAGTTGGTCATCGTTACATAATACAAATTTAATTTGTGCATGTTGAATTCAGGAAAGTCTTTTTGCGATAAGGCTTCGGTCAATTCTCGACCTCTATCAGTTCTAAAGTTGAAGAAAATCACTACATCTTCATTTTGAATCGATGCAATTGGAAGATTGTTTCCATCAACATGAGTTAAAGGTTGTATGAATTCATCTGTTACATTTTCGGAATAACTATCGGTGATGCTTTGCACTAAATTGGAAGTATGTTTACCAGTTCCATTTACGATTAAATCATAGGCTAATTTAACACGTTCCCAGCGTTTGTCTCTATCCATCGCATAATAACGACCAATAACAGATGCCATTTTTACTTTAGTATTTTGAATATAGTTTTCTAAATCCTCAATATATTTTTTCCCTGATTTTGGGTCTACATCACGGCCATCCGTAAACGCATGTATAAATACGTTCTCTAAGCCAAATTCTTGTGAAGCATCAACTAAACAACGCAGATGTGAAGTATGTGAATGCACGCCCCCATCTGAAACTAATCCTAATAAGTGAACCGCCTTGTTATTGGCTTTGGCATAAGAAAAAGCATCAATCAAAGGTTGTTCTTGACTCATAGTTTTGTTCTTGACAGCCAAATTAATTTTTGCCAAATCTTGATAGACAATTCTACCGGCGCCCAAATTCATGTGGCCTACCTCAGAGTTTCCCATTTGACCTTCTGGTAATCCTACATTTAAGCCATCCGTTCTTAGTTGAGCATTTGCATATTTTGTGTATAAACTATTGATAAAAGGAACGTTGGCATTATCAATAGCAGATACTTTAGGGTCTGGAGATTTTCCCCAACCGTCCAAAATCATTAGAATTACTTTTTTATTCATAGAAAATAGTTTTAAACAAAGATAATGCTATGCGTTAAAATTAGAAGTGTATTCTATCTTTAGGTTTGGTAAACGTTTTTGTAATCTTAGCATTTTTTACGGAATTGTAATCTATAAAATAACGAATACTAACGGAGAAAATATGATCTAAAACACTATTGTTTAAAGTTGCATTTAAATTTTCAAGATATCCTTTCTCAATGGTAGAACCAAATTGAGAAGTGAAGGAATTGTTTCGGTATAAAATAGAAATTTGACTTCCTGGGGCAAACCACCAAGAGTAGGACAAATCTAGATTCCAAGTGGCAAAATTAATATCATTATTTGTAATATATGTTGGGTCTGTTTGTAAGCTACCATCATCTAATAATTTATAATACCGATTGTACTCGGCATAGGAAAGATAATGCCTTATTGATAAATTGATATTCATAACATCATTTATAGTGTATTTACTTGTCAATGAGTTTGAATAAGTAGTTCTGTCTCTCCTTCCAATGTAGATTTCATTTAGAGAAGTATCTTGATCAACATAGCCAATATTGTTTTTTTGAACGTTGTATGAAAAACTATAAATTAATGAAAAATGATCATTAAATCGATATCGTGGACTTATAAAGAGGTTATAACTCATTCGTTCTTTTTCATTTACAAATCCGATTGACGGATTGATGTCTAAAGCAAATTTTCGATTGTAATTAGACGAAAAGTAAAAAAAGCTATTGAAACTTGAAGGGATTGTTAAAAACCGCTCATTATTAGTACTTCTTGGTTCATAAAAATCATAAATTTTTAAAGGTCTTGTATTCATTCCAAAATTATAGAAGTCATTTTTTTTGGAAGTAAAATTAGATTGTAAACTTATGTTGGCACCTTGAATTCTTGTAGTTCTATTATCAAATTCGGAATAAGCATTTAAAAAAACACTAAACGAATTAAAAATTTTGGTTGGATTTAAAATACGGTAACTGGCATTGCCATAATAGGATTGATAATGACTTTGAAAATTAATCCCTAAATCGTTATTGTCCCAATCATCCGAAACATATTGACTTCCGACAGAATATCTATATTTACCTTTTGTCTTCGCAAAATTAATCGAGGTGTTATATCCTTCTTTATTTTCTAAAGATCGAAAATCGTTAACATAGCTGTATTTATAATCGCCACTTAACTTAAATGAGTTTGATTTAGTATTTAAGTCATATACTAAGGCGGTAACATTGGCATCTCTAAAATCTCCATTTCGCATTACGTTAGTATTTATCAAAGAAATTGAAGAGTTTTGTCTAAAACGTTGGTCTAATACAAATACATTATAATTGGCAATTGGTTCTGTAGTTACCCGACGCGTTTCGCCGGTTACGGTATTCCTTATTTCATCAACCGTTTTATTTGTGACAGCATTAAGAACGCCAACGCCCAAACCACTTTTGGTTCTTCCGGATATTTTTAAAGCATTTAATAAATTGACAATCGATTGGTTTTCTACATAGACTTCATTAGTGTTGAGCTCAGAGCTTAAAGAAGGATTGCCGCCAATCCTTCGTGAATAAACTAAATTTCCAATATTAAAAAGCTCTGTGCCTTCTGTAAAGAAAGGGCGATTTTCACTAAACTGCTGTTCAAAAGGACCTAAATTTAATTCTACTCTATCAAAAGCGGTTTGACCAAAATCAGGAACAAGAATAGCATCTAAAGTAAATGCATCGTTGATTCCGTATTTTATATCCAATCCGCCCTTAAATTCACCCGTTGTTTTTTGTTTATCATTGGCATTAAAATACTGAGAAGAATAAGGAATAAAAAATAATCGGGTAGGGGTTTTTATATTTTCAATACCTTCAAGTATACCAGCTTGATTGGCTTCATTATTGATGTTGTTGTTAATTAAGTTCCACGTAAACTGTTGCCTATCTCTTATGATCTCTCTATAAAAATTTATGCCCCAAGTTTGATTTGCATCAGTAGGAAAACGCAAAGCAGCATATGGAATTTTCATTTCTATTACCCAACCTGTTTCGGTGATGGCAGTTTTACTGTCCCAAATAGCATTCCAAGAAAAATCTTCATCATTACTTTCGGTATATACACAATCCATTTGTACGCCAGCAGCACTAACAAAAAAACGAAACTCTTGTTGGCCATCATTATAGCCGTTAATTTGAACCCCAAAATGATCGGCAGTAACAAAGTTGTCTCGTAAAGTTAATTCTTTTCCAATTTTTGAAGGTTCATTGTCACTTAATGTAGCAGCAATATAGAGAGCTTCATTCGTGTAAATTACTTTGACTTCAGACTTTCTTTCGGTTTTTTCAGGTTTTCCGTTGTCGGGATTATTCATTAGAAAATTAGTTGCAATTTCAGCATTTTTCCAAGATGCTTCCTCAAATTTTCCGTCGATTATTATTTTTTCAGTAGTGAATTTAGTATGCAGTATTTTTTTTGGATTTTGACTAAACAATTTGCCTGTGATAAGGAACAAAATAAAAACAGGATGGATAAATGATTTAGGCATTGATGATTTGGTTAGTCGAGCAAAATTAAAGATTAATTTGGTATACACAACCCAGTTTAAGCTAAATTCATTCAAATACAATAAGTTAAAATGATTAAAATTATCTTAAGAAAGGAGAAAATATTTTTATAATCTAAATTTTATTTTATGTTTGTATAACCAAATCTAACGATTAAAACCTATTTACTCAATGAATTATAAGTTTTTTCTTCCTTTTTTTGTTATTTTGTTGATGTCATTTACGAATCTTCCTAGTAACAAAAATGCCCTAAAAAATAGCCCTATTGAAGAAGCTAAATCAGTTTCAAAAAATGCCTCTATTTACAATCAAATAGATGCAAATTCCTTTGTATTACCTAGTTTTGATTGCTTCAATACCGCGTTAGAAGGTTTTTATTCACTAAAAGAAAAAGGACTTATAGAAAAAAACATATTGACTCTGGTTGATTTTAGCATGTCTTCAAATACAAAACGGCTTTGGGTAATTGATTTAGAAAAAAATATTGTTTTATTCCAAACCTTAGTAGCTCACGGAAGAAATACAGGTGAAGAATTTGCCAATGATTTTTCAAACCAAGCCGAGTCTTTCAAAAGCAGTATTGGATTTTATGCTACTGGTGAAATATATAACGGAAAGCATGGTTTGTCATTAAAATTAGATGGACTGATAAAAGGACTAAATGATAAAGCAAGAGAAAGAGCGGTTGTTATTCATGGCGCCGATTATGTTTCAGAATCATTTATTAAACAAAACAAAAGATTAGGAAGAAGTCAAGGTTGCCCTGCAATTCCGGTGGAAATGAATGAGAAAATCATTAATGTGATTAAAAATAAGTCGTGTTTATTCATTTATCATCCATCAAAAAAACAGGAACTTCTTTCAAAATTAGTATCCTAGTTTTTTGAACATAATCAGGTGTTTACCCATACCCTCAATTTCAAAAACAGAACCAAAAGTTCGGTAGCCTATTTTTTCATAAAAATTGACAGAACTTGCTCTAGCATTAAACCAAATAAGGACTTCCTTTTCAGATTTTAAATAGTTTTCACAACTTTGTATAAGTTTTTCACCCAAACCCAGCCCTTGGTATTCCTCTAAAATGGCCATTCCGCGTATTTGAATTTGATTTGCATTTGAAAAACTTGGATTTCTATTTTCAAATAATGAAATAATACCTATTAAGTAAACCTGAAATAAACCAAAATGTTTTGTAGTGGGTAATTCGTCGCCAGGAAATAAACAAGTTTCGATTGGTTTGCCTTTTCGCAACACCGCATTCCTAAGAGCATACGTGTCAGAAGCTAAAATTTCTTTTATTTCTATCATAGCAGGTTCATTTTAAATTTGGGTCTATAAAATTACAACTTTATCATTATAAATAACTTACGTTAACAAAATCTTCTGATTATACAAAAGACTTATTTTTTATAAAAAAAATTTGCATTGAACGATTGGAATGCTTTATATTTGCACCTCACAATGCGGAAGTAGCTCAGTTGGTAGAGCTCCAGCCTTCCAAGCTGGTTGTCGCGAGTTCGAGCCTCGTCTTCCGCTCTAAATAAAAACCTCTAATTATTTTAGAGGTTTTTTCTTTTTTGGGCGTTCCCTTCGGGTCGCGCTTTACACGCTATCTTTTGCGCTGCAAAAGGATGCTGTTTCAATCGCTAACGCACACTATTCAATCCACGACAAATCACTTTCAGCGTCTAATTCTAAAGGCATTTCATTTTTTCTAAACAATCGAGCGGATAAATTTCCCTTCAACATTATTTCAAAACCAATTACCTCTAACCAGCTTCCTTCTCGCAATCCCAAAACAGGAATTTCATTAAAAGCATGAAACTCTTTTATTCGAGTTTCTCTAGTTTCTCCCATGTGTTTACTTTGTAAATCGGCATCCAGATAATGTGGATTCAAATTAAACGGAAGCAAGCCCAAGGTTTTAAAACTTGGCGGATAAATGATAGGCATATCATTTGTGGTTTGCATACTCAATCCCGCAATATTGCTTCCGGCACTAGAACCCAAATAAGGTGTGCCATTCTCAATCACCTGTTTTAAGCGTTCCATTACTTGATTTTGATACAATTGAGTTACCAATAAAAAAGTATTACCTCCACCGATAAATATGCCTTGTGCATTTTCAATAGCATTCACTGGATTTTCAAATTCATGTAGTCCTTTAACCACTTTATTTATTTTGGCAAATGCAACTCGAACAGTTGCAGTATAGTCTTCATGAGAAATGCCACCTGGTCGCGCATAAGGAATGAAAAGTAATTCATCACAATCTTTAAAATGAATTTCTAAAGTAGGTAATAAGTATTCAAGATAATTTCCACCATGCAAGGTTGAGGTACTAGCAATAATCATTTTTTTCATATTCTAGGATTTGCTTTTTAATATCAATAAGTTTAACAAAAGATTATATACTTTTAGCAATCTAATCCGCTATTTTTACAACGTAAATTTAGAATAATGAAGTTATTTAGCAGTATAATCTTGTTTTTATTTTTTGCGCCAACTTTTGTTCAAAGTCAGTCCTTAAGCTTATTAAAAGGTAAAATAACTTCTCAAATCAAGGAACTAAACGAGGTTTATATAAGTAATCTTCGCTCAGAATCGAATACCGTTACCGATAAAAATGGAAGTTTTTCGATGTTTGTAAAAATCGGCGATACGTTGCAATTTTCAGGATTACAAGTAGTAACCAAAAAGGTTGTGATTGATGAAAACGATGTTCTAAAAAAACTATATGTCGTTAATGTGCAAGCCAAAGTAATCCCACTTGAAGAGGTAGAAATAAGACAATATCCCAATATTAATGCAGTATCTCTCGGAATTTTACAAAAACCAGCCAAAAAATATACGCCAGCCGAACGAAGATTAAAGACCGCAGCCGATTTTGATCCAACGGCGAATGCCGGTCTAATGATGGGTGGGTCAATTGGATTAGATCCCATTATTAATGCGATTACAGGTAGAACCGCCATGTTGAAAAAAGAATTAAAAATCGAACGAAAAGAATATTTACTCCAAAAAATAGAATACCTTTTCAAAGAAGAATATTTTACAGAGAACTTAAAAATTCCAAAAGACTACGTCAGGGGTTTTTGGTATTATGCTGTTGAAGATTCCAAATTAACCGAAGCAATTAACTCTAATAACAAAATGATGGCTCGTTTTATTTTTTCGGATGTAGCTACTAAATATCTTGAATTGTTAAACTCAAAACAGAATTAGTTAATTGCCATAATGATAAGAAATTTTAAATTCCCTTTATTTCTCATACTATTCTTAATGCTTACGGCGTTCAGTTATCATCGTTTTTACACAGCAATATTTCAAATCAATTTTGTGCCGCAAAAGAAAACGGTACAAATAACCACTCGAATTTTTATGGATGATTTTAATGATGCTTTGAAAAATCAGTACCACAAAACTACTTTTCTAGGAACCGAAAAAGAAACAGAAGCGGATATTGATTTGATGAAAAAATATTTGGCAGAAAAATTTAGATTGACCATTAATGGGAAATTTCAACCTATGAATTATTTGAGTAAAGAGATAGAAGATAATGTTCTGGTATGCTATTATAAGATTAATGATGTTTCCAAAATAAATTCTCTTACAGTAGAAAATTCGATACTCATAGAAGTTCATCCTGAACAGCAAAATATTATTCAATTTAATAATAACGGCACCAAAAGTAGTCTTCTCTTCTCTGGAGAAACAACCAAGGGAATATTAAAATAATTTTATATACATTGCATTCATAAAAATAATTTATTTTTACTTTTTATAACCTAACTTTATGAAACAGACAACTGCTTTTTTTTCTTTTTTTCTTTTACTTTCCGCAAGTTTTTCACAAGCGCAGGAAACAACTAAATCAGTAAAATTAGAGGATAGGAATCCGGATAAATTCAAGCAAATGTATGATTTGTTGGCAACGCCCAACATGTATCGTACAGCATCTGGCGCACCTGGACCAGAATATTATCAGCAACAAGCCGATTATAAAATTGATATTGAGTTAGATGATAAAAATCAAAAATTATACGGTTCTGAAACCATAACGTATACCAACAATGCTAAAGAATCGTTAGATTATTTGTGGCTACAATTAGATCAAAACGAAAAGGCAAGAAACTCTAATTCTCCATTAGTAGAAAGTAATAAAATAGATCCAGCTTTTTCGGCCCAATCTTTCTCAAGAAGGTATCTAGAAGAAGATTTTGATGGTGGTTTTACTATTGAATATGTTAAAGATTCACAAGGAAAACCAATGCAATATACCGTTAATCAAACGATGATGCGAATTGAGCTGCCAAAAGTGTTAAAGTATGGAGAGAAAATTTCTTTTTCGATAAAATGGTGGTATAACATCAATAATTACACAATAGATGGTGGACGATCGGGCTACGAACATTTTGAAAAAGACGGAAATAATCTCTACGTAATTGCTCAATTTTACCCTAGAATGGCCGTATATAATGATGTAGAAGGTTGGCAAAACATGCAGTTTTGGGGTTCCGGTGAATTTGCTTTACCTTTTGGCAATTTTGAAGTAAATATTACGGTTCCAGCCGATCATATTCTTGAAGCTACAGGCACATTACTCAATCGTAGCGAAGTGTTTACACCAGAACAATTGAAACGGTACAAATTAGCGGAACAATCTTTTGACAAACCAGTAATAGTAGTTACTCAGGCAGAAGCAGAAGCAAGAGAAAAAGGATTTTCAACTGCTAAAAAAACGTGGAAATTTAAAGCAGAAAATGTTCGTGATTTTGGAATTTCTACTTCAAGAAAATTTATTTATGATGCGATGGCGGTTAAAACCGGAAATACAACGGCAATGGCAATTTCATTATACCCAAAAGAAGGAAATCCGCTTTGGGAAGAATATTCAACACGAATTGTAGCGCACACTTTAAAAAGCTATTCAAGTTATACTTTTGATTATCCTTATCCTAAAGCTATATCTATCAATGCTCGAGACCAAGGAATGGAATATCCGATGATTTGTTGGAATTTTGGTCGTCCTGATGAAAACGGAAAATATTCTGACCAAACCAAATACGGAATGTTAGGGGTGATTTGTCACGAAATCGGGCACAACTACTTTCCAATGATTGTTAATTCTGATGAGCGCCAATGGACATGGATGGATGAAGGATTGAATACTTTTTTAGAATACTTAGCCGAGATGACTTTTGACCCTAATTTTCCATCTCGTCGTGGTCCAGCCAAAAATATTGTACCTTATATGAGTGGCGATCAAAAAGGTTTAGAGCCAATTGTGACCAACTCCGAAAGTATTCGTCAATTTGGTAATAATGCCTACGGAAAACCAGCTACGGCGCTAAACATTCTTCGTGAAACGATAATGGGACATGATTTGTTTGATTACGCTTTTAAAACTTATGCTAATCGTTGGAAGTTTAAACATCCTACTCCAGAAGATTTTTTCAGAACTATGGAAGATGCTTCTGCAGTTGATTTGGATTGGTTTTGGCGTGGTTGGTTTTATACTACCGATTATAATGATATCGGAATTAAAGAAGTAAAAAAATATTTTGTAAGTAACGAACCATCCAAAGAAGTAGCAGATTTTCTTAAGAAAAGACGCCGCCGTGATTCTAAACAAGGCGCAATGGTTTATATGATTGCCGAAGGTAGTGAAGATTTTAAACCAGAAATGAATAAACCATTTAAGATTGTTGATTATAAAGTTTTAGATGAATTTGTAAATCAGAATTTCTCAGTAGAAGAAAAGGCAAAATTAAATGAACCTAACTATTTTTATCAAGTAACATTTAACAAGCCAGGCGGTTTAGTGATGCCGATTATTGTAGAACTTACTTTTGAAGATGGAACTACCGAGAATCATTATTTTCCAGCTCAAATTTGGCGCATGAATGACCAAGAAGTGAATAGAACTTTTGCCACTAAAAAAGCAGTCGCTAAAATTCTAATTGATCCAAAATTAGAAACAGCCGATATTGATACAACAAATAATTCTTGGCCAAAAACAATTGAAAAATCAAAATTTGACTAACATAAGTTTGTAACTTTGCAACTCATTTAGATAAACAATACTACTATGTTTGGAATTGGCGGCGGTGAATTAATATTCATAATCTTCATTGCATTAATGCTTTTCGGATCGGATAAAATTCCTGATATAGCTCGAACAATGGGTAAAGCAATGGCACAATTTAAAAATGCCACAAACGAAATAAAAAGCGAAATTCAAAAAAGTGCCGAATCAAATGGTTTAGATACTTCTATGAAAGAACTTACTTCTTCCTTTACCGAA
>CANHWG010000070.1 GCA_947464335.1 Flavobacteriaceae bacterium
ATCAACCAAATAATCATCAAAAAGTTGGGTTAGCTTTTTAAAATCAGGGTTGTCAGAGGTGGTTCTTTTGAAGGTAAACATTGCTTATTCTTCGTTTGTTGCTTTTTCTAAACTGTAAAATTTTCGCTTTGCTTCATCGAGCTTTCTTTTGTCAACTACATAGGTTTTAGAAATACTATCGTGCCAACCTCTGCCTAAAATTAATACTGAAAAAGGGTTAAACGGAATTAATCGGCAAAGTGAGCGAATCAAAATAGTTTCTTGATGTGGTTTTTCGCCATGTTCATCTACCACTATGGTTTGGGTAATAAATTTGCCAATGGTTCTCGCCAATAGAATTTCAAACACATTATAATAAAGTAACGCTAAAGAGAAAGAAATGGTATAGAGTCCGATGGTGTTTTTATCGAGTTTTGAAAAAAAATCAAAAGCTCTTTTACTTCCCATCATATCACTAATTATAAAGCTAATCATGGCCAATACAATTAACAAAATCAACTGCATTATAGCATCTATGATGTAGTTAAAAAATCGCTGTGGAATGGAAGCTACTATGTCATCCGTAACGAAGAATTTCCTGTTATTGCTACTCATTTTATTATTCTTTTTGATTCGCTAAAAAGAAATTGCGCGATTTCTTAGGATACAAATTATAGCTTTTATCACTCGGATTGGCAATGACCGTTTTGATGTTGATTTCGTCACCGAGTTTAAAGCTGGCTTCGGTGTATTTATAATCTAACAGATATTCGCCGCAAAAATAGTTGCCGTCCTTGTCCTTTTCGATGATGCCTGTGTACACTCCTTTTTTTTCTTTCATAACATTTGTTTTTTATTCCGCTTCGCTCCATACAATTGCTTCGCCAATTCGCTAAAGCTTCGAGTCAGCTTCGCCTCGGGTTAGCCCCGATAGAAGTGGAAATCCTTTTTGCTTTAAGAAAGCCCTTCGACTGCGCTCAGGGTGACAAAGCAAAAAGATTGCAACGTATAGCGGGAAATAGCTCCCAAAATTAATGAAAAACAGCCATCTCTCGACAGCTGTTTCTCTATGATCTATTTTCTTTGTTCTATTCTCTTATTACGATCCACACATTTCACAATCATCTGGACCAGCGTTTCGTGCACGTTCTACCATGGCGGCGAAATCTTCGGCTGTCATTTCACCGTTTTCTGTAGGCGCAACTACTTCAACGGCTACGGGTTCGGCAACTTGTGCTGTTGGTTCTGCTTTTTTATCGTTGTTCAAAGTGAACTTGATGGCGTCTACCGCGGCTTTTGTTCTTAGATAATACATTCCGGTTTTTAAGCCACTTTTCCAAGCATAAAAATGCATCGAAGTTAGTTTGGCATAATTGGCGTCTTGCATGAACAAGTTTAGCGATTGTGATTGATCGATGAAATAACCTCTGTGGCGCGACATATCGATAATGTCTTTCATCGACATTTCCCAAACGGTTTTGTACAACTCTTTCAAGTCTTGTGGAATATCCAAATCTTGAACCGAACCGTTGTTGCGCATTAATTGCTGTTTCAAATCCTCATTCCAAAGTCCACGTTTAACTAAATCTTCTAGTAAATGTTTGTTAACTACAATGAATTCGCCTGATAATACACGACGCGTGTAAATATTTGAAGTGTAGGGTTCGAACGCTTCGTTGTTTCCTAAAATTTGAGACGTTGAAGCAGTTGGCATTGGTGCTACCAACAACGAATTTCTCACACCGTGTTTCAACACTTCTTTTCTTAATGCAGCCCAATCCCATCGTCCTGAAAGTTCTTCGTCTTTGATGTTCCAAAGGTTGTGTTGGAACAATCCTTCTGAAATTGGCGACCCTTTAAATGACGAATAAGGTCCTTCTGCTTTGGCTTCTTCCATCGAAGCAGTAACCGCTGCAAAATAAAGCGTTTCGAATATTTCTTGATTCAGTTTTTTGGCTTCATCGCTGGTAAACGGCATACGTAGCAAAATAAATGCATCGGCCAAACCTTGTACTCCTAAACCAACTGGTCTGTGACGTAAGTTAGAATTTTCGGCTTCTTTTACTGGATAGTAATTTCTGTCGATTACTTTATTTAAGTTGCGCGTTACCCGTTTGGTTACGTTGTATAACAATTGGTGGTTGAACTCTCCATTCTCAACGAACATAGGTAAGGAAATCGAAGCTAAGTTACACACCGCAATTTCATCGGCAGAAGTGTATTCCATGATTTCGGTACAAAGGTTTGACGAACGGATAGTACCCAAATTCTTTTGGTTTGATTTACGATTAGCCGCATCTTTATACAACATATAAGGCGTTCCGGTTTCGATTTGTGATTCTAAGATTTTCTCCCAAAGTTCACGTGCCTTAACTGTTTTTCTTCCTTTTCCTTGAGCTTCATACGAAGTATAAAGTGTTTCGAATTCCTCTCCGTAAACATCGCATAAACCTGGACATTCGTTAGGACACATTAAGGTCCAAGTGGTATCTTCTTCCACGCGTTTCATAAACAAATCGGATGTCCACATCGCGAAGAATAAATCACGGGCACGCATTTCTTCTTTTCCGGTATTCTTTTTCAAGTCTAGGAATTCGAAAATATCAGCATGCCAAGTTTCTAAGTAAATAGCGAAACTTCCTTTACGTTTTCCGCCACCTTGATCTACATAACGAGCGGTATCATTGAACACTCTTAACATCGGAACAATTCCGTTTGAGGTTCCGTTGGTACCTCGAATATAAGATCCAGTTGCGCGAACATTATGAATTGACAAACCGATTCCACCGGCAGATTGTGATATTTTAGCGGTTTGCTTTAGTGTATCGTAGATTCCGTCGATGCTGTCATCTTTCATGGTTAACAAGAAACAAGAAGACATTTGAGGTTTTGGTGTTCCGGCGTTAAACAACGTTGGTGTAGCGTGCGTGAAGAATTTTTTCGACATCAAATCGTACGTTTCGATTACCGATTCTAAATCGTTTAAGTGAATTCCGACTGCGACACGCATCAACATATGTTGTGGACGCTCTACGATTTTACCGTTAATTTTTAACAAATACGAACGCTCTAAGGTTTTGAATCCAAAGTAATCGTAGTTAAAATCACGGTTGTAGATAATATGTGAATTTAAATATTCGGCATTAGCCTGAATGGCTTCATATACTTCATCAGATAATAATGGTGCTTTTTGGTTTGTTCTTGGATTTACATAAAAGTACATTTCTTTCATGGTTTCCGAGAAGGATTTATTGGTGTTTTTATGCAAGTTAGATATCGCGATTCGCGCTGCTAATTGTGCATAATCAGGGTGAGCGATGGTCATTGAAGCGGCAGTTTCTGCTGCTAAGTTGTCAAGTTCTGAAGTAGTTACTCCGTCATACAATCCTTCGATTACTCTCATGGTTACTTTTACAGCATCCACTAAATCATTTAATCCGTAACATAATTTTTTAATTCTGTCCGTGATTTTATCGAACATTACCGGCTCTTTGTGGCCGTCTCTTTTTACTACATACATACGCTTGTCAGTTTTTGAAAATAGAAAATCCCTTTATCTATTTTCTGGTTATTTGTTTATGCTGAATTCATTTCAGCATCTGTTTTTAGAGCTATGATTTACTTCCTAGCCCTGATGGAAGTGGAAATCTTTTTGTGTTTAAAATAAGCCCTTCGACTGCGCTCAGGGTGACAAAACAAAAAATTGAAACGGACAGCAGGAATATGGATTCCTAAAATGCCCGAGCCATTCGCTCCAGATTCTGCATTAATTCATGAGAATCTGAAAAAAGTTCTTATTAAAAATCGGCGTCGAAAGTAATTTTACTGGCTTCTGAGTCGGTGTTCATTACCCCTGCTTTTTGATATTCGGCAACACGTTTTTCGAAGAAATTAGTTTTTCCTTGTAATGAAATCATGTCCATAAAATCGAATGGATTAGTGGAGTTGTATACTCTATTGCATCCTAACTCTACTAATAATCTATCGGCCACAAATTCTAAATATTGCGTCATCAAGGTTGCGTTCATTCCTATTAAACTTACCGGAAGTGACTCAGTAATAAATTCACGCTCAATATCTAAAGCATCTGTAATAATTTCTGTAATTCTGGTTTTTGACACTTTATTCACCAAATGGTGGTTGTGCAAATGCACTGCAAAATCGCAATGAACGCCTTCGTCACGTGAAATTAATTCGTTCGAAAAGGTTAATCCAGGCATTAATCCACGTTTTTTCAACCAATATATTGAACAGAAAGCTCCTGAGAAGAAGATTCCTTCTACGGCAGCAAACGCAATTAATCTTTCAGCAAAGGAGTCCGAACCAATCCATTTTAAAGCCCAATCTGCTTTTTTCTTAATGGCAGGAAAAACCTCTAATGCATTAAAAAGTTGTGCTTTTTCGGTTTCTTCCTTTACATAGGTGTCAATTAAAAGGGAATAGGTTTCGCTGTGAATGTTTTCCATCATGATTTGAAAACCATAAAAAAACTTCGCTTCAGGATATTGTACTTCGTTTACAAAATTCTCTGCTAAATTTTCATTTACAATTCCATCCGAAGCTGCGAAAAAAGCCAAAATATGCTTGACAAAATATTTTTCATCATCATTTAATTTGTTGTTCCAATCGGATAAATCTTGGTGCAAATCGATTTCTTCTGCAGTCCAAAAACTAGCTTCCATTTTTTTATACCAATCCCAAATATCATGATGTTTTATTGGAAAAATCACGAAACGATTTTTGTTTTCTTGTAAAATTGGTTCTATGCTCGCCATTTTGAATTTATGTTTTTATAAATATTTAAATAATTTTTAACAAATCTGTATGTTACAAAGATTGTCAATCAAAACGGAAAATGAAAGTCAAACTTATTCACAATACGCTTTAGTTTTTAACAAATAGAACTATTTTTAGTGAGTTTTTAATTTTATTTAAATTATTGATTTTCAATGATTTAAAAAAGTAAAAAATATCTAAAAGCCCTAAAACAAAGGGAAATAAGAATTTCCTTTCACTATAATTTTAACATTAATACAGCCTCTGAAAAACACTTTTCTGCTGATAAAAAAACGCAGTTTTCAAATTTGAAAACTGCGTTTTTAATTTTTTTTAAAATATCGATATTTACTCTTCTTAGTCTCTATCGATATAGGTTTTATTTCCGTTTTTATTGATATAATATTTACCGCCTCTTGAACCTGTAAATACTTTTTTACCTTTATAAGTACCGGTAACTTTATCTTTTACTTTCTTCTCTGCCGATTTTGATACTGCCGTTTCTTTCATATCCTCTTTTTCTTCGGCGGCTGTTTTTTTAACTTTTGCTTTCGTTTCTTTAGTAGCAGTTTTATACCGTTTGTCTAGAGTGCCGTCTTTTTTTAAAGGTGGTTTTGCGTCTTCTTTATACCGTTTATCGGGTGTTCCATCTTTTTTTAGCTTGGTAGCTTTTTCTTCTTTCTTTTTGACTTCTTTTTCTTTTACCTCTTTTTTGGCTTTCTGGGCTGATTTTTCAGTCTTAGCTTTTGCTTTTTTCTCGGTTGCTGTTTGAGCAAAAAAAGTATTTGAAAAAACAAATACCATACATAATAAAATGACTTTCTTCATGACTTTAAAATTTTTGTTATACGAGAATAAAGTTACTGATTTTTTATTTAAAAATACGCTCTTAATTGCACATTTCCCGTGTGAATAGTTTGACTGGTTTCTGTTTTTCTTCCTTGATAGTTGATATTAATGTCTAAAAACTGAGTTAGATTTTTTTGCAACAGCAATCGCCACGTCATATTTTTTCCGGGCTGCAGTCCTTCGAGCATTTGAAAGGCAACTGGTGATTGGCTATCGCCAATAAAACTATTATCATATAAAGAAATTTCCCCGTTCATCGTAAACTTTTTTTCGCCAGCATAGGAAAACGAAGTTCCAAAACGATTTTGTTTTAAACTTTCGGAATTACCAATTTGATTTTCTTTATTTTGAAATTCATAAAAAAGATCCCAACTTGCATTTTTATTAAATAAATAGGAAATCTTAGGATTGATTTGATAGCTTTTTACTTCGAAATTTTTAGTGGCAAAATTTTCCGAAATTAAATCGGTTTCTGTTGTTTCTGTCGCCAAAGAAAAGAGCCAACTCTTTTTTAATAAATGCGCATATTGCAATTGATACGCTTTGTTTTTACTTTGTTGTGAACCAACTGAAAGTAAACTTTTTACTTGATTCATAATAAATGTCCACGTAATTGAATGGTCTTGTTTTCCTCGATTATAGAATAAACTATTTCTAAAGTTCGTATTTAAACCAAGCATATTCTCATCTGAAGTTGAAAAGGGATTTAAATCAAAATTATCTCCGTTCCGCTGTATTCTTCGCTCAATTAAAAAAGAGGTTTGGTTATAGAAATAAGAAGCCATTTTTTTGTATCCGGTCGCATTTTGCCACTTACTCATATTTAAAGTCAGCGATTGGGAGAATTTATTTTGATGCGTTTTCAAAAAAATCTGATTGGGTAAAAATATCCTAACGTATTTTGCTTGATCTGAAAATGGCGCTATCTCAAACTCTTCTAATTCTTGAATTCCGTTGCCGTTATAGTCGATCCAAGTATAAACACCTTGTCCTGGCTCTACTTCAAGATAGGTGAATTCTTGTTGGGCAATAGTTCCTGAGCTGGTTTCATAGGCCGTGGTTACCTGCATCAATTGCTTAAAAAATTGATCATTGTATAACAATCGAGAATTTAAAGAAGGTTCATTAGTCCTAGTTTCATCAGTATATTTTAGATTTCTATAATTGATAAACAAAGTCAAATCACTTTTTTTGGTTTGCAATAATTTTGATTTTAAATAGTAGGAATGAGATGTGTTGACTCTTTTTAAAATGCCATTTTGCAAACTATCGTTAAGCCGTTGCAAATACCCTAATTCTACAAAAACTTTGGTGCTGTCTCCGCGTCCTACAAAAGCACCGTATTCTTTAAAACGTTGACTTAAGGTAGATAATTGGTTTGTTGCCGCCAATCGCTCTTTGTTATTTTCTAGTCGAAGAGTACTGCCTATCCAGTTTTTCTTTAAATTGAACTTTATTAAAGATTCATTTCGGAGAAAGCTTGTTTTTGAAAAATTACCCTCACTATTCAAATAACTCGTGTTTTGAACAATATTCCAATTTTTAAGTTTGAAAATTCCGTTTAACATATGTCGATTTCCAGAAAAACTTTTACTAAAATCGAGCTTTTCAAACTGATAGGTTAACTTTCCTTTTTCGGGCAAAACAAAATTTAAGCCGTTAATAATTAAACTTTGATCTCCTTCAAAAGCGGTTAAGTTCCAATCACGATTAAATTCAATATTAAACAATCGTTCTATTGTTCTAAAATTTTCCTGCACAAATTGATAATTTCCAAAAGCGTCTAGTTGCCATTTTTTAGAAAATAACCTTTGTTTGTAGTTTAGTTTCCCGGCAACACCTTTATTATTGTCATCATCAATCCCTGAAAATAAATTTAAATCATTATTACTAACTCCAATTTCAAAATCAATCATGGTCTTTTCATTTGGATTGTAATTTCCTAAAACAGTAGCAATTTGAATTTTTGTAGGTGCTATTAAACGAACTATTGGCTCAAAATTCCCTTGTGGAATTCCGGATACAGGTTCTATATATTGATAAATTTTACCAATTGCAGAGGAATTGGTAACTATATAATTCCCCAAATTATTTCCGACTAGCGTAAATTTGACATTGTACAATTCGTCTGTTGGACTATTAGAATACTGGAATGCTTCGCCAGTTGTAACCGTGATTTTTTTGTACAAAATTTTATTGTCTGAATACGAATCTAAAAAAGCAGAGGGAGCATTCATCAAGTTATTGTTGTCTCCTGCATTACTTAAAATTGTGGCCTGTTCTTCAGATAGGTTTTGCTGTAACGGTTGATTTTTTAAATCATTTTCTGAATATAAATAACCTCCTAAACTCCATGTTTTAGATTTATGATTGGCTCCTGCATAGGTTACAAAACGGGTATAATTTCTGTCTGAATACTGATATTCAATTACAATTCTCATTTCGGATGTAATTGGAAATAATGATGTAAAGGTGATTTCTCCAGCATTATAATCGATTAGATAATCATTGTTTTCACCTCGTTTTCGGAGAATTCCATTTACAAAAACCCGTTCCGATCCTGAAATTACTAGCACAAACAATTCGCCATTATTGCCTCGTAACTTATACGGTCCTTGATTTCCTTCTTGACCAATAAAGGAACTTTTGGCGTACTGACCTCGAACCAAAGCTGCCGAAGCAAAAATATCGGTCTTATTTTCTTCTCCGCCAAACATAAAATGTGTAGAAAGACCTTGAACTTTTTTGTTGAAATTCAAGAAGCGGGATTGTCTATTTTCGAGGAATAAATCGCCGGCACGAATGTTCCATTTATCCGAAAAAAGCTCAATGAATATTTGATCAAACTCATCTAATCGTTGCGAATAACCATTATCTTGAAGCGGAATATTACTGTCTTGGATAGAAGCCCGAAGGGATACCTTATCGGATATTTTACCCGTAATTTGCAAATCAAGATTAGACGTTACGGATGTGTTTTGATTATTGCCCACAGTAACACCACGCGTAATGCTACCTGAAGTATTTAACCCATCAAATGGCACAAACTTTTTTACCGAACGATTGACTTTATATAAATTACCCTCGTTAGCAACGACTCTGTCTTGGTCGTAAATACTATAGGTTTTGGTGAGTTGTTGTGGATATTTGAAATAGCGAATAGTTACACTGTCTTGAGAAGTAAAATTGTCTTTAAAAATTAGTTTCCCTTTTTTGAAATCGATTGTATAAAAACTGCTATCTATATCGGTTCCGTCCGAAGTTTGTAATTTGAAAAAGCTAGGGCTAATACTTACGTTTTCAATGGCAATGGTGTCTTTTGAAACGGCTATTTTTTTATTTTGATACAGCGATTTGATTTCCTGTGCATAAAGCTGGGAAAATCCAAAAAAAAGCATCAATAAAAAGAGTTTTTTTAGCATACATACCATAACGTAAAAACCATTGAAAATATATGTTTTGTTACGATTTATACTCTTTTTGACCAATTTTTTGGAGAAAGTGAAGTATGAAAAACAGCAATTATAACAATCGTATTTTCTTTTACAACATAATGTATTCCATAAGGAAAACGAGAAATAAATCGTATTTGCACTTTCTTATACCGTTTCTGAAAATTTTCTGGATCTCTTACTACTTCTGCTAAACCAGCTTCTAGACACAATTCAAAATCGAACGAAAGTCCAACTCTTTGTTCTTCATACCAAAGAACTATATACTCAATATCATATAATGCTTCTTTAGTAAAACTAATCGTATACATTATAGATTTCTAACTTTAATTATGTGTTTTTTTACTTCTTCCAAAGAATACAGTTCCGTTTTACCTTCTTCTAAGAGTTGTAATCTATAATCCAATTCTTCCTTAATTTCTTTTGATAACTCTATGTCTTTTTTTGAAACACTATCCCAAAGTTGTTCTGCTAAAATAATTTTTTCAGCGTTAGAATATTTTGATAAATCTTTGATTTCCATAGCTTCTTTTTATATAAAAGTATAAAATATAAACGAATTACTCTTTTGTCACTATCTGCATCGTGTCTCTTGAGATTTGTTTCACCAAAACCGTTTTGTCTTTTTCGACTATTTGTGCTGCTTTTTCATCAAAATGTCTGATGGTATAAAGCGACACATTTTCGTTGTAAGCAATTTTGAATTTTTTAGACAATATCGTTTTCACGTCATTAAAATTACCAAACTTATCTTCTAAACATACCGAGAAACTGATGGCTGAGTTTTGAATTAAACTCGTCTTAATTTTATATTGATGTAACAAAGCAAAAATTTCACTAATATTTTCTTCCATGATAAAAGAGAAGTCTATAGAGGAAAGCGATAGTAATAATTGCTCTTTTTTGACTATAAAACAAGGTGTTTTTGGTTCTAAATCTTTGCCTTTTGAAACACTGGTTCCGGGTAAAAGCGGATTAATAAATGATTTAACAAATAATGGAATTTCCTTTTTTTGAAGTGGCTGTAATGTTTTTGGGTGAATGACAGAAGCACCATAAAAAGCCAATTCAATCGCTTCGCGGTATGAAATCTGATTTAGTAAAACGGCATTTTCAAAATAACGTGGATCGGCATTCAAAACCCCAGGAACATCTTTCCAAATGGTTACACTTTCAGCATTTAGACAATAGGCAAATATTGCCGCAGTATAATCGGAGCCTTCTCGTCCGAGGGTTGTGGTGAAATTATTTTCATCCGAACCTAAAAATCCTTGTGTGATGTTGAGCGCTTTCTTCTTAACACCTTTCGAAATAAATTGCTGGGTTTTTTCCCAATCAACATCAGCATCACGATAATTATTATTGGTTTTGATAAAATTTCGAACATCTAGCCAGTTGTTTTTTAACCCTGCATGGTTAAAATAATGACTAACAATTGTAGTAGAAACAATTTCACCAAAACTTACCACTTGATCGTATACAAAATTATAATTGGGTGATTTATTACTTCTTATAAAATATTATAAATAAGCAAAATGACTGTTTACTGCAAAAAAAACATCATGCTCTTCATCCTCAAATAA
>CANHWG010000071.1 GCA_947464335.1 Flavobacteriaceae bacterium
GCCGAATCTGCAAAGGGAACCGATATTAAAATCCCAATAAATGATGCAGAATCGGTTTCTGATAATAATTACATTCATTTCATAACGCCTGAAGAAAAAAATAAAAAATCAAAAGACAAATTCATACAATCAAAAAATTATAACGGATTAGAATTAGATTTCAATTTTAACATAACAGAAATTGCCAATATTGAAGTAATACTAAACCGTGAAAGTGGTCACGGAATGAAAGGAAAAGGAAATGGAACGCTACTATTTCGAATTAACACTTTAGGGAAATTTGAAATGTTTGGAGATTTCTCTGTGATTTCGGGTTCTTATAATTTTAAATATGGTGGACTCATCGGAAAAGATTTTAAAGTTAAAAAAGGAGGTTTTATCAATTGGTCAGGAGATCCAATGGCCGCACAGCTCAACCTTGAAGCAATATATGAAACTACCGCTAATCCATCAGTGTTAATTGATAATCCTAATTTTAACCGAAAAGTAGATGTTCAAGTTGTAATTGGCGTAAAAGGAAGTCTTACCAGTCCAGAACCTGATTTCAATATTAACTTCCCAACCATAGGTAGTTCCTTAAAATCAGAATTAGAAGTCAAATTAAACGATAAAGATATACGTCAAACCCAAGCTTTATATTTGTTGTCTACCGGTAGTTTTTTGAGTCCAGAAGGAGTAAATCAAAATCAATTGTCGAATAATTTATTCGAAAAAGCGAGTAGTCTATTTAGCGATATTTTTTCAGGCGATAATGATAAAATTTCCATTGCTCCAGAGTATATAGTGGCAGATCGAACTCCAGGACAACAAACCGATGGTCGATTTGGTGTGACCGTTTCTTCAAAAATAAACGACAGAATAACAGTAAACGGAAAAGTAGGAGTACCCGTTGGAGGTATTACGGAAACGGCAATTGTAGGTGATCTTGAAGTGCAATACCGTGTTAACGAAGATGGAACTTTAAATCTTAGGGTATTTAATAAAGAGAATGATATAACTTATATTGGTCAAGGAATTGGCTATACACAAGGATTGGGAATGTCCTATGAGGTCGATTTTGATAACTTAAGTGAGCTAGTCAATAAAATTTTTAAAAATACCAAAATAGAAAGAGAAAGAAACAGAACAAAAATCAATCAAGATGCTGATTCAAGTTTCTCTTCTGAGAATATGCATCTCAAAGATAAAAAACCAGTTGATAAGGACAAAAAAAGTCAAGATGACGCACCCAATAGAGATGCAATTCCTACCGATGATTAAGATAAAAACTTTATCTAAAAACTAATTACATAAAAACTTATCAACGAAAACGATTGAATTTCACTTGTTTTCATAATATACTAAAAATACAGACAAAACAATGGTTCTTGTTTGCTAATTTTACAATTTAATACTTGAAAAATGTCTAAAGTCATAAAAAAAATAGGGGTTTTAACTTCGGGTGGTGATTCACCAGGAATGAATGCAGCCATACGTTCAGTTGTGCGTACTTGTGCCTTTCACAATATTGAATGCATCGGAATTTATAGAGGTTATCAAGGAATGATTGAAGGAGATTTTAAAGAAATGGGACCTCGTAGTGTGAACAACATTGTAAATAAAGGTGGAACTATATTAAAATCAGCTCGATCAAAGGAGTTTATGACTGTTGAAGGAAGAATAAAAGCACATCAAAATTTAGTTCAAGCTGGTATAGATGCTTTAGTAGTCATTGGCGGAGATGGCTCTTTCACAGGTGCTGAGGTATTTAATAATGAATTCGGTTATCCTGTAATGGGTATTCCGGGCACTATAGATAATGATATTTTTGGTACCAGTCACACACTAGGATTTGACACGGCTTTAAATACTGTGGTTGAATGTATAGACAAGATTAGAGATACTGCCAGTTCTCATAACCGTCTTTTTTTAGTTGAGGTTATGGGCAGAGATGCGGGCCATATAGCTTTGAATGCCGGAATTGGAGCAGGAGCAGAGGAAATTCTAATACCAGAACAAGATTTAGGATTGGATCGTCTTTTAGAATCCCTTCGTAAAAGTAAAGCATCGGGTAAATCATCTAGTATTGTAGTTATTGCCGAAGGTGATAAAATAGGAAAAAGCGTTTTTGAACTAAAAGATTATATAGAAGATAATTTGCCCGAATACGATATTCGTGTTTCCGTTTTAGGTCATATGCAACGTGGCGGAGCTCCTTCGTGTTATGATCGAGTTTTAGCATCCCGACTTGGGGTAAAAGCCGTAGAGTCTATCTTAGAAGGAAAATCAAATTTTATGGTCGGAATAATAAACGATAAAGTTGCTTTAACACCTCTAGAAAATGCCATCAAAGGGCATTCAGAAATCGATAAAGAATTATTAAGAGTTTCTGATATTATGTCTACATAAAACGGTTTCGGTTATTTGGTTATATGTTGATTCGTTAATATTCAAATAACTAACACATCAAAGCGTCAGCTAATTAAAAAAATAAACTACCAAAATTAACAAATAAAAAAATGTCAAAAGTAAAATTAGGAATTAACGGTTTCGGAAGAATTGGAAGAATAGTATTTAGAGAAACTTTTAATAGAGACAATGTAGAAGTAGTCGCAATCAACGATTTATTAGATGTAGATCATTTGGCTTATTTATTAAAATACGACTCGGTTCACGGTCGATTTAACGGATCAGTTGAAGTTAGAGACGGAAAACTTTATGTAAACGATAAATTTATCAGAGTAACTGCCGAGAGAGATCCAAAATTAATCAAATGGGATGATAAGGATGTTAATGTTGATATTGTTGCCGAATGCACGGGTTTCTTTACCACTATTGAAACCGCTAGTGCTCATATCGAAGGCGGAGCCAAAAAAGTGGTTATATCTGCTCCTTCTGCCGATGCACCAATGTTTGTTATGGGCGTAAATCATACCGAAGCTAAAGCCACAGATTTAGTAGTCTCAAATGCCTCTTGCACGACCAACTGTTTAGCGCCATTAGCAAAAGTGATTAATGATAATTTCGGAATTGTGGAAGGATTAATGACCACTGTTCATGCAACTACTTCAACACAAATGACTGCTGACGGACCTTCAAGAAAAGATTGGCGAGGCGGACGTGCTGCTTCTGTAAACATAATTCCTTCTTCTACCGGTGCTGCAAAAGCGGTTGGAAAAGTAATTCCAGCACTAAACGGAAAATTAACAGGAATGTCATTCCGTGTGCCTACTGTTGATGTTTCCGTGGTAGATTTAACCGTGAAAGTAGCAAAAGAAACCACCTATGATGAAATTATGGCGGTCTTGAAAAAAGCTTCTGAAAATGAGATGAAAGGAATTCTAGGTTATACCGAAGATGATGTAGTTTCTCAAGATTTTATTTCAGATAAACGCACCTCAATTATAGATGCCAAAGCCGGAATTGGTTTAAATTCAACATTTTTCAAATTAGTTTCTTGGTACGATAACGAATATGGTTATTCAAGCAAACTAATTGATTTATCAGTACATATTGCCAATTTAAAATAATTCATACATTTACAAATCCTATTTACTTTTTGTGTTTATAGGATTTGTTATTTTAAATATATCCTGTACCGAAGTTTCGGAGTTTTTCAGGAGCTATTTCCCGCTATTCATTTCAATCTTTTTTTCTCCCAATATATTGGTATAAAAAAAGGATTTATATTGCTATCGGGGCTAAAAAAAACCAAACAACCAAACTAAATAACCATGAAACTATTAGTAGATAGCGGTTCAACCAAAGCTGATTGGATTGCCATTGACGATGAAGGAAAAGTACTTTTTACAACTCAAACATTGGGGTTAAATCCAGAAGTTCTCGATAAAGAAGAAATTATCAATCGCTTAGAAGATAAATTTGACATTTCTCATAATAAAGACAAAGCAACGCATCTCTTCTTTTATGGTGCTGGTTGCGGAACCGACAGAATGAAAGATTTTTTGACTAATGTTTTTCAAAAATATTTTGCTAAAGCTATAGTTACAGTTCACGAAGATACTTATGCAGCTGTTTATGCTACTACGCCTAAAGGAGAACAAGCTATTGTTTGCATTTTAGGAACAGGTTCTAATTGTAGTTATTTTGACGGTAAAGTATTGCATCAAAAGGTGCAATCATTAGGCTACATTGCCATGGATGATTGTTCAGGAAATCGTTTCGGACGTCATTTATTACGGGGTTATTATTTTAATAAAATGCCTGCTGATTTAGCGAAAGAGTTTGAAGAGGAATATAATTTAGATGCCGATTATATTAAAAACAACCTATACAAAGAGCCTAATCCAAATGCTTATTTGGCCACTTTTGCTAAATTTTTAATTAAGCACAAAGACACTCCTTTTTGTAAAAATATAATCCAAGCAGAAATGAAAGATTTTGCGGAAAATTATATTATGCAATTTGAAAATTGCCATGATGTATTGGTTCATTTTGTGGGTTCCATCGCTTTTTATTTAAAAGAGGAATTGGAAGCAATACTTGAAACGTATGACATAAAAGTTGGTAATGTACTCCGTCGACCTATTGATGGCTTGATACAATATCATATTTTAAATAAATAAATTAATAAGCATGTTACTTGACTAACATGCTTTCTAATTTAATTTAATGTCTAATTTTATTCTGCGCTATTTTCCATTAAAATTGGAGCTTGCAGTGGGTTTCAATTCGTCTTCAAGTATCAATACAATTGCTTTCTTTAAATCTTCAAGAGCAATTGTATCCGTTTTCCAACCATAAGGATAGGTAAGGTGTACCTCTTTTTTTTCTTCACAAAGTAAATGTTTAGTTCCGCCTTGGGTTTGAATGGTTTTTTCAACGGTAAAAGTTCTTTCATTAAATTCACCTGACTTGTTTAATAAATAGACTTTATAAGAAATATCTAAAACCTTTTTTGGATCTTCTAACGATTTAAAAACATTGAGTTTATGTTTCTTCCATTCAAATTCATCGATGCTGACCATTTTATTTTTTAGTTCTTTTCCCGAATACTCCTTATTAGTGTAAGCTACTTTAAGCAACTCAAATGCATCATTTGCTTTTGAAAATTCTTTGTTGGCATTATAAGCTTTTATAAGTTTAGTATACCATTTATAATCTTCGGTTTTACGTGCAACGGCTTCCGCATAGGCAAGCGCTGATTTTTCAAAATTTTGAGTGTATGTATATTCTAGTTGCCCAATACTTTGAAGCGTAGCAACGTAATAACTATTGTTTTTTGGAACTTTTTGGGCAGCAACATAATAACATTTTAGGGCTTTTTCATAATCTTGCTTTCCATGATGAATATAAGCAACCCAAAAAAATGGCTCACCATAAGTATTGGGATATCGGGTGGCTTCCTCAAAATAATCTAGTGCTTTATCTTCTAGTCCTTTCGATTTATATATCAACCCTTTTTGGTTCATATATTCCTGATTATTAGGTTCCTTTTGTAAAGCCATATCAATTTCTTTAACGGCTTCATCATACTTTTTTAAATAGGTTAGGGAAACGCCTTTATAAAAATGAGTAACACCATTGTCAAATCCTTTAGCAATAGCTTTATCATAAAACTCAATAGCTTTATCGTCTTTCTCTAGTTGAAAAAAAGCATAACCAAGCATATACAATTCTTCTCCATTTAGAGAGCTTTCCTTATCGGCAAATGCCGTTATAGTAAGATAGTCTTTACTTTGATATAGTTCCCCAATTTTGGTTTGTCCTTGGATGGCGCTACATAGCAAAATAGTGAAAATAAATAGAAATACTTTTTTTATAATCATACTTAAAAAAAATCACAATCTAATTATGGGTTATTTTCTGATAGGTAAAGATAAAATAATTACTTCACGGCTATCATCGAAATCTCGACATTCACACCTTTAGGCAATCCTGCCACCTGAACGGTTTCTCTAGCTGGAGCCAAAGCTTCATCAAAGTAAGATGCATAAACAGCGTTGATTTTAGCAAAGTCGCCCATATCCATCAGAAAGATAGTAGTTTTAACCACATTTTGAAACGTCATGTCTGCAGTATCAAGAACGGCTTTCATGTTCTCCATTACTTTCTTGGTTTCGGTTTCTATATCATCCAAGACCAATTGCATTGTTAATGGATCTAAAGCAATTTGACCTGAGGTATACAATGTATTTCCAATAAAAACCGCTTGGCTGTAGGGTCCAATAGGAGCTGGTGCTTTTTCAGTAAAGATTATTTTTTTGGCATTCATAGTTAAACAATTTTCAGTTTATATTTATCTAATAGCTCTGTCAGGTTGGTTTCGTCTATCCCATTTAATATCACTTAAAACTCCTGCTTTAATTCCGATAAAAAATCCCCAATTGGTATTTTCTCCAAAAGGAACCCAATTAAAATCCATTCGCCAGCTAAGTAAATCTCTTTCAAATCGCAATTGCGTAAACGTAACTCCATTTAAGACAAAATCATAGCCCGTTGAAACACCAATTTTCCATTTAGGTGTTAAATCAGTATTCATAGATATCATTAACGAGTTACCTGTAATTTTTTGCTCTCGGTTAGTATTTGAATAGGTTAAAGAATAGGCAAGGTTCATATCCCAGGGCAATGTATATTTAAAAAAATCGGAGATAGCTCCATCGCTGTTTTCATCCTCTTGGAATTGGCTTGTTCTTAAATCGCCTAAATCTTTATTGGTACCAAATAAATCATCCTCACGTCCCCCATTTCGTTCTCCTTGTTTATTTTTATTTTCATTGTTTTCGCCTCTACTAGTAAAGGAATAGTTCATCGTCATATTGGCACTTGTCATTCTAAACAAACTTCCGCCATTATCTATATTCCATGTATTAATGCGATTCCCCGAATTATTGATAGCATATGGATCGAGTGTCGCCGCAAAATTCACATTCATTTTTTGCTTAAACAATAGTGTTCCACCACTTATACGCATCGGAGACCATCTAAGGGAATCAGCTGTGATGTCATAGTTTGTAGAAAAGTTTAAATTATTCAAAAGCATTAACTTTTTTGGCTCTGTTTTAGTAGAATCTTTATCCGTAATCTTAGCTTCAAAGGTATTGCTCAAATTGAAACCTATATTATTTGACATGTTTTTTCCAGGTGCTCCAAAAATTCCATCGTCAAATCGAGTATATTCTTTTCGCATTGTTCCACTTCCATCAGGATCATAGGTATCATAATATTGTGCAAAGCTTGGAGTGTAACTATAGGATATGTTTGGTCTCATGACATGACGTATGGCCTGTATTTTTTTCTTTTCACCAAAATTAAACGTTCCATAAATCGTGGTTCCCAATCCTGCAGTTAACGAATAGGTTCTAAAAGCATCAAATCCCTGAACTTCAGTGTCAACAACACTATTTTGAGTGGTACTAAATTGTCTTTTTAGGGTTTTAAAATACCATACTTCATTGTAATTTAATGATGTCGTAGCACTAAAATATTTAAACACTTTAAAATTGGTACTTAAAGGAATACTGTGTTGAAATCCCATTTTGGCATCTCTAAACATTTCAGGTTTGAAGAAAAGTGAATCGGTTGTAGTAATTCTATTTTCACTCCGAAGGTTATATTGTAAATTGATATTCTTGAAAAAACCTTTTTTGATTCCGTCTTTAGAGGCAAAAGGAAAAATTCTATCAACACTCAATTGCATCGTTGGCAAGGTCATATTGATTTCTTCTGTATTGGTGTTTTGAGAATGCGTTGCTGCTAAGGTTAAATTTACCTGTGGTATTGAATTGAATGTTTTTGAATAAGAAATCGAAGAGTTTAGCGAATTATTTAATCGTCCATTCGTATTTACTTGATTAATTGAATTTACAAAAAATTTACTACTTCCTAAATTCACCGAAGCTGAAAACCTTGAATTTGGATTTGATTTAGAATCTTTAGAATGCGACCATTGAATGTTATAGATGCTAGTTTTTGAATAATCAGGATAACCTCGTTCGCTATTAATTAGATTTTCAAAACGAACATTGAAGTTTCCCGAAAACTTATATTTTTTGGCATATGAAGTTTCAAAACGCAATCCGTAACTTCCGTTGGTATAGTAATCGCCAAGAATAGTTAAATCATAATAATCGCTTAGTGCAAAATAATAGCCACCATTTTGCAATGAAAAACCTCTTGTATTGGTGTCGTTATATGAAGGCATAATCAAACCCGAACGGCTCTTTTCGGTCATAGGAAAGAAGGCAAATGGCATAGCTATTGGAGTCGGTACGTCGGCAATTACCATATTGGTTAACCCAACAACAACTTTTTTTCCTGGGACAAATTTTACTTTATTGGTTTGAAAATAATATTCTGGATTATCAATGTCTTTAGAAGTTGTAAAACGCGCGCCTTTCATAAAATAAACAGAATCGTTTTCTTTTTTAGTTATTTGAGCTTTTACATTAAATTCACCTTGATTAGTTCTTGAATTCCAGACTAATGCCTTTTTAGTTTTAAAGTTAAATCGAATAGAATCGGGTTCAACTATATTATTTCCTTGTTTGAAATAAGGTAGTTGTGTATAAGCACCAGTAGAGTCTTTAATTCTTCCGGCATAGATTTCACTTTTTTCATAATCAATAACTATAATTCCCGATTTTAGTTCAATATCTTGGTAATAAACTTCGGCTTTATTATATAATGTTATGAGCTTTTTCTTTTGGTCTAGCTTTTCATAATCAACTGCCTTACGTCGAATTTTACTTTCTAACAATGGTTTTTTTACAATGGAATCCGGTTTTATTTTTACTTCCTCTTGCGCTGTTATTTTTGTATCGCTTTCAGGAGTTGTATTTGTTGTATTCTTTTGATTTTTAGCTCTGAAAGTTTTATTTCTTTTGGGTACTTCTTGCGAATATGTTTTTGTGTTTCCTAGTGTTAGGAAAATTGTTAAAAAAACGATATAAAATAAGTTTCTTTGCAAGTGTTTAATACTATTTTTGTAAAAATATGGCTTGATTTTTGGAGAGGCAAACTTAAACAATATTTCCGGTCAAAAATAACTAAATATTGCTATTAATACCTTCAGGTTTTAATTAATATTAACTTTTAACTCGATGAGATTTATAAAATTTGTAAAATTCTTTTTTTCATTTTTTTTGCTTTTGAATGTTTTTACACTATCAGGACAAAGTGATTATACTAAATTTGTTTTAGTATTAGATGCTGGTCATGGAGGTAAAGACCCTGGAAATTCCTATCATGGGTTTGTTGAAAAAGAGATTGCTTTAAAGACTACTATGAAAGTTGGATCAATACTTGAAAAAGATAAAGATTTTAAAATCGAATACACCCGAACAGACGATACTTTTATTGAATTGGTTAACCGTCCGAAAGTTGCCAATAAAATTAATGCACATTTATTTGTTTCAATTCATTGTAATTCTGTAGCAAATCAAACGCCTTCTGGTACAGAAACTTTTGTAATGGGACTTTCTAGAACCAATATGAATTTAGAAGTTGCTAAGAATGAAAACTCGGTAATCTTGTTAGAAGATAATTACAAACAAACCTACAAAGGGTTTGACCCTAGTAAGCCCGAAATTTTAATTGGGCGTAAAATTATTCAGGAAGATAATTTATACAGTAGTATCAACCTGGCTACAACGATACAAGATAATTTTACCAATAAGTTAAGCCGAAAAACTAGAGGTGTTAAACAACAACCACTTTGGGTGTTAGATGCCGCTACAATGCCAGGTGTTTTGATAGAATTAGGTTTTTTATCTAATAAAGAAGAAGGAGAATACCTAAATTCAGATCAAGGGCAAAATGAAATGGCTGAACAAATTGCTAATGCAATTAAACATTATAAAAAAGTTTATTTTAATGAACCATTGAATGAAGATGATGTTAAAATAGTTGAAAAGAAGTACAAGCCCGAGCCCAAAGAACCTTTAGATTCAACGATTGCTAAATCTAATGATGCCATAAAATCGACTAGCGTTATGACGGATGATTCGGGACAAGTCTTTTATAAAGTACAACTTTTTGCAAGTTCAAAAAAGAAAGATTTAACTAAAAATGAGTTTAAAGGACTCGAAAACATTTCTTTTACATTTGAAAATAACCTATACCGTTATTATTTCGGAAAATCATATGACTTGAGCGTCGTAAAAAAAATGCATGAAGAAGCTAAAAGTCAAGGTTTTTCAGATGCTTTCATAGTTCAATTTGCAAACGGAAAAGTATCAGCAATAAAATAAAAATAAATTAAATTTTGAAATTAATAAGACAAATGAAAAAATTGCCATTAATAGCAGCAA
>CANHWG010000072.1 GCA_947464335.1 Flavobacteriaceae bacterium
AAATATTTAAATAAAGTGTTTGCCCCACATCTACTAAGTTTAAAAATTAATTTCTGTCATTATTAACAAAATAAATAAAGTGTTTGCCCCACATCTACTTTATTAAAAACTTAACCTACTACTATGAAAGCAAAAATGTTTAGAGCATTGTTGCCGTTAGCAATCGTGTTCACTATGGTATCATGTTCTTCTGATTCTACAGAATCAAATGCATCAGAATCAAAAATTGTAACTTCATACAACTACAATGAAGTTGAATTAAAATTAGTTACGCTAATTAACAATCATCGTGCAAGTATGGGATTGAATACTTTAGATGTAATCAACCATATTTCTTTCAAATCAGAAGAGCACAACATTTACATGATTGATAATAAAGTGGTAAACCATGATTACTTCCAACAAAGATCAAACAATCTAGTTCAGGTATTAGGAGCTGAAAGAGTAGGCGAGAACGTTGCTTACAACTACCAAAATGCAGAAAGCGCTATGGCAGCTTGGTTAAACAGTCCGGCCCATAAAGCAAATATGGAAGGCGATTATACTCATTTGGGTATTTCAGTTTCTGTTGATGCTGTTACGGGAAAAAAATATTACACTAATATGTTTATGAAAAAAAGATCATAAACGTATGTGTCAAGAGAAAATAATAGTTTGATTATTGTTTTGTTTGATTTTGACAGATCGAAAAATCCCGACTACTAGTCGGGATTTTTTATTTAAATCCTAATTTTGATTTTAATTTAAGAAATAGGAGTGCAATTGAGTAGGCATCATCAGAAGCTGAACTTTTTTCGTTTAGTGGAATTTTGTACTGTTTTATTAAATCTTCTAAAGAAAAAGACTTATTGGTAATGTCACTTAATTTTTGATGCATAATTTCTACATCTAATGCTTCATTTTTTAATCTCCCGCATTCCATTTTCTCTAAAACGGCATTAATCATTTCGATGTCAAAATGAATTCGATGTCCAACCAAAACGGCATTTCCAATAAAATCGATAAACGACTGAATTGCTTGTGGTTCTGCTAGTTTTGTTATTTTACTTTCGATTAAAAAATCATTCGGGAGTCCGTTATCGTGAAGGTATTTATATTGCAATATGACCACTTCAAAAGTATCACCAATACGAATTAAATCATTTATTACTGCAATAGCACCAAAAGACAAAATCACATCTTTTTTGGGATTTAAACCACTAGTTTCAGTACTTAAAACAATATATCTATTTGACTTAGCTTCAAACTTTGACAAATATAATTTCCAAAATTCGGGATACTCTTTATTGATATTTTTAATCCAATCTAACATATTAAGAAAATTGTGTTAATTGAAATTTATCTTTTATTAATTCTTCTAAATCTTTCATGGGACTTAAAGCATTTCTAAGTTTTTCTTTATCAACTTTTGATAATTCGTCCAAATTGATGTAATTGCCAGAGCTGTCATTTTTTAATCCTTCTAATGTTCTGAATTTTGATACTATTAGAAACGCGTCAGCACAGTTTAAGTAAATTTCTGAAAACTTTGGATCAGTAATAGCCAACTGTTTAAATCTTAAATAAGTATTAGTAATACCTCGTAAATTATAGCTAATTGCAAAAAGTCGTGCACCATCAACGAGTGGCATAATTGCTCTTTTTTTGATGTCAAATTTACCTTTATTTTCTCCTTCTTCTTCGAGATTAAATTTTTTGAAAAAGTTCAAAGGCGGATTTTTCTTTAAAGTATCATTACCAAGAAAATCAAAGAAGAGAGTATTGTTTTGAATGTTTTTATAGACAATATCATTAATAGTATCTTCTATTTTACTTTCACCAAAAACAAATTCATAGTCAAAAAAGATACTACTGATATCATTTGATTTATCACCAGGAGTTTTTATCCAGTTATTGTATTGTTTAATCCAATCAGACATCGATTTACACCAAAGCATGTTGCTTGCCATATGTCCGTTTGGACAAAGCTGATAGCCAACTTTTTCTAAAATGGTAGTCGTTCTTTTAGCAAGTTTTAAAAAGTAATCTTTTACATCTCTATAATTTTCGGACGCAACATCTTCAAAAATTAAAAAACTATCTTGATCCGTTAATAAAAATTGTTCTTTTCTACCTTGACTTCCTATACTGAACCAAGCAAATCGGGCTGGAGGAGAACCTAAGTCAAGAATTGACAATTCGATAGATCGTTTGATAATTGCCGTAATTATTTCACCGGAAATGTTGTAAATATGAGGTATTGGAATGTTCTTAGCAATAGAACTCTGAATTAAATCTGTCAGTTTTTCTCTAACTTGTTTGAGTTCTTTTGGAGAGAGCGAACGTTTTATTTCTTTTATCAATACACCAGGATTGTTGGCTTGCGCTACAATTAAATCATGTTCAGATATTACACCTTTTACATCAGATTTATCAGAACCATCTACCGTAACACACAAATGGCTAACATTATGTTTTAATAATAATAGTTGCGCTTCGGCTACAGAAACATTTTCGGGAACTGTGATTACTGGTGAAGACATTATTTTATCAATTGTTGCAATAATAGGAAACCTTCCGTTGGCAATTTTTGTTCTAAAATCAGTATCAGTAACAATTCCAATTGGATAATTTTGTTCTGTAATTATAGCATTATCTGTTAGGTTTTCAGTCATTAATTGAGCAGTATCCTTAGAAATTGCGGTACTACTTACTTTTAATGGAGTTTTATTATAGGCAAGCGACTGAAAATATTGAATTTCATTTTGCTGATTTTCGGTATAAACGTTATCTGTAATGAGTTTTCCGCGATTATCTTTATCAAATGGATTTCTCGTATTGGTTGCAAAACTTTCTAATAAAAAATCTAAAACTTGTGAATTTTGAGCAACAAAAGGTTTAAAAGCATTTATAGGAATTGCATAAACAATACTGTCTTCACGAGCTTTTGCTGTCATCATATAATTGTTTTTGGCAAAAAAGGGACGAAGACCAAAAACATCGCCAGCATAACATTTATTTAATAAAGTTTCTTCCGCATCCGCTATAACCGATAAATGGATAACACCTGAAGCAACAACATAAAAACTATCATGTAGTTTGTCATTAATTTGAAATAATGTTTTTTGCTTTTCTAGATTAACTACGCCAATACTGGTTGCGACTTGAATTAACTCGTTATGAGATAAATAATTGAAAGGTGAATATTCTTTTAAAAAGTGGGCAATATTTTCAGCAATTGAATTACTCATTTCTATTTTTTACTAGATTTAAATTACATACAAAAATACTAAAGCAAAAGAGAAGTATACAGGATTGTTAAAAACATTTAAAAACTAAGTTAATTGTATAAATATTGAATTTTCTATTTTACATAATATAAATTATAGTTCAAATTAAGGAAATTGTTTTTAAATAAAATATAATGCTTTATATAATTGTATTTCAATCATATATATGTTATTTTTTAAACTATATATTTAATTCTCTGAATTTCTTTCCAATAGCTAAACTTAATTTATTTTTATAATCTTCAATTAGCCATTCGCGATAATTTTTGCTAGTTTTTCCTAAACAATTAATGAATTGTTTAACGCGACTTTCAATATCATCACTTAAAAGCTTAGAAAGCATTTTGGCTTGGTACAAATCTTTCGAATTTTCGATACACATTAAAGCATGTTGGTTTATCGATTTTTCAAGTACTTCTTTAGAGCGTAAATTTTGAGCCATAACTTTTTTAAACTCTTTTTCTATATCTATTGTAATGTCTATAGATTTAGAAAACATTTTTCGGGTAGCTTCTGGCATTACATACTTAAAGAAGATTTCAATCTCGGCATCATCTCTAAGACTTTCTAAATAAAATTCGGGTGATTTAAAAATATGTTGCCAATCAACTGGGTTGTTCCAAAGTCCGAATCTAAGAGCATTATTTCCTAAATCTATAACTGTGAAATTATCTTTATTGGGCAATTTACGTGAACCACGACCAATCATCTGAAAATATAAGGTTAGTGATTTTGTAGCTCTATTGAGTATAATACTTTCAACAGTTGGTTCATCAAAACCAGTTGTTAATATTCCTACCGAAGTTAGTATGGCATCTGGCGTTTTTTTAAACCAACTTAGAATTTCTTTTCTATCTTCTACAGAAGTTGTATTATCTAAATGGCGTATTTCAAAACCAGCTTCTCTAAATGTTTCATAAACATATAATGAGGTATTAATTCCGTTATTAAAAATTAAGGTTTTTTTGCCTAATGATTTTTCAGTATAAGCATGCACTAATTTTTCTTGCATTACCATATTCATGTATAAATCATCCGAAGATTTTACGGTGTAATCTCCGTTAATTCCAACTTTTAAAGAAGTTAACCCTACATCATAACTATATGTTGTGGCTTTAGCTAAAAAACCATTGTCTATTAATGATTGTATTGTGTCACCAACAATGAGTTCATCATAATTTTGATGCATTGGCAATTTTATATTCGAACTCAAAGGTGTAGCAGTAACTCCTAGTATGAATGAGTTTTTGAATTGACTAAATAGCTTGCGAAACGAATTATAATGCGCTTCATCAATAATAACCAATCCTACATTATCAATCATTAATTTTTCATCATTTAAACGATTTTTTAATGTTTCTACCATTGCAACAAAACAAGAATACTCATTTTGATCGGGCAATTCTTTGATGTTACTATTGATTATCTTATTTTTCACATCAAACCCTTTAAGCATTTTTGAAGTTTGCTTGCAAAGTTCAATACGATGGGTTAATACCACTACTTTTTTATTATGCTGTGATAAATATCGTCTTACAATTTCTGAAAAAATAACTGTTTTACCACCACCAGTTGGAAGTTGGTACAATAAATGATAATCACTAGGTGCATTATCGAGTCTCTTAAATATTTTATCAATATCGCCTTTTTGGTAGCTATAAAGCTCCTTTTTTTCTTCTATTTCGCTAATAAAATCTTTGTGAGACATAGTGATTTTTACAATTTTGCAAAAGTACACCTAAAAAAGAGTTAACACCAATAATAAATTACTTATTTACAAAATGATAATATTATTCAAGTTTTTCAATTAAAATATTGAATTCATGTTGATTAACCCAATTTTGTCGAATGGCTTCCTCTTTAATAGCCACTACTCTATTTTTAAACTCATTTAAAATTCCATTAGTAATAAAAAAACCGACGGCTTGTTGGTAGGAAGTAAACATGCTTTTATAGAACAACTCCTGTTTTATAATTTTTTCTGAAGAAAATGCCTGAGCAATTTCTATGTTATATAACAGCAAATCAGCAAGTAAAAAAGTATCTACACCAAGTAGTATAAAGTGTTTGATGTATTTTTGAGCAACCGAACGTCTCATTTTTGCTTTTTTTCCATTTATTGGAAAATATTCATTTGAAATTTTGATTTTAGCTTCGTCAATTAGTTTATTTTCTTTGGGATTAAAGACAAAATCATAGTAAACTTTTACTTCTTTAAACTTATCATACAATTCGATTACTTGTTCTTCTAGTTGCACTTTATCGAGAGTCAATAAATACTTTTTTAAATCACGTTTACTCATAGAGACATTATTTAAACAAAAGTAAACGCTTTTTGGTTTAATATTAATGTTATTAGTTAATTTTGCCACAAATTAGTTATTATGACCAAACTTTTTAAGTTTATTGCCATTGCAGAAGGGATTTCCTATTTAGTATTGTTTTTTAATATGTTAGTTATTAAACGTTTATTACCAGACTTGTATAAAACATTTTTATATCCTATTGGTATGGCGCATGGTTTATTGTTTATGTCTTATGTGGTTTTAGCCTTTATCATTTATAAAAGTCAAAAATGGACTTTTATTGAGTTAATAATTGTTCAGCTTGCATCACTGTTTCCATTTGGAACCTTTTATATTGAGAAAAAATATATAAAGAATGTATAAAAGTGTCGAAATAATATTTGGCTGGTGTTATCCACTTTTAAAAAAGCTAGATTTAGGTGAAACTATTGCGGCCTATTTTAGTCTAGTGGTTAACATATTTATCTTGGTTATTTTGTCCTATGTTATTTATTTGATATTTAGATTTGTGTTGGTTAGGACTATGAATCTTTTAGCATATAAAACAAAAACTAAGTTTGATGATTTATTGGTTTCTAATAAAACTGCCAAATATATAGCACACTTAATTCCATTGCTTTTTATTTATAAATGTGCTCCTATCATTCTGAAAAACTTTGTTTATTGGGAATCAATATTTGGAAAGCTAGTTGGAATTTATATTGTTTTATTATGTCTTTGGATAATAAAAACAATTTTTCATGCACTTCGGGATCATCTTAAGCAAAATCCAACCTTTAGTGACAAACCTATTGATAGTTACATTCAAGTAATAATGATTGTGTTATGGTTTTGTGCATTCTTTTTAATTATTTCTAGAATTTTTGACATTAGTACTGGCACTATGCTTGGAACTTTTGGAGCAATATCTGCAATTATTATATTAATATTTAGAGATACAATCCTTGGTTTTGTTGCCAGTGTTCAAGTTTCGTTGAATGACATGGTTCGGATTGGTGATTGGATCACATTTGACAAATTTGGTGCTGATGGAGATGTTATAGAAATTAATTTAGCTACAGTTAAAGTTAGAAACTTTGACAATACAACCACTACAATACCTACTTATAGTTTGATCTCTGATTCCTTTAGAAATTGGCGAGGAATGTTAAATTCAGATGGTAGAAGAATAAAAAGACATATTTTGATTAAAGCCAATAGTATTCGTTTTTTGGATAAAAACGAATTACAAGAGTTAAAAAAAATTCAATTAGTTAGTTCCTACATAGATATCCGCCAAAACGAAATAGATAAATATAATAACAATCATCAAATTGATAAATCGCTTTTAATCAATGGTCGAAATATCACCAATTTTGGCTTGTTTAGAAAATACATAACACAATACCTTCATCAATATCCAGGGATAAATAAAGACATGATTTTACTTTGTCGTCAGTTGCAACCTACTTCAAATGGTATTCCTTTAGAAATTTATGCTTTTTCAAATGACAAAAGATTTGAGAATTACGAATATATTATGGCGGATATTTTTGACCATATTTTTGCATCAATTAAATATTTCGACCTAGAAATTTATGAAATCTTATCCGATACTAAAATATAATTTTAGGGTATAGATTGAAATTATTAAATCAATAAAAAATTAAAAAAGTTAATTATTTGGACTAAACAATTATATTTGTATTGATTTTAACATATAATTAAATAATAAAAAATAATAAATATGAAGAACATCTTACTATTATTGATGACGCTTTTATGTTTTTCTTTCTCTGCAACTGCACAAAGAAATGACAAGAGAACAGATAAAGATTTAGAACTAATTGCAGCTGAACCAGATAAAGAATTAATTGGAGAAACATTTAACAGATGGTCAATTGAAGCTAGTTTTGGACAAGCGAAGGGTTCTAAACCCTATACCAACGGATATTATGCAAATAGTCCAGGTAAATTTTTTGGTGGTATTGCAATAAACTCTTATAGTTTAGGAGCGCGTTACATGTTTAGCCCAAAATTAGGAATTAAAGCGAATATAAATGTAGACAATCTTCAAGAACAAAACAATTCTGGTAGTTTACCATTTCAAATGCAACATCATCAATTCACAGGTGAAGGAGTTGCAAATTTGATGAGATTATTTGATATACAAAAGCAAGCTGGGCGTTTTGGTTTATTATTTCATTTAGGATTTAATATCTCTAGAATGACACCTAAAATGGGGCCCCAAAATAAAACAGAGTGGAATACTGGTGGTGTAGTTGGAATATCTCCACAAATTAGAATTTTTAAAAATGTAAGTGTCTTTGCTGATTTTACTGTTAATTCTAACATTAGACAACATTATAATTGGGATGGAACACAATTTTCTGATCCTAATAATAACTTAACTGGTAGTTTATTTAGAACATCTTTTGGACTTTCTGTAGCTTTAGGAAAAGGAAAAATACATGGAGATTGGGCCATCATTCAAGACAAAAATGATAAGCGTATAGATTCACTTAACAATAAAATAGGTGAAATTGAAGATTTATTGAATGATTCTGATAAAGATGGTGTGCCAGATTATTTAGATCAAGAACAAAACTCAATTGCAGGCGTTGCTGTTGATACCAAAGGTAGAATGGTAGATAAAAACAATAATGGAGTTCCTGATGATTTAGAGAAATTTGTAAACAATACAGTAACTAAAAATATTGCCTCTAGTTCAGCAGCTGCGACTGAAAATGCATTACTTCAACTAATTAATGAAGGATATATTACTGCCTATTTTGACACAGGAAAAACGCAACCTAATTCAGCCTCAGCTAGTAACATAGGATTTATTTTAAATTATTTAAAAAACAATCCTAGCAAATCAATAGACATTACTGGTTATTCTGATGAAATTGGAAGTTCAGAATCTAATGATAAGTTAGCTAGCGATAGAGCTCAAGCTGTTAAAACAATTTTAGTTAAAGCCGGAATTGCTGAATCTAGATTAAATATTCAATCTAATGGTGAAGATAACTCTGTAGATAAAAGTTCAGATTGGGCTAGACGCTTAGTTAGAAAGACTATTTTCAAAATAAAATAATTAACAATTAATTATTCATAAGTATAATTTAACCTCTGTTTTTTAACAGAGGTTTTTTTATAACTTTAAAATAAAAAACCATGGTAGCCAGAGATAACAATGTTTTAGAATTAAGAGGAGAAGTTTTAGGAACCATTACACATCAATCTACTGCAGAGGAAACATTTCAAAATAAAACGTTACGGCCTATTTTAAAGTTGCAAAATGATTTATTTATTCAAGTGTTTATTAATTATGCAGTAAAACAGAAAAGTGTTTTTTTTAATTTAACTCCCGATAAAAAGATGGCTTATATAGAAAATGTAATCCACCGTGATATTAAGTTTAGAAACGCTTTAAAAGGAATGATTATTGCTTTTTTTACTTTAGACGAGTATGCTGAATACATTCAAATATCTTCTAATTTAAATAAACGTATGATGAATATGCTTATCGAACGGTTAAAAAGTCAATTACAATTAATCGAACCATAAGTATACTGATTGATAAATCTTAAAATCAACCTATAAATTCAATAGCTTTTTTAAGAATAATTTAAAAACTAAATAGGATATAAAAACATATCATAATTGTTCTGTATACACTGATTTTTATAGATTTCACAACGTTTTTTTCATTATAATTGTTAAACTAATGACAAATTATGAGAGAAGAATATTTCAAATGGCATTCTCCGAATTTAAATCGTGAGATTGAAATGCTTGTTTTTGGTCATGCCGGTTATCCGGTTATCCTCTTCCCTACTTCTATGGGCAGTTTTCATGAAAATAGAGATCAAGGATTAATTGAAAGTGCTCGTTGGTATATAGATCAAGGTTTAATTCAAATATTTTGTCCTGATAGTATAGATAAAGATAGTTTTTATAACAAACATATTCATCCTATTCATCGCATACAAAATCATACTTGGTATGATAAAATGATATGTCACGAAATAGTCGAACGTGTAAAAAATAATACCAAAGCTGGTAAAGTTATAGTTGCAGGATGTAGTTTTGGAGGTTATCATGCAGTTAATTTTGCATTTAAACATCCTGGTTATGTTAGCCATATGTTCTCTATGAGTGGTGCATTT
>CANHWG010000073.1 GCA_947464335.1 Flavobacteriaceae bacterium
GAAAAATTGAAGTGGTTCTGTTAGGACGTTTTGCAATCGATATTTCTGGGTAGTATAGATAAATCTATTTTTTAAGTCAATTGTATAACTGTCTTGACATTCAATTGGAAATAAATTAGCACTTCCAAAAAATAAACTTTCTAAATTCTTTACTTCATTACTCTCTTTTCTAATGATTGAAAAAGGAATCGATTGGGCAATTTTCAAAAATGATTCTCCGTTGGTATTCAAACCAAAATTCTTTGCTAACATACAAAAGAAAACTGACTCCCAATCATTTTGTGATTCTTGCAATAGTTGTTTTATAAAAACTTCTTTGCGTTCTAAACGTTCAAAAAACAAACGCTCCTGCCAATTTTCTAGAACAAAAAAATCAATAGTAGCAATTTCATTTTCGCAATAAATCCAAGATTTTTGGGATGATAACGCATTATAACTTTTTAAAAACTCTACAGGAATAAACCTTTTAAGTTCTAAAACTGGAATCTCCGAATTATCTTTTCTAAAAACGGGTACATCATGTTCCCAAACAACGTGTAGAATTACATTTTCATAATTAAAGTCTTGTTCATGATTATGTAAATACCAATCAGAAGATTTGATATGAATTTCAATATTTCCTGCCCACTTTTGATTACCAATTATAATTTGAGCATTAAAAAAATCGGGACCCGTTTGTTGCAAATAATTGCCCTGATTAATAATCGTGATTGATTCTCCTGCAACCGTTGTTAGGTTTGGAAAGTCAAACTTCTTATATTGCCATACATAATGAAGAAAATCTTCTTTCACAATTCTAAAATTTTAACTAAAGTAAGAAAATTACTTTTATATTTTTGTTTTTTGTAATGAAAAAGTTACTTATTTGCATTTTCTTGTTGGTTTACGGAACTATTTTTTCCCAAAACTATAAAATCACTTATTTGAAAAGTTCTAATGGAAACTTGATTGAGGGTCAAGATCCGGTTTGGGTTTATGCTACTGAAACAGCCGCTGGCATTAGTTCAGAAAAAATAAGCTTAAAAAAAGCAGACTATCCCTTTGAAGAAATATCTATCGACAGAAGCAACAATACTTTTTATCAAATTGCGACTCTCGGATCTGACAGAAGTATAGCTTCCAAAGACACTACTTCGTTGGCTAAACAAACATTTGAATTTTTGAATGACACCAAAAAAATATTTGGATACAATTGCAAAAAAGCCAAAACAGTTATTAATTCGAATACCATTGAATTGTGGTATACTAACGATTTAAAGATAAAAGGCGCACCAACTGTTTTGGGACAAAATTTAGGTTTGGTTCTGGAAATGATTCGCAACGGTAACTTTGTCATCGCTGCCAAAAAAATAGAAAAGATAAAAGCGCCGCCCAGTTTTCTATGGATAAAACCAATTAAGATTGTTGACGGATTGACCTACAAAGACTTACTTTGGAAAAGTCGCTTCACTACCATTCCGGTTTTCAAAGATCAAATCATAAACTTCTCAGACCAATCTGTATCAAACGATACAATCCTGCGATTTGCGAATGGAACTATTGCTGTTAGAAAAGTTAGGATTCCGGAAATAAAATTGGGAAGCCAGATTTTTGTGGATGTCACCGAGCAATCTAATGGCGATGCTTATGACCGAACGGGTTCCTTTTTTATCATTCCAACAGACAAATCAATTTCATTTTTAGATGGTTTAAAAAACGGAGTCAAAACCTTACCTCTTTATAGTAACGGAAACGGTAAAGAATACCAAGGTGTAGTAGCTAATGCCACTTATTCGCCTATAGTTGAATTGATGCGTTTCTTCACTCCTTTTGGCGTAAAACAATACAATAATCTACAACTTAAAGATAAAACTTGGGCTGAAAATGTGTTGTATAGGCAAGATGTTTCAGAGTTGAGAAGTTTACTTAGCAATAAGGAAGTTTGGATAGGAATAAACATTGGCAATTATGATAAAGGTGGACACAAAGTTTCGGCCAATTTTACCATTCATAACGAAGAAGAAAGCAAAACTGTGCCTTCGCAAGTAATACCTTTATTTTGCACCAATAACATTATGGAAATGGCGGGACAAGAATATGGAACAATGTTTAACACCGATAAAGGTTTGGAAGTGAGCTTCAAATTAGACCAACCTTTGAAAAATTGTAAACTTCGTTATATTACAACCGGTCATGGTGGTTGGGAAAACGGCGATGAATTTGTACCCAAAAAGAATTCGATTTTTATTGACGGAAAAGAAACCTATAGTTTTACGCCTTGGCGACAAGATTGTGGTTCGTATCGATTATCAAATCCGGCTTCGGGAAATTTTCCAAACGGATTGTCTTCTTCAGATTACAGTAGATCGAATTGGTGTCCCGGAACAGTAACGAATCCCGTTTTTATTGATTTAGGTAACTTAGAAGCGGGTAATCATACTATTCAAGTAAAAATTCCACAAGGATTACCCGAAGGCACCAGTTTTAGTGCATGGAATGTGTCAGGAGTTTTGATTGGAGAATAGAAAATAGAGAATAGATATTTACATCAACTTAACTTTCTCTATCTACTATTCTATTTATTCTTACTATTATTTAATTGAACCTATAATATCATGTTTGGTAATAATATGGTATTTGCCATTTCCTAAATCGACTAATACAGCTTGATTATCTTTATTAAATAATTTAGAAACTTCTTCAATTGGTGCATTGGCGTTTACAATTGGATAGGGTTTACCCATTATTTCACGTATTGGTTTTTCGGCTATGTTTTTGTCTTCTACATAACTTCGGAACAAATCGGTTTCATCTAAACTACCTACAAAACCAGTAGTGTCAATAACTGGAATTTGAGAAATTTTATATTTTTTCAATCTTTCAATTGCATGCGAAACCAATTCTTCGGTACGAACAATAACTAAAGGTTTGTCTTTGTGGTCTTTGATAACATCTTCAGCTTTGGTAATATCTTCATCTAGAAAACCTCTTTCACGCATCCAATCATCGTTAAACATTTTTCCAACATAACGACTTCCGCTGTCATGAAACAAAACCACAACTACATCATCTTTCTTGAAATGTTCTTTCAATTGGTGCAATCCTTTGACACAAGCACCAGCGGAATTACCCACAAAAATTCCTTCTTCTAAAGCAATTTTTCGAGTAAAAACTGCAGCATCTTTATCGGTTACTTTGGTAAACCCATCAATAACAGAGAAGTCAACGTTTTTTGGCAAGATATCTTCTCCAATTCCTTCCGTTATATAAGAATAGATTTCGTTTTCATCAAAAATTCCGGTTTCATGGTATTTCTTAAATACGGAACCATAAGTATCAATTCCCCATACTTTGACGTTTGGATTTTTTTCTTTTAAATATTTACCAATTCCAGAAATAGTTCCACCCGTACCAACTCCGACTACAAAATGAGTTACTTTACCATCGGTTTGCTCCCATATTTCAGGACCAGTTTGCTGATAATGCGCAACTGCATTAGATGGATTATCATATTGATTTACGTACCATGAATTTGGAATTTCGGTTCCTAATCTTTTAGAAACAGAATAATACGATCGTGGATCGGTTGGTTCAACATCAGTAGGGCAAACGATAACTTTAGCACCTACGGCACGAAGAATATCCATTTTTTCTTTGGATTGTTTATCGGTAATCACAAAAATACATTTGTATCCTTTTACAATAGCGGCGAGTGCCAATCCCATTCCGGTATTTCCAGAGGTTCCTTCTATAATAGTTCCGCCTGGTTTTAATCTTCCGTCGGCTTCGGCATCTTCAACCATTTTAAGTGCCATTCGATCTTTGGTAGAATTCCCTGGATTGAAGGTTTCTACTTTAGCTAAAACTAAAGCGTCAATTCCTTCTACTACTTTGTTAAGTTTAACTAATGGCGTATTGCCTATAGTTCCTAATATGTTTTCTGCGTATGTCATCTTTTTTTGAGAATAGAATAAAGAAAAAAGAATATAGACTTTCCTTTTTATTGTGACAAATGTAATGTCTATTTCAACGGTTTCCAAAAAATCAAATGGATTATTCATTAACCCTGAATGGAGCGATTGCCGAGCAAAAGCGAAAAGTAGCCCTTCGACTTCGCTCAGGATGACAAATTAGTTACTACTCTTTGTCTTCTCATAAATTTATTGAAAGAAATTCCAAACTAACCCAAACCGAATCATGAAATCGCGATACGGATAATTGGGTGCTGTATAAAAATTATTTCCGGTTATTCTAGAATTGAAATGTTCTAATTTGAAGAAGATTCTGGTTTGTCGAATTCGAGCATTGACAAAGAAATCTATCATGGGAAAATCACCCACTTTTCTATCGTTTTGAACAAATGCCTCGACCGTAACTGGGTTATAATCGTTTATGTAATACTTGGTAAAATAATTAAAAATAAATCCGGTTTGAAGATACATTGCTTTTTTGAATACATAATCTGTGAAATAAAGCGAATTGCGGGTAACGATTTGAGGAACGTTAAGAATGTCTTCTTCTTGGTCTACTTGCTGATAAAGTAAGGTATTATCTAGTGATAATTTCCACCATTTGAATTCGCGACTTACTTTAACGGATAAATAATTAATGGTTTTGTCGTATTGTTTTGGCGAAATTATTTGTTGTAATGGATTGGTTGCATCGTTACTAAAATACAAATGATCTCTGATGGAACTTAGTTGCAAGGAAGCATCAAACCATTGGGTTTTGGCAATCGCTTCTAGATTATTAATCTTTTCATTTTTAAAATCGTTAAACCAATTATAATCTACATAACTACTTTGATATAAATTGTAAATCTGGTCTGGAATTTTATTGATCATTTGATATTGAAACACAAATTCATTTTTATCGTTGAGTTGATAATGTAACTTGGCATCAAAATTAGACATGGGTTGATTAGAAATAGAATTAGAATACGTAAAAACGCCGTTCCATTTATTTTTTCGGTATTCGTATTGCCCACCAAGAGTATTAATCTCATCATTTAAAGAACTTGGCACTACTCCAGATGCTAAAATTAAAATTCGGTCGTAATAGTAATTGTAACGAAAATCTTCGGCAAAAAACTGAAATCTTCCTAGTAGAGAATTTTCATAAATAGCGCCCACTTTGTTATACATTCGGTTGTAACGTGTTTGATCGTTAATATTTGAAGATGCATATGAATCTCCAAAACGATTTATACTTACATTACCAATAGTTGAACTTACTGTCTTTTGATTGTATTCGAAAAATTTATTTTCGTAGTCAAACTGATGTGTTAAATATAGATTGTTATTATTATTTTTACTATTTATTCTAAAATTGTGGTCAAAGAAATATCGTTTTCCTTTCATAAAACTTTGAGCGTCTTTAAGAAAAACTACTAATCGAGCTCGGTTAGCAAAAGCGCCGTCTCCACTTTCAAAATCTTCAATAGTAGTAATACCACCATTCTCACCGTTTAATAAATCTTGCCCAGTAAAATGGAAATTTAAATAATATCTTTTATTTATTGTATTGTAGCTTGAAGTAAATCTAAAGTTTCCGTTACTCGAAAGTTGATTTATGTATTTGCCTAACGAGCGTAATCCTTTAAAAGCAACAGACATATTAAATCGTTCCGAGGTATTCACTGTGATAAAAGCATCGAGTGATTGCCCTTGCTCCATTACGGTTTTGAAATACAACTCTGTTACTGGAGTAGCAACAGAATAATAGTTAATATCATCTACTCCTAAAAAATTAAAATGTTTGCCAGAGAAACCAATTTCGGGCAATGACTTAAATTTTTTTGTTCCAAAATCAAGAACGGTATAGGTTTGACCTTCATTAGCAAAAGGTAAAAGTCCAAAAATATCTTTACGTAAATAATTGTATTCGTATTCTTTTTGTATAGTTAACGAAGTATCAACGTAAGTCGTGTCTTTTTGCAGTGAGATAATTCGGTATTGATTATAAGCCGCTTTCGGTTGTTTTACTGGATTTTCCTTTGATTTTTGATTATCTAGTTCATTATCTTCGTTTTTAACTTGCGAAAAACCGATGGTAAAAATCAATAAAAAAAGTACCGTTACTAAGTATTTCATATAATTATGTATTCGAAGCAAAAATACACAAAACTATTTGTAATAAAATCATAAAAAAACCATCCGAAAAAACGGATGGTTTTGAAATTATAATATAAAAAAACTTATTCTTTAATAAATTTCTTAGTTATCGAATTTGATTCAGATGTAAATGTAACAAAATAAACTCCAGAAGAAAGATTAGAAACATCAATAACATTATCGATTGTATTTGATGCTTTAAAAATTTGTTTACCAGCTATATCAGTAACTGTTACACTATCAATTGTAATGTCATTTTTAACTTGAAAGTTTAAAATAGTAGTTGCAGGGTTAGGGTATATAAAGATACTATTATCATATTCATAGTCACTTGTGTTTAAACTCAATCCATTAGTTGCATTAGCAATCAAAGAAAACACCTGAGAACCTCCAGTTAAAGATGTTTTATGAGTAACCTGAATTATATAAACTCCTGGTTGTGCATTGTCAATTTCAACTTTTTCAACATTATCAACATCATTCTCTTCAAGGTTTATTGCCGCAGAAGTTGGATCGTCTGGATTTAACTTCCATGGGTAAAATAGAGTACCATCTTTTATTATTTTTAAATCTAGATTATTTCTAAGTCTAGGGGTTCTAGTATCTATACTACTAGTCACATTTGCAGTACCTGTAGGGTCAGTCCAACAAATGGTTGCTGATAATTTTTGAGTTGCTCCAATTGAAATTTGTTTTGTAAATGTTTGACCATTTACTAGTATATTTTCTTCTAAAACAGAAGTGCTATTTCGGTTAGTTATGATGTTAGCCGCTAATTCAGCATTAGCTAAACCCCAGCCAAATTCATAATCTGGTCCAGGATTTAATCCTGCCTCTTTAGCAGAATGACATATTAATCCTCTAACTGTTGAGGCTCTCATATAACTTGAAGTATTAAGATTATTATAATGTTTTTGAAGCATCAAAATCATACCTGAAATAGCTGGAGCAGCCATTGAAGTTCCTTGATAAGAAGCATAAGAAGTATTACCGTTACCAATACAAGAACTAACGTCAATTCCTTTAGCTGAAATATCGGGTTTGATTCTACCGTCATCCGTTGGACCAAAGTTGCTAAAAGTGCTCATAATAACACTATTAGCATTAACATAATTTGGCACCTCTTCAATAGCAGCAACCGTTATTCCGTTTTTTGAAGTACCAAATCCTGTAAGTAAATCATATCCTGCTTTATTACCAACTTGAGAAAGATTAAAATTGTCCCTATCGTTTCCGGCAGCTACACAAATTTGATAATACGGATTAGCATTAGAAGCGTTGTCTATTTCTATAGAAGACACATCATATTGACCGAATCTTGCCTCCGCTAAAGAAGAAGCTACATACCCATAGGAATGATTAGACACCAAGTAACCAGCACTACCAAAAGCCAGCATTTCGGTATAATCAGAATTCCAGTCGTAAGTATAAGCTTCAGCACCATATGCAATACCTCTTCTAAGAGGACTAAAACCAGTAGCCAATACAGTTCCTGTAACATGGGTAGCATGACTACTTATAGTAGCTGCGCCATCACTTAAAGTAACTTTTCCTCCATTAAACTCTTGATGCGTTTCTCGCACTCTTCCACCATCCCAAACACCCGCTATCATGCCTTCTCCAGTAATATTTAAACCAAGAGTTCCTCCGGGATACATTTTATTTGTACCGATAGTTCTCGAAGAACCAGCATTAAATGTAGTATAAAAGATTGGAGTGCCATCATCCTCAATTCTTTGTAAGGACATTTTTTCACTTTCAACAAATGGGTGAAGTTTTTTATATGCTTCAATCCTAATTTTTTGTTCTGCATAGAAATCCTTAAAGCTATTCTTAAGATTAGCAATCTCAGATTGATTATAGGTTTTTACTATTTTTTGCCTCTCTGAAATAGTTTGGCTGATAACAAAAAAAGGAAACAATAAAAAGGCAAATTTTGCTTTCATAAATTGTGTTTTTTACAAAAAAAACCTTTTTCTATATAGAAAAAGGTTTTTTAAAAGATATTAATATTTATTATGCACCTCCGTATCCAGGATTTTGTTGGATACCAGGATTACCATTTATCTCATCTAATGGAATAGGTAAGGTAAATCTATAATCGTTATTTGGTATAGATAAAGGAGCATTTGGAATTTGATCATCAGTAGGATCTCTATCTAAAGTTTGGTTTGCCAAAGCACCCAATCTTTTGATATCAATATATCTAAATCCTTCAAAACATAATTCTAATCTTCTCTCTTCTAAAATTCCAGCCCAAGCAGCAGTTGCATCAGCATAAACTGGCAAAGCTTGTGGACCTAAAAAGTTTCTAGCATCTCTAATTTGTTTGATAATTGAAGCAACTGAATTAGAAGAACCGTTAATATTTCCTTCGCTTGCTAAACATTCAGCAAGAATAAAATACATTTCAGAAAGTCTAAACACTTTAATATCATTTCTAGTTACAAAACCAGGCTTACCAGGATACTTATCAATTACAAGTACATCTGTAGCAATATAGTTAGGATCTGAAGCATAATTTTGGTTAATCAAAGAAGTTGGATCAACGTTAGCATATCTTCTTACATCACCAGGTGTTGCTGTAAATTTATTAAACAATGCTCTACCTACTTCAAACAAAGGAGAACCAACAAGGTTAGAACTATTAGTTGTAAACTGTGTAGCTATATTTTCCCAAGTTTGAGCAGCAGGTCTATCAAGAGACCAAATAATTTCACCTTGTGCTAAATCAGCCCACATTCTTCTGTAAGGATTTGTAGACGTAGCACCATAGTATGCTGTATTCCAAGCTGCTGTAGGAGCTCCTGCAGTTGCAGGATTAGCAGCTACAAATACACTATAAAAAGGATTGGTAGGCGCAGGTGTTGGAACTGGTGTTGCTGCAGTTAGCGAAACACCAGAAGTAGCAATTGCATCTTGAGCATATTGTTTCGCTAAAGTATAATTACCTCTATATAAATACATTCTTGCTCTTAACGCCGTAATCATTGGTTTAGAAACAAACTTGTAAGAGTTAGCTGTAGGTGATACCACATTAGCAAAAGCATATTGCAAATCGTCTTCAATTTGAGCAAAAACAATTCCATTAGCTACTCTAGGAAATCTATCACTTGCTGCAGGAACATTGGTAAAGAACATTACTCCTAAAGCATTATCATCTTTTAAGTCTGTAGAGAAATACGTTAATAACTCAAAATAAGCAAAAGCTCTTAATGCTCTTGCTTGAGCAATAATAGAATTATATGTAGCTACATCTGCAGCTTCGGTAGGAAGAGGTACTTGTGCCAAAAGTGGTCCAGCCGCATCAGGATCTTCAACCATTCTCAACAATCTATTTACTCTATTAATCGTTAGATAATTTCCGTACCAGATATCACTAGCATATTGTTCTCCAGTGGTTAGAAAAAATCTGTGAAGATTTAAGTCTTGTCCACCATTACCTCTACCAACACCACATTCATCTGTAAACTTACCAGTAAAACCAATTTGATCACTTGTAGATACCGTAGCATAAACACCATTAAGC
>CANHWG010000074.1 GCA_947464335.1 Flavobacteriaceae bacterium
GACTTTATGACTTTACGACTTTACGACTTTACTATGTTAAAAATTATTGACAAATACATCTTAAAACGTTACTTAGGAACATTCATTGTGATGTTGCTAATGTTTATTCCGATTGGAATCGTAATTGATGTCTCTGAGAAAGTCAATAAAATGATTGAAAACAAAGTGCCTTTTGCCAGTATTGCCCAATATTATTTAGATTTTACTATTTATTTTGCTAATCTGTTATTCCCTATATTTTTATTTTTATCGGTTATTTGGTTCACCTCAAAATTGGCCAATAATACCGAAATTATTGCTATTTTAAGTTCCGGGATTTCATTTAGTAGATTTTTAAGACCCTATATTATTGGTGCAACAATTGTATCTCTTTTTGCTTTGGTTATGACTATCTTTTTAGTGCCAAAAGCGAGTGCCGGTTTTAAAAGTTTTAGATATACCTACCTAACCAATAGTGGTCTCAATGATATCAGAGATAATTCAGATGTATTTCGACAAATTAGTAAAGACGAATATATTTTTGTGAGTAATTTTAATCAGGTTTCCAAAATGGCATTTAATTTTTCGATGGAGAAATTTGAAGGAGATAAATTAAAATACAAGTTAATAGCCAGCAGAATCAAGTGGAATGCAAAAGATAGCACCTATACTTTATATAATTACAACAAAAGAAAAGTAGGCGAGTTTGGTGACATCATCGAATCGGGTGAAGTAAAGGATACTGTTTTTAAATTTGACTTAGAAGATTTAACACCAGTTGTTTATATAGCAGAAACCCTTCCGTTAAACGAATTAAATAAGTTTATTGATAAAGAAAGAGCTCGTGGTTCTTCTAATATCAATGTGTATTTAGTGGTGCTTTACAAAAAATATAGCATTCCAGTTTCTGCATTTATCTTAACTATTATTGCAGTAGCTGTTTCATCTATGAAACGCCGAGGTGGAATGGGAACTAACTTAGCTATCGGAATTATTTTGGCTTTTGCTTTTGTTTTTCTGGATAAAGTTTTTGGTGTTTTGGCAGAGAAGTCATCTGCTCCGCCATTATTAGCGGTTTGGACACCCAATATCGTTTTCGGAATTTTAGCTATTTATCTTCTTAGAAATGCTAAACGATAACCTAAAAAGTTATTTACATCTTCATTTGATAGTATTCATTTGGGGATTTACTGCCATATTGGGAGCTTTAATTTCGCTAGATGCTTTACCTTTAGTTTGGTTCCGAATGCTTTTTGCAGTTGCATTTATAGCTATTTATTGTTATTTTAAAAAGTTGCCTTTAAAAATTTCAACCAAAAGCTTTATACAGTTTATTTTTGCGGGACTTATAATAGCATTACACTGGTTTACTTTTTTTCACGCCATTAAAATTTCCAATATTTCAATAACCTTAGCTTGCCTGTCAACAGGAGCTTTTTTTGCTTCCTTGATTGAACCTATTTTGTATGGAAAAAAAATTGTTTTCTATGAAGTTTTCTTCGGATTGATGGTTGTAGTCGGACTTTATATTATTTTTAATGTTGAGGTAAATTATGTTTGGGGAATTTTAACAGCTTTAACATCCGCTTTTTTGTCGGCATTGTTTGCGGTAATTAATAGTAAGCATATAAAGACACATAATGCCACAGTGATATCATTTTATGAACTTAGCGGAGGTGTAATTTTCTTCACTATTTTCTTGTTGGCTACCCGTAGTTTTTCTGCTGATTTTTTTATGATTTCGGCTAATGATTTTATGTATTTAATGATACTAAGTTCGGTTTGTACGGCTTATGCTTTTATTGCTTCAACAACGGTTATGAAATTTTTGAGTCCATATACCGTAATGCTGACCATCAATTTAGAACCCATTTATGGCATCATTCTCGCCGTAATGTTATTTGAAGAAAAAGAAAAAATGTGCTTTGAGTTTTATATTGGTGCACTCGTAATTTTGCTAACAGTTTTGCTGAATGCTGTACTTAAATATCGTAAAAAATTGATCTAAAGTTGTTTACAACTAATATTTAAAAATTGCATTTTTTCATAATTTAAAATTTTATATTTGCTATTCGTTTAAACAAAAAAATGACTCTATGGAATATTTAGATTTTGAACTTCCTATCAAAGAATTAGAAGATCAACTCGATAAATGTCAAATAATTGGTGCCGAATCTAATGTTGATGTCACTGCAACCTGTAAACAAATCGAAAAAAAGCTAGAAGAAACCAAACGGAAAATATATAAAAACCTTACCGCATGGCAACGAGTTCAATTGTCTCGTCATCCTAACAGACCTTATACGTTAGAGCACATTACTAATCTAACCAAAGGAACTTTTCTGGAGCTTTTTGGCGATAGAAGTTTTAAAGATGATAAAGCTATGGTGGGTGGTTTAGGACAAATTGACGGTCAATCTTTTATGCTTATCGGACAACAAAAAGGAATCAATACTAAAATGCGTCAATTGCGTAATTTTGGAATGGCAAGTCCAGAAGGATATCGAAAAGCATTACGTTTGATGAAAATGGCGGAGAAGTTCAATATTCCTGTTGTAACTCTGATTGATACTCCAGGAGCATTTCCCGGTTTAGAAGCGGAAGAACGCGGACAAGGTGAAGCCATCGCTAGAAATATTTTTGAAATGTGTCGCTTAAAAGTGCCCATCATTGGTGTAATCATTGGTGAAGGTGCCTCAGGAGGTGCACTAGGAATTGGAGTCGGAGACCGAGTATTAATGATGGAAAACACATGGTATTCAGTAATTTCTCCTGAATCATGTTCTTCAATTTTATGGAAAAGTTGGGAGTACAAAGAGCAGGCAGCCGAAGCTTTGAAACTGACTTCATCCGATATGAAAAAAATGAAATTAGTAGATGATGTTATTCCAGAACCACTCGGCGGAGCACATTACGATAAAGCTACGGCTTTCAAAACGGTAGAGCAATATATCATCAAAGCATTTAATGAACTGAAAGATTTATCAACAGACGAATTAGTAGCTCAGAGGATGGATAAATACAGTAAAATGGGCGAATATAAAGAATAATTTCTTACAAATCACATCTTAATCCGGAGCCCAATGGTTTCGGATTTTTTTTTGGTTATTAACAAAAATGAGAAACTTATAAACATAGTTGCGTGATAACTCAATGCTAAAAAAACCATCAAAATAGTTACTTTCGCTACATGGAAAATCTCAGAAATATGAACCCTATAAAAGTAGATAAGACTACTATTATAAACCTAGAAAAAGGCAAGCTCCCACCACAAGTTCTCGACCTAGAGGAAGCGGTGCTTGGTGCTATGATGATTGATAAAAAAGGAGTGGATGAGGTTATCGATATACTACAGCCCGATGCCTTTTATAAAGAAGCACACAAGCATATTTTTGAAGCTATTTTTCAGTTATTCACAGATTCTCAGCCAATTGACTTATTAACAGTTTCTGCTCAATTAAAAAAGAATGCAAAATTGGATTTGGCTGGTGGCGATTTTTACCTGATTCAACTTACTCAAAAAATATCCTCTTCGGCTCATATCGAATTTCATTCTCGAATTATTTTGCAGAAATACATTCAGCGAAGCTTAATTAAAATTTCATCCGAAATCATCGAAGAATCTTATGATGAAACTACCGATGTATTTGATTTGTTAGACAAAGCCGAATCGAAACTCTATGAAGTAACTCAAGGAAACATCAAGCGAAGTTCCGAAACGGCTCAAAGTTTAGTGATTCAAGCTAAAAAAAGAATAGAAGAAATTGCCAATAAAGAAGGACTAAGCGGAATTGCAACTGGTTTTGATAAGCTAGATAAAATAACCTCAGGTTGGCAACCTTCCGATTTGATTATTATCGCTGCTCGACCAGGTATGGGTAAAACGGCCTTCGTACTTTCGATGGCACGAAATATTGCCATCGATTTTGGTCAACCTGTGGCGCTGTTCTCTTTAGAAATGTCATCGGTACAATTAATTACACGTTTAATTTCTTCGGAAACCGGATTGTCTTCGGAAAAATTAAGAACCGGGAAACTCGAAAAACACGAATGGGAACAACTTTCAACCAAAGTAAAAGACTTAGAAAAAGCACCTTTGTATATTGATGATTCTCCATCGCTTTCTATTTTCGATTTAAGAGCCAAAGCCCGACGTTTATCATCGCAACACGGAATAAAATTAATTATTGTTGATTATCTTCAATTGATGACCGCTGGTGGAATTAACGGAAAAGGTGGAGGCAATCGAGAACAAGAAATTTCTACCATTTCACGAAATCTTAAAGCTTTAGCAAAAGAGTTAGAAGTGCCAGTGATTGCCTTGTCTCAGTTATCTCGTGCGGTTGAGACTCGTGGTTCAAGTAAACGACCATTACTTTCTGACTTACGTGAATCGGGTGCGATTGAGCAAGATGCCGATATAGTTTCGTTTATTTATCGTCCTGAATATTACAAAATAGATGAATGGGATGATGAAGAACAATCGCCTACAGCAGGTCAAGCGGAATTTATTATTGCAAAACACCGTAACGGTTCACTCGAAAATATTCGATTAAAGTTTATAGGAAACCTAGGTAAATTTGATAACTTAGAAGAAAACGGTAGTTCTTTTGACGATTTACCCTCTAAAATGAATCATGATGATAATCCGTTTATGACCAAAAATTTACCTTCACCCAATGAAGCTTTTGGCAGTAATATCAATTCTAATGATGATGATAGCGATGTTCCGTTCTAAAATAGAAACCCGATTAATCTCGGGTTTTTTTATATTTTTCTTCACAGTAAAACTGTTATCTTTGATTTCTTTATTTAACTAAAGATGTTTAAAAAGTCACTCTATATTTTTCTGATCTTGATTTCCATTTCTGTCAAGGCCAACTTCATTTTGTTGCCTATGGATGAGTCTACCCAAAAAAATCATCTCAAAGCATACGGAATAACCTACTGGGCTATTGATAAACAATACAAAGCCAGTTGGTTACTCAACTATCGCGGTGGTTCATTTCTGCTTCCGGATGTTCCTGAAATTAGAAAAGAATGCCAAATTAGAGGAGTAAGTTTTGAAGTATTATCCGATGCTGAAATGCAAGCTGTTTTGAATGATATTTCTAGTCCATCGCAAAATATGGAAACCGTGGTTTTAGAAAAAGCACCTAAAATTGCTGTCTATTCACCACCAGGAAAGCAACCTTGGGATGATGCTGTGACTATGGTGTTGACTTATGCAGAAATACCGTTTAAAGTGGTTTACGATGAAGAGGTTTTAAGTGATCAATTAGTGTTATACGATTGGTTGCATTTGCATCACGAGGATTTTACAGGACAGTACGGTAAGTTTTATGGCGCATATCGAAATGCACCTTGGTATATTGATCAAAAGAAAGATGCCGAAGCTTTGGCTGCCAAATTAGGTTTTAGTAAAGTATCTCAAGATAAATTAGCAGTGGCTAAAAAGATTCGAGATTTTGTTATTGGAGGTGGATTTATGTTTGCCATGTGCTCTGCAACTGATAGTTTTGATATTGCTTTGTCTGCCGAAGGTATTGATATTTGTGAGCCGATGTTTGACGGAGATGATAGCGAGGCGAATTATCAATCGAAAATTGATTATACAAAAACATTTGCTTTTAAGAATTTTATTTTAGATAGAAAACCGGACCATTATGAGTTTTCTGATATTGATATGACCGAGAAGCGTCGGATTCCTTTCGAGAAAGATTATTTTACTTTGATGGAGTTCTCCGCAAAATGGGATGTGATTCCGAGCATGTTGTGCCAAAATCATACCCAATTAGTGAAAGGTTTTATGGGACAAACTACTGCTTTTGATAACGAATTGATTAAATCGAGTGTATTGGTTTTAGGTAAAAATGAATTGAATGATGAAGCGCGTTATATTCACGGACAAAAAGGAAAAGGATTTTTTACTTTTTATGGTGGCCATGATCCTGAGGATTATCAACATAGAGTAGGCGATGAGCCAACCGTTTTAGACTTGCATCCAACCTCACCAGGATTTAGATTAATATTGAATAATGTATTATTTCCTGCCGCTAGAAAAAAACCACAGAAAACCTAAGTTTATTTTTTCAACATATAAAATCCCAAATTCCAAAACAAGTTATCGGAATTTGGGATTTTTTTTAGCCCCGATTACTTCACTAATTTAACATTTGTTATCAGTGTTCAGTGAATGCTTTGCATTTGGAGCGGCATCCTTTTTCGTATGCAAGTTATTGGCTAGTTACTGCATTCGAACTGACGAAAAAGATAGAGCGGAAAGAGGGATTGACTCCTACTTATTATTGTCAATTACGTAGTTTAAAACTTTGGTCATCAGATGCACGCGGTCTCTTCCTGTTACGTTGTGTTTGTGCATCGGATACGGAAAATAATCGATTTGTTTCCCTAACTCGACACACTTTTTAACCAACGCTAAATTGTGTTGTTCTACCACAACATCGTCGTTGGTACCGTGAATTAAGAGCAGTTTTCCTTTTAAATCTTTGGCATAATTGGTTACGTTGGCTTGGTCAAATCCTTTTTGGTTTTCGGCTGGCGTATCCATATAGCGTTCGCCATACATCACTTCATACCATTTCCAATCGATTACCGGTCCGCCTGCAACACCGACTTTAAAAGTATCTGATTTTCTTGTCATTAACGAGGTGGTCATGAATCCGCCGTAGCTCCAACCGTGAACTGCTAGCCGATTTCCATCAACATAAGGTAATGATTTTAAGTATTCTACGCCTTTCATTTGGTCGTCGATTTCGTTATTGCCTAGTTGGGCATGAATTACGCTTTCAAAAGCAAATCCGCGATTGTCCGAACCGCGATTGTCAACGGTAAATACTAAATAACCTTGTTCTGCCATCCAATACATCCAAAGATTGGCGCCATCCAAATAGGAATTGGTAATCATTTGCGCATGCGGACCACCATAAACGTAAACCAAAACTGGGTATTTTTTTGTTGGGTCAAAATTACTAGGTTTAATTAATCGGGTGTATAAATCGGTTGTGCCATCGGCAGCTTTTATGGTTTTAATATCGGCACTACCAATTTCAAAACCATCGTATTTATTTTTGCTTTCTAATAGTGTGGTAGCTTTTAAATTTTTATCGTATAACACTGATTTTGATGGTGTTGAATGATTAGAATATTCGTCAAAAAACCAATTGCCATCTGTAGAAATTACTAAGTTATGAACGCCTTCGTCTTTGGTAATCAAAGTTTGTTTTCCTTTTAAATCTACTTTATACACCAACATATTAATGCCTTTTTCTCCCGTTGCTTTAAAATATATTTCGGTTCCAGCGGTATTGGTTCCAAGGATTTCTCGCGTTGGGAATTTATTGGCAGTCAATTGTTTGATTAATTTTCCGTCGATAGAGTAGTAGTAAAGGTTGTTAAATCCGTCTTTTTCAGAAATCCAAACGAAGTTATTCGATTTATTATTTGGGAAAAAAGTCGGATGTTCTGGTTCAACCCATTTTGGATTTTTTTCGTTGAAAAGTGTTCTCACCAATTTTCCGGAAGCCGTTTCATATAAATTCAAATTCATATCATTTTGACCTCGATTTAACTCGGCTATCAAAACAAATTTTTCATCAGGAGTGAATGCTAGATTGGTTACATAATCGTCTGCATTATTTTTTGGCGTTATAAAAAATAGTTCTCCTGTTGTCAAACTGTAAATACCAACTTTTGGTTTTTCCGATTTTTGTCCAATCATTGGATATTTGGTAGCAACCAATTTTCCGGGTGTTTCATTAATATCTAATAAGGGATAATCGGCAACATCGGTTTCATCTTTTTGATAAAAAGCAAGATAACTTGATTTGGGCGACCAAAAAATACCGCCATTAATTCCAAATTCATTTCTAGAAATGGTTTGTCCTGAAACAATATTTTTATCCGAATTATTGGTAACTGCTATTTTTTCTTTGTTTTTATTTAAGAAGTATAAATTGTTTGCTTCCGTAAAGGCAATGTTTATTTTTGCATCATCAAAAGTTTGATTCTCGGCAGTTTCAGGAACTTCTTGAAGTAGTTTACCCGATTTAGAATTGATGTTATAACTATAAAATTTTCCAGTTTCTGAAATTAAAAGCGTAGTGGTGTCTATCCATTGTATGCCAAAGAAATTTTTCAATTTTGTTCCCAGGGCTGAATTGATATCACTTAGTTTTACTAATTCAGTGGCTTCTTTTTTGGCCACATTGGCACTCATCATTTTGGTCCAAGAATCGGTGTAATAACAATAATTACTTGAATTGGGTATCCATTGAAAGCCAGTTAATTTATCGGCTCCAAATTTTCTGTTTTGCTGTAAAACACCCTCTTCTAAAGAGATTTTTTTTAATTGTGCCTGAGTCGAAAAAGACAGCAGACAGGAAACGAATAGTAGAAAAATTTTATTCATGAAGTATTTTTTTTGGACGTAAATATAGTATAAAACAGTATTTCGATTTTTAAATTGTCATACATTATGAGCAATATCTTTAATAATTTTTAAATGATGATTGGTATGCAGATTTAAAAACCAAAGTGTTTTTTTTAGATTTAAATCGCCAAAGTAGGGATGGGTAAAATAAGAATTAGTGTGAAGAGATTCCAAATCAACTACATTATTTTTTGCAATTTCTAACATTGAAATTAATTTAGCGGCTGTTGCGGGTTCAAGAGGTTGAACCACTTTGGGAGCTTTTGCTTTTCCTCTCGGGATTTTATTAATGCTTTGGATGAAAATTCGATTCCAATTTAATCGCCATTTATA
>CANHWG010000075.1 GCA_947464335.1 Flavobacteriaceae bacterium
CTCCATCAGAAATAATGATTAATTTACTTTCTTTATTAGAGTTTTTAAAGTTAGAGTCTTTAAATGCTAAAACCCTATTTTCATATACCGAATGAAATTTTCCTTCTAATAAAACAGCCACAGGATAATTTCCTTTACCTATAAAATCTTTTTGATCAGGACGCTCAGAAACTATTTTTAAGCTAACTTCAGCTGGAGTTCCAATCAATCTTGAGTATAATGAAGATTGCAATAAAACTGTTTTTTTGATATCATTTTTCAACGGTTCAATTGGACTCGTAAATTGAAATTTGATACCATCCAAATTACTTACTATAGGGTTTTTTGATGTTGGATAAATCATTGGAGAATAAAACCAAGGATATTGGGTATACTGTGTGGAACTTCCTTGGTCACCCGTAGCCAAAGCAATAGGTGTATTTTGCAAATCGAAAATTAAATCAGGCTTGATTCGAACTCCGTATTTAAAAAACATATCATTCAAATTCAAATCTCTTGGAAATGCCAAATTGGTACCTGATTGATTATACAAGCTATCCATTTCCATAGTAACTTGATCAATGAGCCAAATTGCTTTTCCACCATTGACAAGATATTGATCTAACACTTGTTTCTCTTCATCTGAAAAAGCTTCGGTTGGTTTAGCAATAACAGCTAAATCGTATTTTTGAAGGTATTTTAAACTTTCAACCGGACTCTTAGCAACCGAATCTAAAGTAAATGGTCCAATGTAATAATTGTCTTTAACCGATTTGATGAAATCGGCAATATACACATCACCAAGTTCTCCATTACCTTGCATAACGGCTACTTTCTTTTGTTTTGTTTTAGAAACGGTAGTAAAGGCATTGGCAAAAGCATATTCTAGATGCTGTACTGAACTTACGACTTTTTCTGCAGTAGAGGCACCCATCATATTTTTTAATAATGGCACTTTTACCGAACGATTTCCGCAAGTGGCAACCGCCCAAGGAAATACAACCTCTTGGGTTTGTTGTCCTTTGTCGTTTACGGTCACATTTACAGGTGTTAAACCTCTCTCCAAAAAAGATTGTAAAGTCTTTTCCTTATTGTCTTCGTCTTCTAATGGATTCACAAATTGAAAGATGATATTGGAGTTTTGAGCTTTAAATTCTTCTAACAATTGTTGGGTTTCTGTTTGCAATTTTTTGAATTCGCCCGGGAAATTGCCTTCTAAGAAGACATCAACATAAAGTGGTTCTTTTACTTCTGAAACAATAGTTAAAGAGGTTTCTGAAAGAGTGTACCGATGATCGGCGGTTAAATCAAAACGCTTAAAGGCGAAATGACCAACAATGTTTAATACGACTATGATTCCGATAGTAACAAGTACTTTTTTGAAGTTGTTTTGGGTAGTGCTCATTACGATTTTAAGGATTTAAGTTTAAAAACAGTAAATGATAAAAACAAAAACGACACACTCACAAAATATAAAATATCTCTGGTGTCTAAAACGCCGCGCGACATGCTTTTGAAATGGTAATCCATTCCAATTCGGGAAACGGCATCTTCGAATCCTTTTAGGTATGTTGAAATGCCTTCAAATCCAAAATAAAAAAGAAAACATAAAAACACCGATAGCAAAAAGGCAACAATCTGATTTTCGGATAGGGTTGAGGTGAAAATTCCAATGGAAGTGTAGGCGGCTACTAAAAAAAGTAATCCAAAATAGGAACCCATAGTCCTTCCCATATCGATATTTCCTTCTTCTAAACCCAAGTTAGAAATAACATAAACATATACCAAAGTTGGGATTAAGGCAATAACGATCAATAAAAAGGAACCTAAAAATTTTCCGTTTACAATTTGCCAAAGCGATAAGGGTTTGGTCAATAATAATTCAATGGTACCTTGCTTTTTTTCATCCGAAAAACTGCGCATAGTTACTGCCGGAATCAGGAAAATAAATATCCAAGGGGTTAAAGTGAAAAACGGACTTAAATCAGCAAATCCGCTTTGCAATATATTGTATTCGCCATCAAAAACCCAAAGAAACAATCCGTTGAGTAATAGGAACAATCCAATAACAAGGTAACCGATAGGGGAACCAAAGAAGGATTTTATTTCGCGTAACGCTATTGATTTCATTCTAAATTGTTTGTTGTTTATAATTTGTTGTTTTACGAAATACTAATTAGTCTAAAGTGACCACTTTATCTACGCTCCAAGCTTCGGGTTTTTCGTTGAATAGTTTTTTAGTAAATGTCCAAACATCATAAAATAATTCTGATCTTCGGTAGTTTTCTAAATGGTCTTCCGTTTCCCAATAACTATACGTAAAAAAGACACACGGATTGTGTTTGTCTTGATACAATTCCAAAAATCGATTACCTTCAGCACCGCGTATTTTTTCTTTCATGACATCGAAATTTTCCAGGAACTTTGGAATATACTCTTGGTGAAAACTCATTTTTACTATTCTGATAAACATAATCGTTTCGTCTATTTTTTATTCTCTATATTCTTTTTTCTTTTTCTCTAATTCCTAAACTCAATTGTAACTACATCTCTATAACTTAATCCCAATAAACTTGAAGCCGAACCAACATTATCTGGATTACTTCTGAAGATTGCAATTTCTAGAAACCCTGCTTCATTAAATATGGCCAATTTTTCACCTTCGTAATACTTTAGAGGATATTTATCAGATATCCCGATATCGGAGTATTTTGGTAAAATGGTTTTTATTATTTGTGTTTTAAATTTGATTTCATACGGCCTGCCTTTACTTATTTCTAGAAAAACTTTTTTAGAAATATTAGTAACTACGTTGCCATAATGATCAATATAATTAACATATCCTTTAATTTGATTCTCTTTGACAATAGCTTGTAATTCGGTAATTTCTTTAATCGCCTTAATGTCTTTTCCAATCACATTAAGTAAACCACCTTTAGCCAAATGGCATGCTACTTTTACAAATACATCTAAATCGGTGGCATCGCTTGCCAAACGGTCATGAATAGTAATGGTAACTAATTTCTGAGGAACAATCTTTTGTGTCAACATGCTAAGAATTCCGTTGTCTGAGCATACGAAATAGTGGTCATTCCACTGCATAGCAATGTGTTGATTTTCTGAATTTAATTCGATATCAACACCAATAAGATGCACAGTTCCTTTTGGGAAACTGCTATATGCCGCTCCAATAATGTAAGCTGCTTCCGCAACATTAAAGGCATTAATATTATGCGATATATCAATAATTGTAGCTTCCCGAAATTCGGATAACAATTTACCTTTTAAAGCACCGACAAAGTGGTCTTTTAATCCGTAATCGGTTGTTAAGGTAATTATTGACATAGATTGTTTATAACTTAGTCGAAATAGGGTCTCAAAAATGTAAAACCTATTCTTTTAATTCATTAAATTTGGATACAAAGCTAAAGTATTTTAGCAAATAATGTTTGTAATTTATTTTAAGTATATGCTCAATAGAATATTCTTTTTTGTTTTTTTTATTTGTTGTTTTGAAAGTCATGCCCAAAGTTTGGTTTATAAATCCAATGGAAATATTAAAGATACTGAGGGCAAATCAATTTCTCCCGATAAAATAAGACTTTTATTAGCGAATAATGAAAAGTTGTTAAAAGAGTATAATGCAGGTCGTTCAAAAAAAACAGTTGGAAATATTTTGTTTTACGGTGGTATAGGGCTTGTGGCAGGTGATTTGGTGAGAGAGGCATTTACTACTAAAAGTAGCTACGGTTATAATGAGGAAAGGACTTATCCATCCGTAATGACTTACTTAGGTGTTGCTTCTTTTCTAGTTTCTATACCGGTAAAAATAGGATTTTCCAAAAAAATTAAAAATGTAGTTACCGACTATAATCAACAAAAATCTATTGGTAGTAATCAACCCAATTATAAAGAAATAGATTTTATTTCTAATTCAAATGGAATAGGATTTCGATTATCTCTGAATTAATAACTAAATACTACCGCTTTTGAACGAACGTATCATTGAATTACACGACATCGCACCCAAAGAATTTTGGGGCGCTCAAGACACTCATCTTGAAACTATTAAAAGGTATTATCCTAAACTCAAAATTGTCGCTCGTGGCACAACTCTCAAAGCTTTTGGTGAAAAAGAGGAACTCGATGAGTTCGAAAATCGCTTTAATCGCTTGATGTTGCATTTTACACGGTACAACAATATTGACGATAATGTGATAGACCGAGTCATACAAAGTAATTCTCATGAAGAACAGCGAATGCCTGATAGTGATAAAATATTGGTTCATGGATTGGGAGGAAAGCTAATAAAAGCGATGACGCCAAATCAACAAAAGCTAGTTGATTATGTCAATAAAAATGATATGGTTTTTGCTGTAGGTCCAGCCGGAACAGGTAAAACCTATACGGGTGTGGCTTTGGCCGTAAAAGCACTTAAGGAAAAGCAAGTAAAAAGGATTATTTTAACACGTCCTGCAGTAGAAGCTGGTGAAAATTTAGGTTTTTTACCGGGAGATATGAAAGAAAAACTTGACCCCTATATGCAACCTTTATATGATGCGTTGCGCGATATGATTCCGCCTCAAACGTTGGAAGATTATATTTTAAAAGGAATTATACAAATTGCTCCTTTAGCTTTTATGCGTGGAAGAACTTTAGATAATGCATTTGTAATTTTAGACGAAGCTCAAAACACCACGCATTCACAAATGAAAATGTTTCTGACCCGTATGGGAAAAAACGCAAAGTTTATCATTACAGGTGATCCAGGTCAAGTTGATTTGCCTCGTCGAACTATTTCAGGTTTAAAAGAAGCTATTTTAGTTTTGAAAGATGTGGAAGGAATTGGAATTATTTATCTAGATGATAAAGATATTGTACGTCATCGTTTAGTTAAAAAAGTTATTGATGCCTACAAGAGTATAGAAAATAACGATTATTAAAATCTTATATTTAAATATGATAAACCCTATCAAGTTTTATTTTGATAGGGTTTGTCTTTTTAATTGCACAGATATCATAAAAGTTATCTCAAATTTCTATTTTTGCAGCCAATAACAACACTAAAAATGAATACAATTACAACTACAAATTTTAATTTCCCTAATCAAAAATCAGTTTATCGCGGCAAAGTGCGAGAAGTTTACAATATCAATGATGAATTATTAGTTATGATTGCTACTGATAGATTATCGGCTTTCGATGTTGTGATGCCTAAAGGGATTCCTTATAAAGGACAAATTCTGAATCAAATAGCAACTAAATTTATGCATTTGACACAAGATATTGTCCCTAATTGGCTTATTGCAACGCCAGATCCCAACGTTGCTATTGGTCATCTTTGTGAACCATTTAAAGTCGAAATGGTAATACGAGGATATTTATCTGGACATGCAGCTCGAGAATATGCATTAGGAAAAAGAACTATTTGCGGCGTAACTATGGAAGAAGGTTTACATGAAAATGATAGGTTTTCAACACCGATAATTACCCCAACAACCAAAGCAGATAATGGTTCACATGATGAAGATATTTCTCGTGAAGCTATTTTATTTAGCGAAATTGTTACCGAAGAAGATTACCTTGTTTTAGAAAAATATACACGCGCTTTATTTCAAAGAGGAACTGAAATTGCCGCTAGCCGTGGATTGATATTAGTAGATACGAAATATGAATTTGGAAAAACCAAAGACGGCGTTATCGTTTTAATTGATGAAATTCATACACCTGATTCATCACGCTATTTTTATGCAGATGGTTATCAAGAGCGTCAAGATAGTAGAGAAGAACAAAAGCAATTATCTAAAGAATTTGTTCGTCGTTGGTTAATCGAAAATGGATTTCAAGGAAAAGAAGGACAACAAATCCCTAATATGACAGAGGAATATATTGAATCGGTGTCAGAAAGATATATTGAGTTGTATGAAAATATTCTAGGAGAAAAATTTACTAAAGCAGATATATCAAACATTAATCAACGTATTGAACAAAATGTTTTACTTTTTTTAAAATCATAAATTTTTAACAGAACTATAAAAAACCACGCTTTGGCGTGGTTTTTTTATTCATAACTAACTATTTGAAATAAGAAAAAGTATCGTTGTTTTCTATTTTCAACAAACTTTCATAGATCAGTTTGATTACATTTTCAACATCTTCACGGTGAACCATTTCAACAGTGGTATGCATATAACGAAGAGGCAATGAAATTAAAGCCGAAGCCACACCTCCGTTACTATAAGCAAAAGCATCAGTATCAGTTCCGGTTACTCTTGAAGTAGCATGTCTTTGAAACGGGATCTTATTTGCTTCAGCAGTATTTACAATCAAATCTCTCAAAGTATTATGAACAGCAGGTGCGTATGCAATTACAGGACCTTTTCCCATTTGCAAATCACCTTCTATTTTCTTTTCAATCATTGGGGTTGTTGTGTCATGACAAACATCAGTTATGATGGCCACATTAGGTTTTATAGTATTGGTAATCATTTCGGCGCCTCGCAGCCCAATTTCTTCTTGAACCGAGTTGGTAATATACAAACCAAAAGGCAGTTTCTTTTTGTTTTCTTTCAACAATCGGGCAACTTCTGCTATCATAAATCCACCCATGCGATTATCTATAGCGCGACAAACAAACTTGTTGCCATTCAAAATCATAAACTCATCTGGATACGTAATAACGCAACCCACATGAACGCCAAGTTTTTCAACTTCTTCTTTGGTTGAACAACCACAATCAATAAATATGTTGTGCAGTGTAGCCGTTTCTTCTTTGCCACGATTTCGAGTATGAATAGCTGGCCATCCAAAAACACCCTTTACAATTCCATTTTTGGTATGAATGTTAACTCTTTTCGAAGGGGCAATTTGATGATCAGAACCGCCATTTCGTATTACATAAATTAATCCATTATCAGTGATGTAATTAACATACCAAGAAATTTCATCGGAATGACCCTCGATAACTACTTTATATTTTGCATCAGGATTAATAACGCCTACAGCACTGCCATACGTATCGGTGATAAAGGTGTCTACATAAGGTTTTAAATAATTCATCCAAATCTTTTGACCATTAGACTCATAGCCAGTTGGAGAAGCATTATTTAAATAAGTTTCTAAAAAAGAGAGAGATGATTTCGTAAGTATTGTTTTAGCTGCCATAAATATTTTTTTGCTAAAATATAAATTTGGCATTAGAGTTGTTAGGGATAATCTATATTTTTACCCTATTAATTTTTATAGATGAAAAAGCTATTTTATTTCTTTTTATTTCTTATGCTACCTTACAGCGCTATTGCGCAAGTTACCAACGATTCTATTTCTAAAAGAGAGGTTGTAGAAGATGAAAATGATACTATTGTTCCCCTAGAAGAAGTTGTTGTCTACAGGCATAAATGGAATACCACAGAAAAAAAAGAATTCCAACTACTTCAAAACAGGGTATATAAAGTATATCCAATAGCTAGAATTGCTGCGGATAGACTTACGATTTTGAATAAAAATATGGATAAGATGAAAACCAATCGTGAGAAAAAGAAATATTTCAAAATTGTTGAAGATTATATGGAGAATGAATTTACGGGACAATTAAAAAAACTCTCTAGAAAACAAGGACAGATATTAGTCAAACTTATACATCGACAAACAGGTTTTACAACATTTGAGCTCATCAAAGATTATAAAAGTGGTTGGAAAGCTTTTTGGTCTAATAATACTGCACGACTGTTCGATATAAATCTCAAAACAAAATACGCACCTTACGAAGTTAACGAAGACTTTCTAATAGAAACCATTCTAGACAGAGCTTTTGTTAGAGGTAGGTTAACTCCTCAAACTCCTGCTAACCCAATAGATATTGATCAACTCTATGATTTTTGGGAAAAGAAAGCACAAGCATTAAAAAAATAAGTTTTTTTTAAATAGTAGCAAAGCTATTGTTTTTTTCAGGCCGTTCCGTCCCGCTGTCCGTTCTATCTGTCATTGCGAGCTTGCGAAGCAATCTCACAACGCCAGGATGCCACTACCATCGGGGCTATTGATTGTTTTTTATTTTGTTAAGGATATTTGACAAGTTTTATTGTAAAGTTCAAGATATCAGCGGATTAAAAAAAGCCATAAAAAAGGGTAAAAAAGATTTGGAATTAGTTAGATTTAGTATTTATATTTGCACCCCGCTAAAGTATATAAGTTCATAGAAAAACAGTTTGACGAGGAGTTTAAA
>CANHWG010000076.1 GCA_947464335.1 Flavobacteriaceae bacterium
GACAGGTCGCTCCTACGGAGCTAATCGGAATCTTGTTTTTTGATTACAGACAGGTCGCTCCTACGGAGCTAATCGGAATCTTGTTTTTTTGATTACAGATAGGTCGCTCCCACGGAGCTAATTGGAATCTTGTTTTCTTGATTACAGACAGGTCGCTCCTACGGAGCTAATCGGAATCTTGTTTTTTGATTACAAACAGGTCGCACCTACGGAGCTAATTGGAATCTTGTTTTCTTGATTACAAACAGGTCGCTCCTACGGAGCTAATTGGAATCTTGTTTTTTGATTACAAACAGTACGCTCCTAATGAGCTTCGCAATAGAATAATTTATAAAAACTCCATTGGAGTTACCTATTTTATGTTAGATAAAAAAATACTCGAAAGCGCCTTTACTACTATGGCAACAGCCAAAGCCATGGCAATCTTATATGAAGACAATTTTAAAATAGTTTCCAAGTATGTGCATGCCACGTCGCGCGGACACGAAGCGATTCAAATTGCGATGGCGATGCAATTATTGCCTCAAGATTACGCGTTTCCGTATTATCGGGATGAAGCCATGCTCTTAGGAATCGGGATGCAACCCTATGATTTGATGTTGCAGTTGATGGCCAAAGCAGCCGACCCATTTTCGGGAGGAAGAACCTATTATTGTCATCCGAGTTTGAAAGATGCCGACAAACCTAAAATTCCACACCAATCCTCAGCAACGGGAATGCAAGCCATTCCGGCAACGGGAGCTGCGATGGGATTTTGGTATAAAGAAAATACAGGAATTCAAGATCATAACGAGTTAAAACCAATTGTGGTTTGTTCGCTTGGTGATGCCTCTGTAACCGAAGGTGAAATCGCAGAAGCTTTTCAGATGGCTGCTTTAAAACAACTGCCTATTTTGTATTTGGTACAAGATAATGGCTGGGATATTTCGGCTAATGCCGCTGAAACACGCGCTCAAAATGCGTATGAATATATAAAAGGGTTTCACGGAATTGAAGCGATTTCAATAGACGGAGCCAATTTTACTGAAATTTATCTGGCCGTTCAAAAAGTGGTGAAAACCATTCGGGAAGAGCGACGACCTTTTCTAATTCATGCCAAAGTTCCGTTGTTAAATCACCATACTTCGGGTGTTCGAATGGAATGGTACCGAGATGATTTAGAGGAAGCACAATCGAGAGATCCGTATCCGGTTTTGGTGCAACAACTGTTGGAAGCTGGATTTACACATGAAGACATAAATAGAATTGAAGCTTCCGCCTGCGCGAAAGTGCAAACTGATTTTGACAAAGCACAACTAGCCGAAGATCCTACATCCGAAGATTTGTTTACCCACGATTTTGCGCCAACGCCCATTACAGCCGAATTGGGAGAACGCAATCCGGAGCGTGAAGACAAAGTAGTGATGGTAGATTGCGCCCTTTTTGCGGTAGAAGAATTAATGAAAAAACACTCCGAATGTTTGTTGTACGGACAAGACGTTGGCGGACGCTTAGGCGGTGTTTTTAGAGAAGCCGCTACCTTGGCCCAAAAATTTGGCGATATCCGTGTATTTAATACGCCGATTCAAGAAGCGTTTATTGTGGGTTCTACGGTTGGAATGTCGGCCGTTGGTTTAAAACCGATTGTTGAGGTTCAGTTTGCCGATTATATTTGGCCCGGATTGAACCAGTTGTTTACCGAAGTGAGTCGCTCGTGTTATTTGTCTAATGGGAAATGGCCGGTGAGTATGATTTTGCGCGTTCCAATTGGGGCGTATGGCAGTGGCGGACCGTATCATTCCTCTTCGGTAGAAAGTGTGTTGACGAATATTCGTGGAATTAAAATTGCCTATCCTAGTAATGGCGCCGATTTAAAAGGATTACTTAAAGCGGCGTATTACGACCCAAATCCGGTGGTGATTTTAGAGCATAAAGGATTGTATTGGAGTAAAGTAAAAGGCACCGATGCCGCCCGAGTAAACGAACCGAGTGAAGATTATGTGTTACCTTTTGGAAAAGCCAACATCGTTCAAGAAATTTGGGAACAAGAAACCGACGAAACTTTAACAGTGATCACCTATGGCATGGGCGTTCATTGGGCGTTGAATGCTTCGGCTGAGATTCATAGAAAAGCACCGAACGACAAACAAAGGATAGAAATTGTTGATTTGCGCACCTTGTATCCGCTAGACACCGCAACGATCTTTTCCTCGGTGAAGAAAGCCAAAAAATGCTTGGTCGTAACCGAAGAACCTACGAATAATTCCTTTGCCAGAAGTTTGGCCGGACTCATACAAGAAAATTGTTTTAAACACCTCGATGCACCCGTAATGGTTATTGGTTCTGAGAATATGCCCGCCATACCGTTGAACAGCACCTTAGAGTTTACGATGATTCCCAATGTAGATAAGGTAAGAGCTAAAATGGAGGAACTATTACACTATTAGTGTTTGTAGTTTGTGAATGGGAATTGGTTTTTAGTCATTAAATAAAGATGTGCCAATTTCTCTTACTATCTAGGTATGAAATGACGATGTTTAATATAATGGGTTCGTATTTTTTAGTGATTCGATAAATATAAAATTTCTTGAAAAATATAAACTAACTAAAAAATTTGCAATTTCTAAAATGGCCTAATAGTGGTATTAATTATTCTTTGGCTGTTTCATTTTTGTTAAATCTCTCTTCAATATCTTTTTTTGCTTTGTCCACAAGTTGAAGAAATATTTTATTTAAACCTTCTAAAATGTCTACTTTATTATTTAGAGGATATTCAGAAGTGAACCATTCTATCTTTGTATTTATTTTTCTTTCGTCCCAGTTTTTTGTTTCAAAATTGGTGAAAAAATAGAAAAAACGAATTTGTTTTTTAGATAATAAATATACTATTCTACCTGTATAACTTTCAATATTTGGAAACTTAGAATTTAATGTAAAAAATATTGTTTTATATGGGACTTCAACTTCAATCTCAAAACCATTTCTAACCCATTCATATTCTGCATCATTTTCTATTGGATTTATTAATCCAATGGTACGAAAACTTCCAAACAAATTTGTATTTCTATCTTTTCGTACTCTACTTTGACTTGATTGTGCAAAATACTCATGTTGATTTTCATCTAACCACTTTCCAATTGTATTTTTGTTAATTATGCCTTCATAGTTCTCTTCAAAAGAAATTGTACAATCGAATATTTCTTTTAATTCATCTTCTATCATATAACCAGAAATATCCGTTTTTATATCATTTATTAGTTGAAGTGCTTGTTCTTTTGATAAATACTCGGCAGCTTGTTTTTTTATTTTTTCTATAATTGAAGTTTTTGCTTCTTTTTTTGTTGCAACTACTTTTAATTCTGACTCAAGGTTATCTAAATATTGTTTTAAAGTATTATTTATAACACAGAATTTTTCGGTATAATCAGCTTGTACTACGAAGAAAGGAGTTTGAGATGGAATTTTCTCAAAGTCATCTGATATATAATCCATAATATCTTTATATCTAATATCAGTTGTATCGTGTTCCTTAATTGATTTAATAAAGCTTAACGTAAAGTCACTGATTACATCAGATTGAAACGAACTTTGGTCTTTCAAGGAAGAGTTTAGAAAATAACATCTGTTAAATCGGTCAATTGTTTTTTGAAAGTATTTTGTAACTGCACCAGCTTCTTTAATATATGCTTTACCAGATTGGCAAGCATCAATTAGCTTAACAACCAAGCTTGGATTTAAAGTTCTAAATAAGCTATCTACTTCCTCATTTTGTAATGTAGTTTGATTTCTCTTATCTTGTTTGTAATCTGAAAGAATATAATAAAATTCATCGTTGTAAAATTCACCATGTCCAGTATAGTAAAAGAATAATTCGTCGATTTCTTTGCTTTTATGTTCCGCAATAAAATCTGTTAGTTTTTCTTTAACTTTTCCACTTGATATCTTTTCATGAATGAATAAAATATCATCAAATTTTCCAGTTTTAGTTAAAATAGTGTTGATACTTTCCGAATCTTTTTTACAACCAGGTAAGTTGTTTTTTGGGTCTGTATATTCGCTTACACTTAATATTATGGCTAAGTTCATAAATTTCAAATTTATTATTTCTATTGAGTTTCTATGTTATTACTACTAAAGTTCCTCTGCTTAATGCAGTTGCGAATTTCTGAACTAATTATTTTTTTTAGACTAAAATTTATTGATTAACGTGAACTTACTACAAAATTCGCAATTTTGAAAAACGTCTATTATGTGAAGCCTTATCTCTTGTAATGTGAATATATATAGTTTTTGAACTTTTCTATGGTAATTGCAATCTCGCTAGTGATTCGATAAATATTTGATTTATGTAAACAGTTAATTACATTAATAGAAAAAACAAAAATTGGATTTGATAGATTTTCTTCGATTGAGTCGTGTTTAAAACCTGGGAAACCTAAATCTAAAATTATTTCACCTTTTTCTGTTCCTAAATCAAATTCATACTTAATTTTTATACCGCTTACAAGAATTTTAGAGTAATAATTCAAATCTGATACAAAAGGATGGTTTTCTAGATTCAATCCTCTTACTTTCATAGTTGAAATACTATCTAGTAATTTATCAAAACCTTTATGATTGTCCTTATAAACAATCTCTAAATCGACAATTGATTTATATTTAAGTTGTGTTACAGAAATGTTTTGAAACGCTTTTAAAAATTCCACACGTTTTGAATCTTCAAAATCATCAAATCTAATCATGAAAAAATCATCATCTTTATCGATGTAATGTTCTTCTTTCAAAAACTTTCGTACTTTTTCAACTACAAAATCTACAACTTCTTTTGTTTCTGGCGAAGTATAATTTTTGTTTATAATTAACACATTATTTTCTAAAACCACATCAATTTTTGCATTTCTATCTATTGTAGTAGATTTAAAATTTTCTAATTGATCTTCTATTTCAATTTCTATATCTAACGCAACTTTTATTTTGTCTTTACTTATTGTTTCAATGTAAAATTCTGGAGCATTTTTTAGATTGTAGCTTAATTTAAATTCACTTCGCTCAATTAAATCTTCGTGTAGATTTAGTTTTAAGTCAGCTAATTTTTCAAGTTTAAAGTCTTTCTTTACAGGAATTGAAGCATTCGTAAATTTTTGCTGCTTTTCTTTGATAACTTCATTACTTTCAATTAAATCAAATAATTTTGAATCAATTATTGTTTTCAAGAAATATGGTAAAGTTGACTTCTTGTTTTTTGATTTTATTAATACATTTTTACTTTTCAAAATATCTGATAGTAATGTAGTACTAATTGAATTTTTCAATAAATATTGTCGCAATAAGTCACCTTGTGGAACTCTTTTCATTTATAGATTTTTTAAGGTTGGGAAATGACCTGTAACGTCTACTTTATTTGGATTAAAGTAAGGTTGATATTGGAGTAAAACCTCTTGAACTTTTGATTCGTTTTGAGATTTCACGTAGTCCTTAAAAGAAAATATTACTTCGTTGATAGAATCTAATTTGTCGTATTCGATAGCTAAATCAATCATTCCTCGCAAAATATCAGCACTAAATTCTTCTTCATAATAGAATTTAAGAATAATTTCGTTATTGTATGTTATTCTTAAAACAATAATGTCAGAATATAGATAATATAAAGGCATTTTTGTTCCGTAATAATTTTGGGTTGCTGGATTTAATCCTGAGTTATGATAAACAAATGATACATTTTCATTTCCAAATTTTGTTTTATCAAGAAGTATACTGTCAATCCAAAATGATATTTTTCGGTTATCAATAACAATTATATTTTCAAAATCTAGTTCAAAAGGAATGTTGTAATCTTTTATATACTCGTTTACAGATTTATATAAGTCATCTAAATCAGAAAAGTAAATGAGGATTCCAATAGTTTGAGCGTCTTTTATGTTAGAATAGTTTCTTTTAAATTCGGAAAAAATTTTACTTTTTTTAAAGCATTCAAGTCCATACGCTAAATCTCGAATATGCTTCGAAAATTCACTTTTTTTGTAGCCAACTTTTTCAGTTTTTTTTACCGAAATATATCCAATATCTAAAGTTCTGTTTGAAAGTTCGCTAATATCACCAATTAGACCATCAGCACCATGTGATTTTCTGTCTTCTTTACTTTTGCCGATTTTATGTTCTTTACCGTTAAAGCATGAAACATTAATTCCAGTCTGAATTTTGTCATATCCTAATATTTCGGTAAATATTTTTTTTGCTACGTCTTCTCCGCGTTCTCCAATTGCTTTCGAGATTTCTCCTGCCATATATTTTTGTTTTTTATGATAGTATTTTTTAAAGGTAATGCCTAACGTTCAAAGCTTATTGATTTGGAGGAATAATGAATACTATACACTTTCATCTAAAAATTCAATTTGCATAATTAAAACCAATTTTTACTTAAACCAAAACTTACCATTACTGTACATTGGTTTAATGGCTAGTTTTATTTTTTTCTAAGTATAACGTATCAATATAAACTTTAGACGCATCATTATTTAAAGTTGATTTTCTAATAATTGGATATTTGTCTTTATATTCATTAACTTTTTTTTCATTATTAAGTGATTGATATCCGAATATTCCTGTCAAAATTATTGCTCCGACAAAAGTTAATACTTGTAAAAAAGATAAAATGCGAATATTTCCATTATTAATATCCAATTCAATTTCTTCCTCTTTTTCTTCCTCTCCTTTTTTTGGTTTTTTGATTGGTTGTAGAGTTCCTGTCAAAGCCATTAGGGTAAAAACACCAAAAATAATTGACAGGATGAAAATTCCCCAAGTCCAAGTTAACAAACCTTTAGAATTTATTGAATTACCAACTATATCTTTAGAAAATGTTACCATTAAAGCAATTATTCCTGTTGATATACTTATAAGTTGTTTGGTTGTGTCAGCTGCAAAATCGAATGCTTTTATTTTCTCATCAGTTTTAGTTCCCATAATCTAACATATTGGCCAAAGAGGACAAAGCCCTTTTCTTGATTCATTTAATGCTTGATATCTAATAATATCTTTATCACCAATTTGTTTTTCTTTATAAATAGCAAAGCTTTCAATTAAAACATTTACATTCTGTTTTGCTAAATTAATGTCAGTTATAGAGGTTCTGTTTTCTCTTTCCATTCTATTAACAGAATCAATTAAGATTGTTTCAAAATTTTCTTGAATGGTAGGAGATAAAACGACATTTAGACTGTTTAATTTAATTCTTGAACTTTCTTTTAGTTCATTTAAAATTGTTTGATTCATATTTTATTTTTTCTTGTTCATTTGATTTTTTTAGATTTTCAGGTAAGCATGTCGCCTATGTTTTAAAGCTTGACGATGTATATGATTTTAACATAAAGACCAATACTTAAAATTAAACCTGACACTTGTTAATCCGATGTTGAACGTTAGCTTTTTTAGCTTACATACATTTTTTCAACTTCCTTTTCATCAATCTCATAATAATCTAGTTTAAGTAAACCAATACGTATTGCAGGTTCAAAATCTTTTATTATTCTTTCATCAATATTTCCCTTTGTATCTTCAGGACGGTCAACTATAATTAGGTTTAAATAAACATTAGTTTTTTTTGCTAATCGATAATAATAAAGTTTTGAAAGCATTACATAAAGACGGTCTCTATTAAGCATATACATTGAACTACGTAATTTGACTGACAAAAAAACCTCAAAATTTTCTGTTTGTACATAACCATCAAAAACTGGGTTGTCAATATTTATTGGGTCTAAATCTTGTTGAGGCATTAAAATTTGAGCATCCTCAATAAAGTTATATTTTCTAAAATCTTTGTTATCTATAAATTTTGTAACTCCCCAATTTCTCATTTTTTGAAAATCAAAACGTTTTCTTTGTTTTTTAGGAATTTCTTCCTCTGCAAGTTCATACATTTTCTCTTTTCCGTTTTGTTCTTTATCTCTAGTTTCTTTATCTGCTTTAATAACTGAAATAATTGATCGAGTAAATTCTTCTGTACTTATTCCATTTACGTTAGTTAAAGATTGTTTTTGGGCAAAAGAATTATGTGTAATTACAATATTTAATAGTTTATCATTACTTTCTTTTAAGTCGTTAATTTTTTCTTCTTTCTCTTTAATTGTTTTTTTTAAAGTTAAAAATTGACCTAGTGAAAAACTATCAAAAATCTCACTCAAAAAGACAATAATAAGTAGACCTAACAGAATTATTATA
>CANHWG010000077.1 GCA_947464335.1 Flavobacteriaceae bacterium
CATTAAAGAGCAAGTTTCTGAATTATTCCGTCAATTAAGTCCAAACAAAATTCAGTTAGATCTTGAAGAAATATTGAATGAGAAAAACCAAATTACAGTTGCATATTGTAAGGATAATAATAAAATAATTGGAATTGCATTAATGTGCACTTATAAAGTTATATCTGGGAACAAGGGTTGGATTGAAGATGTAGTTGTAGACTCAGCTTCACGTGGAAAAGGAATAGGAAGAAAACTAATAAACTTATTAGTTGAAGTAGGTGAAGAAAAAGAACTTTCTGAAATACTTCTCTTTACAGAAGACCATAGATTAGCTGCAATAAATTTATATACAAGCGTTGGTTTTAAACTTAAAGACAGTAAGATTTATTATAGAAAAAAATAAGAATTATACAGAAAAGCAGTTTGCCGCAATACCTGGTTTTGTTTTTCTAAAATTAAACTCTGATTTCATTAAAAAACTATATTTTAGCTGACAATATGCAGTTCAGTGGAATGGTCACATTCACCAAACCCGAAACCCTTGGTGGTAATTATAGGAAAACATAAAATGAAATACAATCTTTATCAAATTGATGCTTTTACAGAAACAATTTTTGGAGGAAATCCTGCTTGTGTTGTGCCATTAGATAAATGGCTACCAGAAGATGTTCTGTTGAAAATAGCAAAAGAAAATGCGGTTGCCGAAACTGCTTTTTTTGTGGAGAAAGGTGAAAAAATACACTTACGATGGTTTACGCCAGAAATTGAAATGGATTTATGTGGACACGCAACTCTTGCAACTGCACATTGTTTAAAGACAATACTTAATTACCAAAGCGATAAAATTATATTTGAAACATTGAGTGGAGATTTAAACGTTTTGATTCATAACGACATGTATAAAATGGATTTTCCTTCAAGGATGCCTGTTGCAGATAATTTACCTGAGACAATTTTAAAAGCTTTAAACATAAAACCTAAAGAAGTTTTAAAGGCCAGAGACTATGTTTTAGTTTACGAAAACGAAACACAAATTAGAAACATTAAAATTGACCGACAACTGTTTGATCAAATTAATCTCGATCCTGGTGGAGTAATTGTAACTGCAATTGGAGATAATTGTGATTTTGTTTCAAGATTTTTTACTCCACAAGCATCCATTTTAGAAGACCCTGTAACCGGTTCAGCACATTGTTCTTTAATTCCATTTTGGGCAGATAGACTAAATAAAAAAGAGCTTTATGCCCAACAAGTATCAGAGCGAATCGGAAAACTTTATTGCGAAGACCAAGGAAATCGTGTAATAATTAGCGGAAAAGCAAAAACATATTCTATTGGAAATTTTTGGTTGGCATAAAATACAATTGCCAACTACCTCTATAAGAAATTATCGTTTTAGGACTTAATCAATCTAGAGGTTTGCAGGTTTATAGTTTGTTTTGTATTTTTGGTTTTCAGTCTTCATTTGAAAGTTTTGGGCTAACAAATAGCCAACTAGTTAAAGTCGCTAAATCGTTATTTCTATATTCTTAAAAAAAAATAGAAAAAAAATAAATTTAATAATTGTAATAAAATGAAAAATAAACTTAATAAAATTGCCGCTATCACTTTAGCATTTCTAATGTTTAGTATTAGCGTTTCTCCTTGTACAGGAATTACATTAAAATCTAACGACGGCGGATTCGTAGTGGCAAGAACAGTTGAATGGGCACTTAACGATGCTCAACACAATAAAATTTTGGTAGTGCCTCGCCATAAAAAATTTATTGGTCAAACACCTGAGGGTTATAACGGAAAAAAATGGAATGGAAAATATGGCTTTGTAACACTTACCGCTTATGGTCAACCCTACGGCCCTGACGGATTAAATGAAGAAGGACTTTATGTTGGCGTATATTATTTACCCGATTATGCTGAATACGCAGTTTACGATAGTGCAAAATCTGAAAATTCTATGAGTGTAGGCGACTTAATGCAATGGATGTTATCATCGTTTAAAACAGTAGATGAAATTGTTGCTAACTTAAAGAATGTTATTGTTGTAAATGTTGACAATAAAGAATTTGGCGGAGCAGCTCTACCTTTTCATTTCAAGATTGTTGACCCAAGTGGTAACAGTAAAATAATTGAAATAGTAAACAAAGGTGAAGTAAAAATATATAACCCCTACATTGGCGTCATAACCAATTCACCCACTTATGACTGGCATTTAATCAATCAAAGAAATTATCTTAATTTATCACCAAACCCTAATAGCCCAATGAATTTTGAGGGATATAATTTAAAACCATTGGGTGGAGGTTCTGGATTGATTGGTTTACCCGGAGATTTTACTCCACCTTCCAGATTTGTTAGAGCTGCAGCATTTACCGCTTCCTGTCGCCCATTAGAAACGTCTTTTGATGCCGTTTTCGAATCCTTTAGAATCTTAGATAATTTTAACATTCCACTTGGTGCTCAGGTTCCAAAAGAAAATCTACCAACTGATATAGTTAGTGCAACTCAAGTAACTTCTGCCTCTGATTTAAAAAATAAAGTGTATTATTATCATACCATGTGGAATAGACAGATTAGAAAAATTGACTTAAAAGCAATTGATTTTGCAACAGTAAAAGAGCAAGTTATTGATGATGATAATTCGAAGATAAATACTGTTAAAGATGTAACTCCCAAATTAAATAGTAAAAAGAAATAAGACTACTGCCTTAGGTTGAAACAATTGGTGATTTTGTTATTCTTAGCTGAAAATTACTCAAATGAGGACTATTTAAAATGCTATAATTCAGAAACTTATAAATAAAAGAGACTTAAAGTTATTATTTCTATTCTCTAAGCGAAGCCATATCAATTACAAATCGATAACGCACATCACTTTTTAACATCCTTTCATAAGCTTCATTTATTTCTTGTATTTTGATGATTTCTATTTCAGAAACAATATTGTGCTTTCCACAAAAGTCGAGCATTTCCTGAGTTTCGGCTATACCGCCAATCAAAGAGGCTGCAACCGATTTTCTACCCATAATCATTGGAATTGTATTTAAAAATGGTTCTATTCCTCCTAAATAACCCACAATAACGTGAGTTCCGCTAATGGCTAATGTTGAAATATACGGATTGATATCATGAACATACGGAACGGTATCAATAATAACATCAAATTTACCCACTACGGATGCCATTTGTTGGGTATCGGTAGATATGACTACTGCATCGGCACCCAATTCTTTAGCGTCTTTTTCTTTGTCTGGAGTTCTTGAAAAAAGGGTTACATCTGCACCTAAACCTTTAGCTAACTTAATTGCCATATGACCCAAACCACCTAAACCTACAACGGCTACTTTACTTCCTTTTCCAACTTTCCAGTGACGCAATGGCGACCATGTTGTGATTCCGGCACAAAGCAATGGGGCAACTGCAGCCAAATCCAAATTAGCAGGTACTTTTAAAACAAAATCTTCATCAACAACAATTTTTTCAGAATAACCTCCATGGGTAAATCCACCCAAATGTTTGTCCTGACCACCATACGTTCCAACCCAGCCATTTAAGCAATATTGCTCTAAGTTTTGCTCACAACTACTGCAAGTTCGGCAGGAATCGACCAAACAACCAACAGCAGCTATATCGCCTACTTTTAGCTTACTTACTTCATTTCCAACTTTGGTTACTTTACCCACAATTTCATGACCAGGAACTACCGGATAGGTTGTAAATCCCCAATCATTTCTTGCAGTGTGCAAATCTGAATGGCAAACACCACAATACAAAATTTCAATTTCGATATCTTTAGCCAAAACTACTCTTCGGGCAATACTCATTTCTTTTAGCGGTGCAGTAGTGCTTTCGGTACCGTATGCTTTTACATTCGTTGTTTCCATTTTGTTTTTTTTTAATTTAATTAAAAATATTCACTAGCATTTCTTTTAACAAATCGCCTTGTGGTAATGCATTAGCGCCAACACCTTTGCTTTTGACATCAATATCTCGAAGTTTTCCAACTATGGCACTTACTTTTTTCATTGGATAATTATGCGCAGCAGCGATATAATCATTGACAAAATAAGGACTAACCTTTAGTATCTTAGCAGCATTACTCGGAGACTTATCTTTTAATCCGTGATATTGTAATAGTGCCGAAAAGAAACTAAACACCAATCCGTTAGTCATTACTAAAGGATTATCCTTTTGATTTTGAGCAAAATAATTGGCTATCTGATACGCTTTAAATTGGTTCTTCTCTCCTATCGCTTTTCTAAACTCAAATACATTGAAGTCTTTACTAAAACCAATATTTTCTTCGATGTGATTGGGAGTTATGGTGCTTCCTTTGGGTAAAATTATTTCTAGTTTGGTCAATTCGTTAGCAATTCTGCTCAAATCATTTCCGAGAAATTCAACAAGCATCGCCATCGCTTTGGGCTCAATATCATAACCTCTTCCTTGTAAAACTCGTTTTATCCATTGCCCTACTTGATTTTCGTACATCTTTTTACTATCGTAAACCAAGCCATTTTTTTCGAGTGTTTTGGTTACTTTCTTGCGTTTGTCAAGTGTTTTATATTTGTAAGCAAAAACCAATACCGTTGTAGGTTGCGGATTTTCAGCATATTTCTCTAATTGATCAATAGTCCGTGATAATTCTTGAGCTTCTTTCACAATAACCACTTGACGTTCAGCCATCATGGGATAACGCTTAGCATTTGCCACAATATCATCAATAGTAGTATCACGACCATAAAGCACCATTTGGTTAAACCCTTTTTCATCTTCTGTCAAAAGATGTTCCTCTAAATATTCGGTTATTTTATCAATATAATACGGTTCCTCACCCATCAAAAAATAGATTGGTTTGATGTTACCCGATTTTATATCATTAATTATTTTTACTACTTCGTCCATTTTATGTTTATGGTTTATAGTTTATGGTTTGTTGTTATTTAAACTTTAAACCTTTAATTTCACAGTTATTAAGATAATTAATCATGGCTGCTATTCTGTTTTTGCATTCTTCAGTCATTACTTTTAATTTTTCAAATTGCTCCTCTGAAATCAATTTTTTATCAAAAGCTCTATAGTTTTGTGATTTGACTTCGCCGCAAGAACCTTTGGCTATACTTAAAAATTGTATGAACTCTCTGTTTCCATTTCTTTCAAATCCTTCTGCTATATTATCCATTATTGAACCAGAACTTCTATCCATTTGATTCATTAAAGAATATCTCTTACCTAAATTTGTTTCTTCAAATAAATATTCCGCATAGTTACAAATTGCTCTTCCTTGTTGCCAAATTTCTAAATCCTCAAATTTTAATATCTTCGCCATAACAATAAACTAAAAACCAAAAACAATAAACACTAATAATGCAAAAACTAAACTTTCCTTCCTATAACTTTCGCTTCAAAAATAGTGAAAATAAAGTGTCTATTTTTGATGACATCAGGAAAAAGTTCATTATTCTCACACCCGAAGAATGGGTTCGTCAACACACCGTTCAATTTTTGTTACAAGAAAAAAAATATCCAAAATCATATCTAAATATTGAAAAGTTAATTAAAGTAAATGATATAAATAAACGTTATGATATCGTGGTTTTTCATCCTAACGGCGAACTGTTTTTGTTGGTTGAATGCAAAGCGCCCGAGGTAAAAATCACTCAAGATACTTTTGATCAAATTGCGCGCTACAATTTAAAATTGAAAGCTGAATACCTAATGGTAACCAACGGACTAAATCATTACTTTTGTCAAATGGATTTTGAAAAAGAGCAATATGTTTTCCTTGAAGAATTACCAGATTATAGTAAATAGATGAAAGAAAAAAAAATAGCTGTAGTTATTTTAAATTGGAATGGTGCTAAATTGCTTGAGCAGTTTTTACCTTCTGTTTTGGCACATTCTGATGAAGCTAAAATTTATGTTGTTGATAATGCTTCTACAGATAACTCAATTCATCTAATTAAAGAAGAATTTCCATCTATCACCATTATTCAGAATGAAGGCAATTATGGTTTTGCAACGGGCTATAACATTGCCTTGCAACAAGTTGAAGAAGAATATTATGCTCTGGTAAACTCAGACATTGAAGTCACCCAAAATTGGCTTGCTCCTATCCTATCTATTTTTGATGCAGAACCAAATATTGGAATCATACAACCTAAGATTTTAGACTACAAAAATAAAAACGACTTTGAATATGCTGGTGCAGCAGGTGGATTTATAGACCAATTTGGCTATCCATTTTGTAGAGGACGTATTTTTGATACTCTTGAAAAAGACAACGGACAATATGATGATGCAATCGAAATTTTTTGGGGTAGTGGTGCTTGTTTTTTTATTCGGAAAGAAGTATATCGCAAACTAAATGGTTTTGATGATGATTTCTTTGCGCATCAGGAAGAAATAGATTTGTGTTGGCGCGCTTTTAATTTGGGTTATAAAGCTAAGTATACTTCAAAATCTGTTGTCTATCATGTTGGTGGTGCAACTTTAAAAGAAAGTAATCCAAAAAAGACTTTCTTGAACTTTAGAAATTCGCTTTTGATGCTTACTAAGAATTTGCCGAAAAACAAATTAGCTTCTATTATTTTTGCGCGTCTTTTATTGGATGGTTTGGCTGGACTACAATTTATTTTTAAAGGTAAGTTTATTCATTGCTGGGCTATTGTTAAAGCTCATTTTCATTATTATCATCTGATAAACAAAACATTGAAGAAAAGAAAAGCACCTCAATCCGAAAATTACTATCAAACCAAGAGCATTGTTTACAAGTACTTTGTGAAGAACGGCACTGTTTTTGAAGACTAATTTTAACAAGAGTTTATCAGCACTTATGCTCTTTCGGAGTAAAATAATCCGTAATTTTGTCAAAATATTAATTATACTATCTTATGAGAAAAGTAATTTTTGCACTTTCAATTGTAGCCCTAACCCTGACTTCTTGTGGCTCAAAGAAAAAAATTGCTGCTTTAGAAGCACAAAACAAAGAATGTCAAGATTTATTAAATTCAACTACAGTAAAATTGAATTTATGTCTTTCTGAAAAAGACGCACTCTCTAAACAAAACGATTACCTTAAGCAAAACAATTCAGACTTGATTAACAATTCTAAAGAATTAACAGTACTTACAACTAAAGGTGCTCAAAACTTAGAAAAATCATTAGAAAGTTTAAGAGAAAAAGATTTAAAAATTTCACGTCTTCAAGATGCTGTGACTAAAAAAGACAGTGTGACATTGGCTTTGGTAACAAGTTTAAAATCTTCTGTTGGCATTTCTGACCCCGATATTGAAGTTAATGTAGAAAAAGGAGTTGTTTTCATTTCTATTGCAGATAAAATGTTATTTAAAAGCGGAAGTTATGTAGTAAGCGACAGAGCTAAAGAAGTTTTAGCAAAAGTGGCAAAAGTGGTCAATAGCCGTCCGACGTTTGAGTGTATGGTTGAAGGTCATACTGATAACGTTCCGTTTACAGGGAATGCCGTTTTACTGGATAATTGGGATTTAAGTGTTAAACGTTCTACCGCTATTGTTAGAGTTTTAACCAAAGATTTAGGGGTAAAACCATCTCAATTGATTGCTGCCGGAAGAAGCGAATTCATTCCGTTAGTTGATAACAATTCAGCCGATAACCGAGCTAAAAACAGAAGAACTCGTATCGTAGTTTTACCAAAAATTGATGAGTTCTACGAAATGATTGAAAAAGAAATGAAGAATCAAAAGAAATAGTGGTCAGTAGGCAGTGCTTAGTGTTCAGTAAAAACGTCCCAATAAATTGGGACGTTTTTTTTATTGATATTA
>CANHWG010000078.1 GCA_947464335.1 Flavobacteriaceae bacterium
GAAATTTGTTCGTTCGGGTAGGTGTCTTTTTGCCATGCTTTTTTTAATAAATCCAATTCTTCCATAATCCTTAAGGATTTAATATTTTTTTTAATTTTCCTTTTATTCTATTCATTTTTACGCGGGCATTAACTTCACTAATACCTAATGTTTCTGATATTTCTGTATAATCTTTGTCTTCTAAATACAAGAAAACCAATGCTTTTTCAATATCATTTAACTGATGTACGGCTTGATACATTAACTTGATTTGTTCTTCTTCTTCAAAGTTATATTCGTCTTGAGATAAAAAATGTTTTTGTCCTTCATAGCTCGTAGTTGCAATACTTCGAGTACTTTTTCTGTAAAGTGTGATGGCGGTATTTAATGCCACTCGATACGCCCAAGTAGAGAATTTAGATTCACCTCTAAATTTTGGGAATGCTTTCCAAAGTTGAATGGTAATTTCTTGAAACAAATCTTTATGGGCATCTTCATCATTGGTATACAATCGACATATCTTGTGGATAATGTTTTGATTGTCCTTTAATTGTTTTACAAATAATTGTTCCAAGTTGTCACTCATAGCCGAGTTAGTATAAAATGCTTTGATTTTGTTACATATACAAATCTACATATTTATAAACTATTTTCAAGCTTCGAATTTTCCTATCTTTGCCGTTCAAATTACACGTTTACCAAATGGAAATAGGACATTATAACACACTCAAAATTGCGAGAGATACAAAGGTTGGACTTTTCTTAACCGACGGAAAAGAAGATGTTTTGCTTCCTCTAAAATATATTCCAAAAGAGTATAAAATAGATGATGAGATTATAGTTTTTGTGTATTTAGATCATGAAGAAAGACCAGTGGCAACAACATTAGAACCTTATATTTTATTAGATGAATTTGGTTTGCTTCGAGTGAATTATGTTAACAAATTCGGTGCTTTTTTAGATTGGGGTTTGGAGAAAGATATTTTTGTTCCTTTCAAAGAACAAGCGCGACCTATGGAAAAAGGGAAGCGTTATCTTGTTTTTGCCTATATGGATGAAAAAACCAATAGAATTGTAGCTTCTAGCAAAACCAATCAGTTTTTAAATAATGAAAATATAACCGTTCAAATTGGCGAAGAAGTCGATTTAATTATTTCTCATATAACCGATTTAGGAATAAATGTTATTATCAATGATATTCACAAAGGATTATTATACAAAGACCAAGTGTATGATGATATCCGAACAGGTGACCGAATGAAAGGTTTTATAAAAACTATCAGACCGGATAATAAGATTGATGTTTCTTTACAAAAATTAGGATACGAGAACATTGAGCCTAATGCAGAAAAAATACTAGACGAGCTTAGGGCCAGCAAAGGTTTTCTGAAGCTAAATGATACTAGCGATCCTGATGATATTAAAACAGTGCTCAAAATGAGTAAAAAAACCTTTAAAAAAGCAATTGGAGCACTTTATAAAGAAAAACGAATCGAAATTAAAGACGACGGAATTTATTTAGTAAAAGAATAATTATTCTTGACACTCGGTTTCTACTGGAAGTGGTTTTTCAATTTCTGTTTTCTTTTTATAAAAAATACTACTCACCATACTTAAAGTGGCATATGGGCGATTAGAATATTTATTTCCTAAACAAACAACCGTAACGGTATCTTTTCTTACTGGAACAAAAGATGTGTTATTACCGTGCCACCAACCGTTGTGGTAAATCATTTTTTCACCGTTAGGAGGTAAAAACCGCATACGCATACCCAAACCATAGTCTTTAATTGGTTTTTTTACTTTAGCCGAACTATAACCATAATAAGCTTCTTCTAAAAGCTCAGGTCTAATAAAATCCGATGAATACGTACCCAAATCAAACTTAGCCAAATCTCTTGGAGTGGAATAAATATTTTTATCACCATACAAATTATCAAACTGATCCCAAGGAAAAATAGTATTTCCTCTATAAGATTTTGATGCAGTTTCTCTATCAGTATCATAGTTAAAAACAAAAGAATTTTCCATTCCTAATGGCTTAAAAATCAATTCATTCATAGCTCTTCGGTAACTTAATCCTGTTGCTTTTTCAATGATTAACGCTAAAATTATATAGTTGGTATTACAGTAATCAAAGTGAGTGTCGTGCGGAGTAACTAAACGGAATTTGTTTTGAACTAACAAATTAAAAACATCTTGGTTGCTCAATACTTTACGTCTGTCCCATCTTTTTTTTAATAAACCCGGAAAGTTGGCATAATGTTGCAAACCACTTCTATGATTGAGTAATGTTCGTATCGTTGTGTTTTTGTATGGAAAACTTGGGAGCCAATCGATTACTTTTTGATCCAGCATCAGATTGTCTTGTTGTACTAATCGAAGTATCGCTGTACTTGTCAAGACTTTACTAACGGAGGCTAGATGAATAGGAGTAGTGGATGTAATCTTTTCTCCTGTTTTTGTATTTGAATATCCTCTATAATCTTCAAAAAGTATCCGGCCATTTTTAACCACAATAAAGCCACCGCTGTAGTAGGGTGAATTGATAAACTTGTTATAAAATGAATCAATTTTTGATTTTTTTTCTTCAAAATAAGCTTCTGAAACACTTCCCATTTTTATTGGGAATTTAGATTTTATATACAAACTATCCTCAGTTTTTAACTTAAATGATTCTTTCTCAATTATTCTGTTTTTTGGACTAGAATAGTAGATAAGTGTAGATAAAACAAAGGTAATTAGGGTAAATTTCATAAATATTTAAAGTATACAATAATACCAATATTTAGTCAAATTAAAAACCATTACACTTCAAAAGTTTTGCACTAGTTATTAAAAATAATAAACCTGACGAGTTATAATTTACAAGTCAGGTTTAGGGACAAAAGCATTAGTGGTTTTAGGTTATTTTAAAAGGCAACTTTTATAGGTAGTGTATATAGTGTTCTGACTTTTTCACCATTCAAATACCCTGGTGACCATTTTATTTTTAAAGCTTTTAAAACTCTGATTGCTTCTTTTTCAAGTGCTTTATCGGAACTTCTCAAAACTTTAATATCCGTTATACTTCCATCTCTTTCTATAACAAAAGCCATAATTACACTAACGGAACTTGAACTGTTTTCGATTTCTGATTTTTCTATTGAATTGCCAACATATTCATAGAATTTTTTGATTCCGCCCGGATATTCAGGGTGTCTGTCTAATTCATTTGTTCTCAAAGTTACATTTTCATCTCCACCAGTATTTTTCGGAATAGATGAATTTCCAGTTAAAGTGCCTGAAGTTGTTGACGTTGTTCCTGTACTACTTGTAGTATTTGTATCGTTTGGATTTTCTTTTGACTCTTTATTTGTTTTGATTACATCCGGATTATCCTCAGGTTTTACAAGAGTTATATTTTTTAAATCTTTTTTTTCGATATCCTTTTTGGTTTCTTCTTTTTTTAATGGAGCCATTGTTTTTTCTTTTTCTGGCTCTTCATTTTTTGGAGGATTAAAATCAGAAAGGGTAATAATGGTTGTTTCATCAATAATGGGTTTTTCAATTGGTTTTGCTCCAAACGATGAAAGTAATAGCCAACTACCAATTAAAGAGAGGATAAATAAAATTCCAACAATAAATGCTAATAATGTTGTTCGAGGGTTTTCTTGGCGTAATTGATAGGCGCCATAAGCTTGGTTTTTGCCTTCAAAAACTAGATCAGTCCAGTTTTTTTCATAAATACTAACGTTTGACATAATAAAATGATTTTAAGTTAAGTATCTATGTTACATAAGCGTGAAGATTTTAGTATATAACGACAGAATAAATAAAAAAGTATACCTACTGCAATTAATTTTTGCAGAGAGTAAAAAAAAACTATAAAATAAAGAGGTATTCAATATAAATTGTAACAAAAAAAAAGCGTTATTTTTTGTTCTCGATGATTTCAGCCAAAAGTTTTTTTGCGCGAAGTAATTTGATTTTGACGTTACTTAAAGGCTCGTTTAATTGCTCAGCAATTTCTTGATAACTCATTTCCTGAAAGTAACGAAGCTGTATAACTTCTTGGTAATGCGGTTTAAGTTCTTTTATGAATTGTAATAATCTAGATAAATTTTGTTCCGTAATTAAGGCGTCTTCTACAGTAGGAGAGGAATCGGCAATATTATAATGATGGTCTTGCTCATCAGTGATTTCAACAAAAATAGTAGTTTTCTTTTTTCGAAGCATATCAATATGCACATTTTTAGCAATGGCAATTAACCAAGTGTTAAACTGAAATTCAGGATTATACGTTGCTATTTTATCAAATGCTTTCGAGAACGTTTCAATAGTAATATCTTCCGAATCGGTTTCGTTTTCTGTTCGTTTCAGCATGAAACCATAGACTTCATTCCAGTAATGATCTAGCAAAAAAGTAAAAGCAACTTGATCTCCTTTTTTTGCATTTTCTATATAGGGTTTTATTTCCAATGTACTGGTTTTGAAAATGTATTGGTGATAAATACATTAAGTTGGGTAAAAATCAATACGATTTCAACTATCGGAAACCAATACATTACATCTTTTTCTTTAAGTTTTCCTGCCGCAAATCCCATTGTGATCCAAGCAAAAATATAGCGAAACCCAATGATACTTACAACGGCAATCCATTGATATTGAAAAATCAATAAAATAATGGGCAACACTAAAAATAATAATTGCGAAACATAGAATATACCTAATTGATTTTGATCAAATAGTTTATAATGTTTGGCAGTAGAAACGTGACGTCTTTTTTGGGTAAACCAATCTTTAAATGAAGTTTTAGGTTTAGAATAGGTAAAACTATCAGGAAGAAAGCAAGTTGTAGTGTTTTTGGCTTCTGCTGCTTGATTGATAAACAAATCATCATCACCAGAACGTATTTTCATATGGTCCATAAAACCACGAACCTTGAAAAACTCTTCTCTTTTATAGGCTAAGTTTCGACCAACTCCCATATAAGGTTTTCCTATTTTTGTCCAAGAAAAGTACTGAGTTGCACTTAATAATGTTTCGAATCTAATGATCTTATTTAAGAAGGAACCACCAATTTTTTCATACGCGCCATAACCTAAAACAATGGTTTTTTCCTGGGTAAATTGAGCACTCATTGAAGTTATCCAATCTTTCGAACTAGGAACACAATCGGCATCTGTAAATAATAAATATTCGTATTTAGCTGCTTTAATTCCAAGGGTTAGCGCATATTTTTTATTTCCCCAAAAAGCTTCGTTATTTTCAACTTTTACTAGTTTGATATTCGAATGTAATTTTTCATATTCTTCAAACACGTCTAAAGTAGAATCAATAGAAGCATCATCAATCAATACGATTTCAAATTGAGGATAATCTTGCGCTACAAGAAGTGGAATTAAATTCCGAACATTTTCTTCTTCATTTTTGGCACAAACAATCACAGATATCGGAATTCTTTTTGGCGAGGCAGTTGGAGCTTTAGCAAATGAAAATTTACCAAAAATTAAAACATAATACAGAAATTGAATAAAAACAACTGCAATAAACAAACAAAAAACAGATAATAACATAATGCTTTTTCGACTTTAAAAAGGTCTGCAAATGTAGTTATTCTTAATGCAATACGCAACTCAATTTTCTACATTTTAAGGTCGATTCTTTTCATTTCTTTAGCCATTTCAATCGACTGATAATCATCTGAATTTTCCAGTTTTGAAATGATGTTTTTATAGTTTTTGTCGTCTCGGTTTTGCGATAATTTTTTCTTGGCTTCAATAGAAGTTATTGCTATTTCAAATGATACGATTCCTCTTGCCTGAAGCATCGTTTTCTGAGATAATTCTTCAACACGAATTGGTTTTTCAGATTTCAATTCATATTTATCGACCAATCTTTTTAATTCCTCAATACTTTCTTCAAATGAATGAAGTTGTACTTTTCCATATACATGAACCGCGAGATAATTCCATGTAGGCACATTTTCATGATCATACCATGAAGATGAAATATAAGAATGAGCTCCGTGAAAAATTACTAATACATCATCGTTGGTGTTAAAGCTCTCTGCTTGCGGATTTTCTTTAGAAACATGTCCTACTAAAATGTGTCTTCCTTCTTTTTCTTCTAAAAGTAACGGAATATGTGTTGCCCATAACTTTCCTTTCGTTTGATTCACTAATATGCCAAACCCGTTCTGATGAATGAAGTTCTGAATGTCTTCTTGATTTTCGTTTTTGTAAAGTTCGGGGATATACATGTAAAAGATATGTTCAAGATATAAATATACTATACAAATATTAAGGTGCTTATCACTTTTCCTTAATTTCTATAACTCATTTTAAATCACGTTAACCTCTGCTTCAATGGCAATACCAAATTCCTTATAAATAGTTGCCTGAATGTCTTTGGAAACTTTTAATATTTCTTGCCCGGTTGCGTTGCCATAATTAACCAAAACTAGTGCCTGATTTTTATGAATTCCAGCATCTCCAAAACGTTTTCCTTTGAAACCAGCTTTTTCGATGAGCCATCCCGCTGGAACTTTTACCTCAGTTTCAGAAACTACATAATGGGGCATATCTGGATGAAAAGCTTTAATTTTATCGTAATCAGCTTTTGAAATTATCGGATTTTTGAAAAAACTTCCACTATTTCCCAATTCTTTTGGGTTGGGTAATTTACTTTGTCTAATAGCAATAACGGCATTAGAAACATCTTTTAAAGTAGGAATAGCCACATTTTGTTTTTCTAGTTCTTTAGTAATGTCGCCATAAGAAGTATTTATTTTATGATTGCGTTTAGACAGTTTAAATACAACTGAGGTAATTATGTATTGATCTTTTACTTCGTTTTTAAAAATACTTTCTCTATATCCAAAATGACACGCTTCTTTAGTGAAGGTTTTCATTTCTTGCGTTCTGATGTTTATAGCTTCGCAAGAAACAAAAGTATCTTTTATCTCGGTTCCATACGCTCCAATATTCTGAACGGGTGTTGTTCCAACATTGCCTGGTATGAGTGACATATTTTCTAATCCTCCAAAATTTTGATCAATCGTCCAAAGCACAAAATCATGCCAATTTTCACCCGCCATACTTTCTACCCAAACAAAATCTTCATCATCATGTACTACTTTTTTGCCTAACAAATCAATGTGGATAACCAAAGCTTGTATATCTTGAGTTAATAACATATTACTACCGCCACCCAGTATGAATTTGGGTTCATTTTTATTTTCTTGTAAAATTTTTTTTAACTCTTCAGTAGTGTGAACAGCAACAAATTGTTTGGCTTTGGCTTCAATACCAAAAGTATTGTATGCTTTTAAGGAGAAATTATTTTGGATATTCATGTTTAGATTAACTAGCTATAAGACAAAAGTAAGTCAAAGATTTTTTAAACGAATTTATTATAATAGTTTTTTTGCCAATTGTGGAGCATGAATATCGGCATAAAATAGGGTAAAATTTTGGTGTTTCCATTCTTTACTTCGGCTACCAATGTTTTACTATTGATATTTTCTAAAAAAGGCATTTCAAAAATAGGACTTTTCACAAAATGATCTAATTCGTCAATAAAACTTGGGAATTGAAGTAAATAACTTCCCCAAGGCGCACTCAATCCTATCTTTCTAAATTCGATTATCTCTTTGGGCAATCTATTCTCCATTGTATTTTTAAGAATAAATTTCCCTTTTTTTCCAGTAAACAACCAATC
>CANHWG010000079.1 GCA_947464335.1 Flavobacteriaceae bacterium
TATTAGTAAATTTTTAGAAAAAATTGATTAAAGATATTGTTCGAATCCGGACGATGCCTCAAAAGAGTTACTAGATACAGTAGCTCTTTTTTTATTGGTAAATTTTTAGAAAAAATTGATTAAAGATATTGTTCGTATCGGGATGATGACTCTGAAACCTTCAAGGAAACTTGGAGGTTTTTTTATTTGTCATTGCTTCGCTAGTTCGAGCAAAGCTCTCGTGTCTGACGAAGGAAGAATCTAAACCTTTATTAATGAGATTTCTCTCTCGGGTCGAAATGACAATATTGAGGTGATTTTTTACTTCTCATGCTCCAACTTTTCAAAAGCTTTATTAACTATCTTTTGTTCTTTTGGAAATAACCCTTGTGTTAATAAAAATACTCCAGAAATAATGAGAACTATACTGATAAACTTCTTAATTAAAAGTATATTTTTTTGATTGAGTTTACTACGTAATTGTTTGGCTAATAATATTTTAAAAATATCGGTTACAAAATAAGTTACGATTAATGCGGTAAAAAAGGTTAACATTCTGGATGTTTTCAACTCTAATTGTGGACCAATTGTTATTAAAATAGCTAACCAAAAACCCAGTACACCAATATTGATAAAGTTTAAGAAAAACCCTTTTACAAATAAAGTAAAATAATTGTTTTTAGCTAATTCTACCGGATCTTCTTCATCTATTGTAATTTTTCTAGCTTCTTTTCTGTTATTCACAAATGAAATAATACCATAGGTAAGCATCACTAATCCGCCAAAAATAAATAACGCTGGGTCATCTTTAATACTTTGAATTAATCGGTAACTACTAAAAAAAGCGATGGTAATAAAAACAATATCGGCTAGAACAACTCCTAAATCAAAAAAAATAGCCGCTCTAAATCCTTTAACAACACTGGTTTCTAGTAATACAAAAAAAACTGGTCCAATCATAAAACTTAGAAAGAAACCAAGCGGAATGGCGGATAAAATGTCTTGAAGTAAAATCATTTTTAAAATTTTTACTTTGCAATTTAGAATTTAAAATTTAAAATTGAAAATGCTATTTGGCTTGTTTAATAGTTCCGCCAGCAATAACTTTTTGGTTAATCTGTTTTGGCTTACCATAGATTGTAATATTTCCTCCTGCTCTAACTTTAGCATCAACTATATTTGTTGCAAAAATAGCTGCTTCACCACCGGCGTTGCAAGAAACGGTAGTTATTTGTGACTCTAATTTTTCAGCTTCATAAATTCCGCCTGAATTAACTAATACGTCTTGAATGGATGCGCTTCCTTCTAATTCAACTTTTGATCCATTTGCTGTTCTTACATTTAATTTTTCTACATCTAAAATCAATTTTACTTCAGAACCTTCTTTAGCAATAACATCAAATACAACTGAAGTAATTTTATCTCCACAAGCAATTCTAGAACCTTCGTTAGCTTCTACTGCAGTTATTTTTTTATAATAAACCGTTACTGAAATGTTATCGCCATCAAGCATTTTTAGAAATGGCATTCTGATTTTTAATTCTCCGTTTTTATTGACTAACTCAACTTCTTCTTTATTTTTTCCATCAAGTTGTACTTTGTTTTCATCACTTGGAACAAGAAAAACATCAATACGATCAAAGGACGTAACTTTGTCAAAATCGCCCACATTTTTAGTTTCTTGAGCAAAAGCTACTGTACTAAATACTAATAAAATCAAAACTATTTTTTTACTCATGATAAGATTTTTTTTGGGTATTCATAAATCTTCGATTTCATTTTTAAAAAATTTACTGAATACTAATTTCTGAATACTGATTACTAACTATGATTCCTTCTAATAAAATGAAAATCCAATTGTTTCTTCACTAAATCGGCATTTTTTACTTTCACAAAAACTTCATCACCTAATTGTAAAATACTTTGTGTAGCTTGTCCTACCAAAGCATATTGCTTTTCGTCAAACGTATAATAATCTTCTTTTATTTCACGAATACGAACCATTCCTTCGCATTTGTTTTCTACAATTTCTACATAAATTCCCCATTCGGTTACGCCAGAAATTACACCCAAAAACTCTTGATCTTTGTGATATTGCATGTATTTTACTTGCATGTATTTTACAGAATCTCTTTCGGCTTGCGCCGCCAAACCTTCCATATCACTAGAATGAGCACATTTTTCTTCAAAAATAGCTGCATCGGTTGATTTTCCTCCATCTAAATAAAATTGCAATAATCGATGCACCATCACATCGGGATAACGACGAATTGGAGAAGTAAAATGACTATAATAATCAAATGCTAATCCATAATGACCAATATTTTCGGTAGAATATTTCGCTTTACTCATACTTCGAATGGTTAAAGTATCTACTAAATTTTGTTCTTTTTTTCCGTTAACATCATTCAATAATTTATTCAACGATTTCGAAATATCTTGTTTCGATTTCATATTGATGGCATAACCAAACTTAGAAATCACCGTTTGTAGGTTGATTAATTTATCTTCATTGGGTTCGTCGTGAATTCGATACACAAAGGTTTTCTTTTGTTTTCCGATAAATTCTGCTACTTTTCTGTTGGCCAATAACATAAATTCTTCAATTAAATGATTCGCATCTTTAGATACTTTGAAGAAAACACCCACTGGTTCTGCATTGTCATCCAAATTAAATTTCACTTCTACCTTATCAAAAGAAATAGCGCCTTCAGCCATTCTTTTTCTACGAAGAATTTTAGCCAACTCATCTTGTTTTAAAGTAGCTGCTACAATTTCTGCCGGAACTTTATATGCTGCACCAGTTAATGAAATATCTGCCGGAATGATATCTGATTTAGTTTCAATAATACTTTGCGCTTCTTCATACGAAAAACGTTGATCCGAAAAAATAATGGTTCTTCCAAACCAAGAATCAACCACTTCTGCTTTTGCATTCAATTGAAAAATAGCTGAAAACGTATATTTTTCTTCATGTGGACGAAGTGAACAAGCATAATTTGATAACACTTCAGGAAGCATTGGTACAACTCTATCTACTAAATAAACTGAAGTTGCCCGTTTATAAGCTTCATCATCTAAAATAGTTCCTTCTTTTAAATAATGAGAAACATCAGCAATATGAACACCTATTTCATAATTTCCGTTTTCTAAAACTTGGAAGGATAACGCATCATCAAAATCCTTTGCATCTTTTGGATCAATAGTAAACGTTAGAATTTTTCGCATGTCGCGACGTTTATCAATTTCAGCTTGCGTAATTGAAGTATCTAATTTATTAGCATAAGTTTCTACTTCTATCGGAAAATCATAAGGCAACCCATATTCAGCTAAAATAGCATGAATCTCAGTATTGTGTTCACCTGGTTTTCCTAATACTTTTATAACGGAACCAAAAGGCGAATCTGCTTTTACTGGCCAATCTTCTAGTTTTACTAAAACCACATCACCGTGTTCTGCTTCGGCTAATTTATTTTTTGGAATAAAAATATCGGTATACATTTTGGCATTAGCCGTTGTTACAAATCCAAAATTCTTTTGAATATCAACAACACCAACAAACTCTGTTTTGTGTCTTTCTATAATTTCAATTACTTCAGCTTCTGGTTTTCTAGAGCTTCTTCTATTATAAACATACGCTTTCACTTTATCGCCATCTAAAGCGTGATTTAAATTGATAAACGGAATAAAAACATCGTTTTCTAATTCATCACAAACAAAATAGCCCGTTTTTCTAGAAGTCATATCGACAACTCCTTCGTAATATTGCTGGCTAGATGCTTTAACTAAATACTTTCCTGGTTCAGATTCAATAATCAGCTTTTGAGCTGCTAGAATTTTAAGATCTTTTATTATTTCGTTTCTGCTTTTCGTATCATCTAATTCTAAAATGGCAGCAATTTGTTTATAGTTAAAAGGTTTATTGGCGTTTTTAGATAGTATCTTAAATATCTTTTCGGAAAAAGTTTTTTCATTTTTTCCGAGCTTTTTGTGTTTCTTACTCATTTTTCATTTTCTAATTGGGTTTAAAATTAGTGAATAGTAATTAGTAAATAGTATTTAGTACTTAGTTTTAATAGAAATCTAACATTCTCTATTTTTAAATATCAAATCATACTTAAAAATAAGAATGTTATCAACACTTATTAAAAACAACAAAAAGAAAAGATTTAAAAATTTAAATTTATGATGGTTATTATAGCATGTTTATTTGTGGAATAACTTTATTTAAAAATAATAGATTTTATAGTTATACTTTTTTATACCTATTTATCAACATCGGTTTATAAAATTAAAACACTCATTTTAAAGCATTTTTTATAATTAATTAACAGTTGTTCACAACTAAAAGAACTACTTTTTTGTAAATAACTTTATATCTTAATTTTGGTTGAAAAATTGCTTTTTTGTATTGATAACTTTTCTAAAAAACAACCAAACAAAATTTGTTTTTTTCAACTTACTTTTTGATTACAATTTTAATTCGTACAACCTAAAAAAACTTCTAAAATTCTATCCGAAGTTGTTAACATTTGATGTTAATTTAAGGTTAACTGATTATCAACGAATTGTGTTTTATAATTAACAATACATCATTTTAACATTTTTATAAAATATATTCTAATGATTTTTAAATAGTTATAAAAATTATCCAAAACACTAAAATCCTTGCCTGTTATAAATCAAAGACTTACGATAAACTAAAAATGTAATCAATTCTTTCCGTAAATTTGCGATACTAACTACAAACACAACACTATGAAAATCTCTATCGGAAATGATCACGCAGGACCTGATTATAAGAAAGCAATAGTTGCTTTTTTAACACAAAAAGGACATGAAATTTTGAACCACGGAACCGATACTTTCGACAGTGTAGATTATCCTGATTTTGGTCATCCTGTAGCCATAGATGTGGAAACGGCTAAAGCCGATTTTGGCATCGTGATTTGTGGCTCTGGAAACGGAATTAGTATGACAGTAAATAAACATCAAGGTATTCGTGCTGCGCTTTGTTGGACTAAAGAAATCGCCGCTTTAGCACGACAGCATAACGATGCAAATATTATAAGTATTCCGGCACGATACACTTCGATTCAACAAGCCGTTGAAATGGTCGACACTTTTTTAAATACTTCATTTGAAGGCGGAAGACATGCAACTCGAGTTGATAAAATAGCCTGTAAATAAAAAAATGTTTATACATCCGAAAACAGTAAGTGATTACAACCGTTTGAGTAGAAAAGTTGCTTTAATTACTTTTTTACTCGGAAGTTTAATTGTGGCACTCTATTATTTTACTTCTTTTAGCGGTGTTATATACATTAGCATTTTTTACATGATTTCTTTCTTTATAATAAACAGTATTCTATTTACGATATTACTATCTTTATATGTTAAAAATAAAAAAGAAAGAAAATCGATTTTTTTCTCACTTTTTATACTTTTTCTAAATGTACCAATTGGCTATTTATATTTACAAATTGGCTTTAAAATATACGGTCATTTAACAAATTAAAATGAGTAAAATAGACATTCATAAACACGAAGTAAAAGGAAAAAACTTATTACTTTCTATTCTGTTAAATTTACTAATTACCATTGCGCAAGTAATAGGTGGCATTATTTCAGGAAGTTTAGCTCTGATATCAGATGCGCTTCATAATTTTTCTGACGTTCTCTCTTTGGTTTTTAGTTTTATAGCCCACAAATTATCTAGACGTAAGGCCTCAATAAACAATACTTTTGGTTATAAAAGAGCCGAATTAATAGCAGCATTCATCAATGCTATTACCTTAATCGTTGTGGCGTTGTTTATTATATATGAAGCTTCTATTCGATTATTTCATCCAGAACCTATTCAGTCCACTTTAGTAATTTGGTTAGCTGTTTTAGGAATAGTTGTCAACGGTGGTTCTGTCTTATTACTTAAAAAAGATTCAGAACATAACTTAAATATGAAATCGGCTTATTTACATTTATTGACCGATATGATGGCGTCTGTAGCAGTTTTAGTTGGCGGTTTGTTAATGAAATTTTATAGTTGGTTTTGGGTAGATAGTATCATGACATTGTTAATTGCATTATATCTTATTTATGTAAGCTATGATTTGATTAAATCAGCTACCAAGATGCTAATGCTTTTTACTCCAGATTATATCGATATAAAAGAATTAGTGCGCGAAGTACATAAAATTCCCGGAGTTAATAAATTGCACCACATTCATATTTGGCATTTGAATGATGAAGAATTACATCTCGAAGCACATCTAGATTGTGCTGATGATATAAAAATGAGCGAATTTAATCTGTTGTTAGAAAAAATTGAAATTGTTTTGTTTGAGCAATTCCATATCAACCACATCAACATTCAACCCGAATTTAACAAAGAAGACCCAAAAGATTTCATAGTCCAAGATTAATACCTTATCAACATGATTATTGTTGACCAAAAACAGATTCAAAAAATACTTCAAAAAAGAAAACCTGACGCCACCAAATGGAGTCATGGCCATGTATTAATCTTAGCCGGTAGCAAAGCTAAAATAGGCGCGGCAATTATAGCAACTAAAGCTTGTTTAAGAGCCGGAGCGGGTTTAGTTACTCTAAACATTCCGAAAAAAGAACGAATAGCTATTTTTACTGCTATTCCCGAAGCGATGATTGAGTTTAGAGAAGAAAAAACCAATTGGGATATGTATACTGTTTTTGCAATAGGACCTGGCTTTGGAATAGATAAATTAGCCGAAAGAAAAATAGAGTTACTTGTAAACCACGTAAAAACACCATGCGTTTTTGATGCTGATGCGTTAACTATTTTTTCAAAGAATCAACAACAACTTCATCAGCTTCCCAAAAAATCAATATTGACACCACATAGCAAAGAGTTTGACCGCCTTTTTGGAAACCACAAATCAGCATTAGAAAGAAGACAAACCGCAATAGAAAAAGCAAAAGCGTTGAACACAATATTGGTTTTAAAAGGGCACAAGACTTTTATCACTGACGGAGAAAATAATTTTGAA
>CANHWG010000080.1 GCA_947464335.1 Flavobacteriaceae bacterium
AAAAGAATTTGAAGTGTTTAAAAATCAAAACCTAGAAGTTATCACAAACTTCAAAGACGATCGAATTAATGATTTACAACGCGTACTAATTATTGATAAAATCACTAATTGGGTCAAAGAAAAAATGGGTAATTATCCCAATAAAAAAATTGTTATTGCAAAAGCTGATTATGAACGAAATCCTTTTTACGGCTTAAACCAACTCCCTGCTTTTATTGCACCTTTTCCGGATGAATTCCTTTATGAAATAAAGTTTTTAAAAACCTATTTAAATTCATTTATCCATAACACCATCAATTTAAATCCAAGAAATGATAACTGGATTTATGATGGTATTCAAGTTTACTTAATGATGAAATATATCGATGAATTCTATCCTGGAATTAAAATGATGGGGAATGTCACAAAATTTAAACCCGTTAAAGGATACAATTTAGTTAGTTTAGATTTTAATGGACAATACAGTTATTATTATATGTTGATGGCTCGGAAAAATTTAGACCAAAAACTCAATCTTCCGAAAGATAGACTGATAAAATTTAATGAAAAAATAGCGTCAAAATACCGTTCTGGTTTAAGCTTAAAATATCTAAACGAATATTCAGAAAACAATTTAATAGATACTATAATTCCTGTTTTTTATACCAATAATATAAAAAAACAACAATCAGCAAACGATTTTGAATCACTGTTAAAACAAAATTCAACCCAAAAAATTGATTGGTATTTTGACAAAATCATTAACTCAAGAGAAACGTTTGACTATAAATTTGATTATGTATCAAAAACCAAAGACAGTATACGTTTTCGATTAAAAAACAAAACAGATACTAATGTTCCTATTCCAATTTATGGCACAAAAAATAAAGAAATCGTATTCAAAAAATGGATTGATGCCTTACCTAAAGACAGTATTTATACAATAGAACGAAAAGATGCTGATAGAATTATAATTAATTATAAAAATGAAGTTCCTGAGTTTAATCTTAGAAACAATTGGCGCTCATTAAAAGGACTTCGCCTAAGTAACAGGCCAATCAAGTTTATATTTTTTAAAGACTTAGAAGATCCTAATTATAACCAAATCGTTTACATACCAACACTTGAATTTAATCTTTACGATGGTTTTTATCCTGGGATTCGTTTTAACAATAAAACCATTTTAGACAAACCTTTTATTTTTGATGTCAATCCTACTTACTCTACAAAAACGCAAAGCTTAACTGGCAAAGGTTCTATTCTGTTCAATCAATATAATCGAAATAGTAATTTATACCATATCCGTTATTTACTGAGCGGTAATTATCTTCATTATGCACCAGAAGCATCCTATTTAAAATTAACACCTATCATCAATTTTAGAATTCGTCCAGATGATTATAGAGATAATAAAATTCAAAGCTTTACTCTCAAACAGACGATTATCGATAGAGAAAAATCTAATTTTACTACATCCGAAAACACCGAAAACTACTCTGTTTTTTCTGCCAAATATTATAACGGAAGAACTGAAATAACGAATCATTATAATTTTTTAACAGAAATGCAATTCTCCAAAAACTTTGGAAAATTGCAAGGTGAAATGCAATACCGCAGACTGTTTAACAACAACAGACAATTAAATGTCAGAGTATTTGCGGGTACCTTTTTATACAATACTACAACCTCTAATTTTTTTGACTTTGGACTTGATAGACCAACCGACTATATGTTTGAAAGCGACTATCTTGGAAGATCAGAAACTACAGGATTATTTAGTCAACAATCTATTGTTGCAGATGGTTTTTTTAAATCTATTTTTGAAACACGTTTTGCCAATCGTTGGATGGCAACTTCTAATGTAAGTTGTAATATCTGGAATTGGGTAGAAGTTTATGGTGATGTTGGTGGCTTTAAAAACAAAAATGCTCCTGCACAATTGGTCTATGATAGTGGAATACGCCTTAATTTAGTTACCGATTATTTCGAATTATATCTTCCGGTATATTCTAGTAATGGTTGGGAAATAGGGCAACCAAATTATGGTGAAAGAATTCGGTTTATTGTAACTTTTCAACCTGAGACTATCGTTAGTTTATTTACTAGAAAATGGTTATAAAACAGAAACTTATTCTATAATATTTTAAACATATTTTAGAATAATGTTGCTTTTTATAAATTATTCGTAACATAAATCATTTATATAGCAACTAATTTACATATAATTAAAAATATATTTTCATCTGATAACATACTTCGTAACGTCTTTTTATATAAATTTGTTACTTCTTGAAATAAAATACCACTATGTCTGAGACTACATCCAAAACCGAAATTACATTTGATGACTTCAAACAAGAAGTACTAAATGATTATAAAATTGCCACAATTAGTAGAGAATGTAGTCTTTTAGGACGAAAGGAAGTCCTAACGGGAAAAGCAAAATTCGGAATTTTTGGTGATGGAAAAGAAGTGCCACAATTAGCAATGGCCAAAGCATTTCAAAATGGTGATTTTAGATCAGGTTATTATCGTGACCAAACTTTTATGATGGCCATAGGTCAATTATCTATTGAACAATTTTTTGCGGGCTTATACGGACATTCTGATATAGAACACGACCCAATGAGTGCTGGTAGACAAATGGGCGGGCATTTTAGCACCCATTCTATTGACGAAAATGGCCACTGGAAAAACCTAACCCAACAAAAAAATTCTAGTGCCGATATTTCGCCAACAGCTGGTCAAATGCCAAGATTATTAGGATTAGCACAGGCCTCCAAAATTTATAGAAATGTTAGCGGATTAGAAAATTTTTCAAACTTTTCAACCAATGGAAATGAAGTAGCTTGGGGAACAATTGGAAATGCTTCTACTTCTGAAGGATTATTTTTTGAAACTTTTAATGCCGCAGGAGTGTTACAAGTTCCTATGGTAATAAGTGTTTGGGATGACGAATACGGAATTTCGGTACACGCCCGTCATCAAACCACCAAGGAAAGCATTTCTGAAATCATGAAAGGTTTTCAGCGTGATTCGAATGCTAATGGTTACGAAATCTTAACAGTTAAAGGTTGGGATTATCCGTCATTAGTGGCTACCTATGAAAAAGCTTCTGAAATCGCTAGAGAAGAGCATGTTCCCGTTTTAATTCACGTTCAAGAATTAACACAGCCACAAGGACATTCTACTTCGGGTTCACACGAACGTTATAAAAATTCAGACCGATTAGCGTGGGAAACCGAATTTGATTGTGTAGCCCAAATGAAAAACTGGTTACTTCAAAATGAATTGGCAACTGCAGAAGAATTAGAAGCCATTGAAACCAATTCTAAAAAAGAAGTATTGGATGGTAAAAAAGCCGCTTGGAACGCCTTTATCACTCCAATGAAAGAAGAACAACAGGAATTAGTTTCATTATTGAATTCGATTGCTGCATCAAGTACAAAAAAAGCTTTTATCGAAAAAGAAGCAGCTGATTTAGCTTCTATCAAAGAACCTATCCGTAAAGAAATTATAACAGTGGCACGTAAAGTGTTGCGAATGATTGTCAATGAAAATAGCAGACAAGAATTAGCAACATGGATAACCAATTACACTAACAAAATTCAACCAAAATTCAGTTCGCATTTATTCTCTCAATCCGATAAAAACATTCTGAAAGCAACGGAAACTGCTGCAACCTATGATGAAAATGCTGAAGAAGTAGATGCACGTTTAGTGTTGCGTGATAATTTTGATGCTATTTTTTCTAAATATCCTGAAGCTTTAGTTTTTGGAGAAGATGCCGGAAATATAGGTGATGTAAATCAAGGATTAGAAGGCATGCAAGAGAAATACGGAGAACTTCGTGTGGCTGATGCTGGCATCCGTGAAGCTACGATTCTGGGGCAAGGAATCGGAATGGCAATGCGTGGTTTGCGTCCCATTGCTGAAATTCAGTATTTAGATTATCTATTATATGCTATCCAAATCATGAGTGATGATTTGGCAACCCTTCAATACAGAACTAGAGGTAGACAAAAAGCTCCTTTAATTATCAGAACTCGTGGGCATCGTTTGGAAGGTATTTGGCATTCGGGTTCACCTATGGGGATGATTATTAATGCCATTCGTGGCATACACGTTTTAGTTCCGAGAAACATGACAAAAGCAGCCGGTTTTTATAATACGCTTTTAGAAACTGATGAACCTGCCTTAGTTATCGAATGTTTGAATGGGTATCGATTAAAAGAAAAAATGCCCACTAATTTAGGTGAATTCAAAACTGCAATTGGTGTTGTAGAAACAATCAAAACAGGAAGTGATATTACTATAGTATCCTATGGCTCAACTTTGAGAATTATTGAACAAGCGGCTAAAGAATTACAAGAAGTTGGTATAGAGGTAGAAATAATTGATGCCCAATCGTTATTACCATTTGACATTCATCATGATTGCGTAAAAAGTGTTATGAAAACGAATCGTTTGTTGGTTATCGATGAAGATGTTCCAGGTGGAGCAAGTGCTTATATTTTACAACAAATTATCGACGAACAAAAAGGATACAATTATTTAGATAGCCAACCACAAACCCTAACTGCAAAAGCGCATAGGCCAGCATACGGAACCGATGGTGATTATTTCTCGAAGCCATCTGTAGAAGATGTCTTTGAAAAAGTATATGCCATTATGCAGGAAGCAAAACCGAATCAGTTTCCGAGTTTGTATTAAATTACTTTTGAGCCGTTGCAATGCAACGGCTCTCTTTTTATCGGCTATTTCATATCTTTGCCAAAAAATAAGACCATGCAATCTAAAGATTTACTTGACTTAGCGGAAACCTTCGGAAATCCGTTATATGTTTATGATGCTGATACAATTGCATTTCAATACCATCGCTTATCGAATGCTTTTGCCAAAGTAGAAAAGCTGCGCATTAATTATGCGATGAAAGCGTTATCGAATATTTCTATTCTAAAATTGCTTAAAAATTTAGGTTCCGGATTAGATACCGTTTCCATACAAGAAGTACAATTGGGCTTGCATGCAGGTTTTACTCCCGATAAAATTATTTTTACCCCTAATGGTGTTTCGTTTGAAGAAATTGAAGAAGTCGCGCAATTGGGTGTTCAAATTAATATTGACAACCTTTCGGTTTTAGAACATTTTGGAGCTAAACATCCAAAAGTACCGGTTTGCATTCGAATCAATCCGCATGTAATGGCGGGTGGAAACGAGAATATTTCGGTTGGGCATATTGATAGTAAATTTGGGATTTCTATTTACCAGATTCCGCATGTTTTGCGTATCGTTGAGAATACCAAGATGAATATCAACGGCATTCACATGCATACAGGTTCTGATATTTTGGATATTGAAGTGTTTTTGTATGCTTCTGAAATACTATTTGATGCTGCGAAGCAATTCAAAGATTTAGAATTTCTCGATTTTGGCTCTGGATTTAAAGTACCCTATAAAAAAGGCGATATTGAAACCAACATTGAAGAGTTGGGTAAGAAACTCTCCAAACGTTTCTTGGCTTTCGAAAAAGAATACGGACGAGAATTGACTTTGGCCTTTGAACCAGGTAAATTTTTAGTAAGTGAAGCAGGTTATTTTTTGGCGAAAGTAAATGTGGTCAAACAAACTACATCTACTGTTTTTGCTGGAATTGATAGTGGATTCAATCACTTAATTCGTCCTATGTTTTATGGTTCACAACATCAAATTGAAAATATATCTAACCCAAAAGGCAAAGAGCGTTTCTATACCGTTGTGGGTTACATCTGCGAAACAGATACGTTTGCTAATAATCGAAGAATTGCCGAAATTCATGAAGGCGACACCCTTTGTTTTAAAAATGCTGGAGCATATTGCTTCTCGATGTCTTCCAACTATAATTCGCGCTACAAGCCAGCAGAAGTATTATGGAAAGATGGAAAAGGCCATTTAATTCGCGAGCGTGAAACTTTTGACGATTTACTGCAGAATCAGATTTTGATTGATGTATAAAACAACCTTTAACGTTGAGATACTGATGAAGTAATCATCGGATTAATATCAAAGCAAAAGTTATTGAAGCTAATTATGTGATTTCTCTCGCCTAAAAAGTCGAGACGGAATGACAAAAATGAAAAAATTATTTTTTCAAAATCTCAGACAAAACCTCAGAATCCGTTCCGTTGGGTTGGGTAATTTTTAGCAACTGAGATAACGTTGGTGCAATTTGCGTAATTACTTTTTTGTCATGACTTTCGCCTTTTTTGATATTCCAACCATAAAACAATAATGGCACATGCGTATCGTAACTATAGGTAGTTCCGTGAGAAGTTCCCGTTGGCCCGTATTCGATATAACCTGGTTTATCTAAAACAATCATATCACCATTTTGGGTTACATCATAACCTTTAGCAATACAATTTAAATGATAATCCGCTCCCGAATTGGCTAAAATTTCTTCTTCTGTATAGACTCTTTTTACATAATTCTGTGTCATCAAGAAATCTTTAAAAGCTTGCTTCACTTTTACTAAATCTAAATTTTTTGCTTTGATTTTTTCTTTGTCAAAATAGAGATTAAAACCCCCATAATCTAGAACTAAGTCTTCTCCAAAAGTATCGGTTGAGAATTTTTTTAGATTTTTAGTTGCTTCTTTACCTTCTATATTGGTTACCTCATATTTATTATCTTTAAGATACCTTGCGTTTTCAGCACCAGCATGATCGGCGGTTAAGAAAACCAAATAATTTCCTTTTCCAACGGTTTTATCTAAGTAGTTTAAGAAATTGGCTATCGTTAAATCCAAACGCAAATAAGTATCTTGCAATTCTATAGAACGCGGTCCAAGAATATGCCCAACATAATCAGTGGAGGAGAAACTTAAGGCAAGAAAATCAGTATCGTTATCTTTACCCAGTGATTCTTTTTCTATGGCAAGCTTGGCAAAATCGTTTACAAAATCATTTCCAAAAGGTGTCGTACGTAAAACTCCGGCATCATTTTTATCATACATCGCTTT
>CANHWG010000081.1 GCA_947464335.1 Flavobacteriaceae bacterium
GTACAAGTAGGTTGTACTGTGGCACTAGCTGTTGGTGCAGTAATGGTGGGTACAGCATTTATAGTAACACTAGTAGCAGATGAAACGCATCCATTTGTGGTATTTCGAACTGTAACAGAATAAGTGTTAGGTAGTAACCCTGAAAAGGTAGTACTCGTTTGATAAGTTGTTCCATTAATACTATATTCTAAATTAGCACCTGTTGGAGCTGTAACTACGATAGTTCCAGTTGGAGTGGTACAAGTGGGTTGTACTGTGGCACTAGCTGTTGGTGCAGTAATGGTGGGTACAGCATTTATAGTAACACTAGTAGCAGATGAAACGCATCCATTTGTAGTATTTCGAACAGTAACATTGTAAGTGTTAGGTGTTAACCCTGAAAAGGTAGTACTCGTTTGATAAGTTGTTCCATTAACACTATATTCTAAATTAGCACCTGTTGGAGCCGTAACTACGATAGTTCCAGTTGGAGTGGTACAAGTGGGTTGTACTGTGGCACTAGCCGTTGGTGCAGTAATCGTTGGAATAGGGTTTACTGTAAGATTTATTCCGCTTGAAACACAACCTGTTGGTGTCTTTTTAACAGTTACCGTATAATTATTGGGTGCTAATCCGGAAAATGTCGGATTGGCTTGATAATTAATGCCATCTATACTATATAAATTTCCAACTCCAACTGGGGCCGAAACAACAATTGTACCTGTAGTTATAGCACAGGTTGGTTGCACAGTTACACTTGCAGTTGGAGCGGCCGGAATGGTACATCCATAATAATTAGAACATAAAGAATCTAAAGTACAGCCAACTCCCAATGTTATAGTAACTTCAATTATATATTGAGTATTTGGTGTTAGGCCATACCATTCAGGATTGAATCCAGAAGCTACTCCATTGGAATTTAAAACAGAAGGATTAATATTTGATGCAATGTTGCATGATGTTAGAAGAGGTCTAAGAACTGCAGAACGAGTAATACATAATGGAGGAGAACCTCCAGCTTGCTGAATCAATCCAACAAATCCATTAGAATCAGATTGTACTGTATAATAACTCCTAATTGTTGTGTTTGTTAAAGAAGGGAACCAAGAATTACAAGATGCGACACTAAAATTTCGAACGGGATAGTTAGCTACACCAATTATCGGACACGTTGGTATAGAACACGAACCACAATCTGTAGGAGCTAATGTATTACATGATATTGAAGAAGCACTAAAACAAACACCCGCTCCACCAGTAGGGGATAACGTAATTGTAACACTTGAACCAGGCGTCAAACCTGTTACAGTGTAAGTAAGTACATTACCAATTGGCCCTATAATAACAACCGGATTTGCATTTACCTGATAACTTACTGTATAACCAGTTGCACCAGTAACAGCAGCCCAATTAAACGGAACAGAAGTTAGCGTACTTGTTCCACAGGTTATTGTTGGAGATAAAGAAGGATTAACATTTACCACAATTGCCGCCCTAGGACTTTCGCATCCTCCAACAGTTTGACTAACATAATAGGTTGTCGGACCAACTGCGGTTGTTGAAGGAGTAGGAGCAGTTGCACTAGCAGTTCCGCCAAATGCGTTAGTGCCATACCAATTTAAAGTGCCATTTAATAAAGGTGTCGCTGATAATGGACTAGCAGAAGCATTTTGGCAATAATTAATAGGAGTTGTTACAGTAGGTGCTGGTGGTAATGAAGGAGTAACACAACTTCCTGGGCCTCCGTTACAGTTACCATTTGCAATTGATTTATTTATACTTGCTCCTAAAGCAGCATCATTAGTATAATTAATTACTGATGTCCATGACGCAGATCCATCTGTTGCTCTATATATTAAAATTGGATTATTTGTTGGTATAAAGCTTATGATAGAAGGGTTTGAAACATTGAACGCATTAAAAATCTGTTTAGCATTTAATAATGGAGTTGTGGGAGAGCCACTCGGTGGATTACACAAGGGCATTGTAGGATTAAAATCGCTATCAAAAGCGGCTGAAGTAATATTTGCTGCTGCACTTGACCAATATACAAGATTTATGGGTGTTCCCGTAGCGTCATTTAAAGCTATCCATCCATCTATATTTGGAATTCTAAAACCACTGCCAATAATACAATAATTTGCAGCTATCATTGGTATATCAATATTTCCAAATAAAAACCCTCCAGGCGAATTACTTCCAAGAACAAGATGACTTCCGGCATTAATTATTGTTCCATTTGGTATTCTAAAAACACCACCTTGTGGTCCAAAATTAGTTTTCATTGATATGAAATATCCAGAAATATCTACAGGAGCACAACCCTTATTGTATAACTCAATATATTCTTTACTATTAGTATAAATCAATCCATTTGGAGGAGTTGCTGTAGAACCATCTGGTCTTATGTAAATTTCATTTAATACTATTTGACTTCTTAAAGGAATTATGCATAAAAAAAGAAAAAAAAACAGGTAATAATTTTTTATTGTACTTGATAATTGCATGTCTTGTTCGTTTATAAAAACATTTAATAAATCAAATTTATTTTTTTTTTAAAAACTACATAGTTTATGTAGTAAAATAAATATTTCAAGCAATAAATGAAATACAATGAAATATATAACTTGTTGAGGGTATAAATCTTATGAAAAATAAAAAAGATTTAGTTTACTTAGAAATTAAATGACTATTCTAAAATATTTTTGTAGAAACTATCAAAATTATCTAATATATATTTGTCAGCATTTTTCTTATTATTTAATTGTTCTATTGTTTTTATTTCTTGTGGCACAAAACAAATAAAATACTTTTTAAACAATTCTTTAACTGACAATTTAGATTTGAAAAAATTCTTTTCACTAATGGTTATATATTCTTCATTTATTTTAAATTCAAAATAACCACTTTCATTAAAAAATAATAACTCTTGCGTTAGTTTAAAATTACTTTCTTTATTCCAATAATCAACCATTCTGTATTTAGCTAATGCTACATCTTGATGCGTTAACATGCAATTGTTTTTTTTGGCTACTGAAAATAGGAACCAATACAATAGCGGTTGTAATAGTTTTGAATTTTCGTTAATTTCTTTATGAGTTTTTTGAAACTGATCTTTAAAGTCAATAGCCAGATAAAATAGTTTGTTTTCATGACTATAACCAATTTCTATTTTTAAAATTTCGTTAATATCTTGTGAATTACTATTCTGATCTTTAAATAAATTATTTTCTGAAGCAGCAAAATTATTCATTGAATAAAACAAAACGGAATAATAATTGGCAATTAAAAATACTAATTGTGTAATGCAAATAATGAAAAATGCTAAAAAATGAGGATAGAAATCACCCAAAACTCCGGGAACCATCTTTGATAATGGTAGTAAAATTTGAGTAATTGATAGTAGTCCAAATGAAATTTTAATATAGGTAAGCGTCCATTTTTCAAAACCTAATTCTTTGTAGGCATAATACAAAACATAACCTAATGCACATAAACATGAAATAGAGAAAATAGAATCTAAACCAACAATCAGTAGTCTCGAAATGAAATTAAAACTATCGCTTACTTTATCAGTTATGGTAAAAAAACAAATTACAATGGAAAAGATTATAAATACATTGATAACCCATTTTTCTTTTCTGACAAAAAAAGAAGTGAAAAAATTTTTCTGTTTTATTGGAAAAAATGCCAAACTCAAAAAAAGAAAAAGATTATTCATTGATGATAATATCCTATCATTAATGATGTATGAAAGTGAAAATTCCTTTAAATCAAAAATCTTATAAATTGCAACTACAGTCCATGAAAGTATGGCAAATATGATAAACAGTAAACCTTGATTTATTTCTTTATATCTGTTGTTTTGTTTGCTTTTTTTTGTTTGAGAAAGCCAGTAGATAAATAGATATAGTGCTATTGATAGTGTAATTCCAAATAAGCCAAGAAGATAAAATTGTTTAAATGTCATTATTAATGATTTCTATAGTAACAAATATAAAACTAAATTCTTACTTCACAATCAAGAATTGAGAACGTCTGTTTTGAGCATGTTCTTCTTCTGTACATTTTTCTCCACAATCTACTTTTGGTTCTAATTCACCCATTCCTTTTCCGGAAATTCTACTAGGATCAATTCCTTTAGAAACGATGTATTGAACGGTTGATTTTGCTCTTCTTTCAGATAGTTTTAGGTTATAGTTGTCAGCACCTCTGTTGTCCGTATGTGATTTTGCCATGATAACCATCTTATCATTATTTTTCATTACTTGAACCAATTTGTCTAACTCAAAAGCACCTTCTTTAGTGATGTTACTTTTGTTGAATTCAAAATAAATGGGTTGTAATATAATTTCGGTTTCGGTAACAATAACATCAATTGGTTGTAATGCTGCATCCACTTTGGCTTTTGGCCCTTTGCTTTTAGCAACGGCAAATGTATTGCCTTCATAGCCATCTTTTGAAGCTTGAATCACATAAGGTTTATCGCATTCTACTCTATAGTTTACTTCTCCTTTTGCATTTGACATCTCTGTTGCGATAACATTCTTCTTATCATCAAGAATAGAAACACTGGCATTAGATAAAATAGCGCCTGTTTTAGCATCGGTAACTATCGTTTGTACATCAACACCACATATCGGACTTACTCCAAAAATATCATCTTTTCCGTTTCGGTTACTCGATAAAAATCCTGCTCCTTTAGTACTATTAAAAGTAAAGGCAAAATCATCTTTCTCGGTGTTAACAGGTTTGCCTAAATTCGTTGCCTCTGTGCCATTGGATAAATCAATTTGATACACATCTAACCCTCCAAATCCTGGTTTACCTGCCGATGCGAAGTACAACGTTTTGTTGTCATCCGCAATATATGGAAAACTCTCGTTGCCTTCTGTATTAACTTTGTTTCCTAAATTTTGAGGTTCTCCATAAGTTCCGTCAGCATTAACAGCTACTTTCCAAACATCATTTCCTCCGATACTTCCTGGTCGGTTAGACGAAAAGTATAATGTTTTACCATCTCTACTTAAAGATGGATTAGCATTTGAAAACTCTTTGTTGTTGAATGGCAATGAGGTAATATCGCCCCATTTGTCTCCGTTTTTGGTAGCTTTAAATAAAAATACCTGACTAAATTTAGCATTGGCTTTTTTGTCCTTAGGAGTTGCTATTTTTTCTTTAAAACTCTCACTTGCAAAATAAGCGGTGTTTCCGTCTGCACTTATTGTTATAGGTCCATCATTCCATTTAGAATTCAAATCACTAACTTTAGTAGCATTGGTCACGGTTCCATCGGCATTATAATCGGCTTTGTAAATATCTAAGAATGGTTCTTCTGTCCAACCGTCTGTCTTTCTTGCACCATTTCTTGCACTCGCAAAGTAAACCTTATCGTTATGTAATACCGCTCCAAAATCAGATTTATCACTGCTGATATCGGATCCATTTACATTGAATAATTTTGTTTTATCCAATAATCTTGGGATGTAATTTGGATTCTCATTAAAGTCCTTAGCGCGCATATCATTGGGTGCTGCTGCTGCAAATTTTTTCATCTGCTTATTGGCCTCTTCATATTTCCCATTGGCTTTGAGCATTTGGGCATAACGATAATAGGTCTCTGCATCTTGATTGGTTTCGGTTGCTTTGGCATACCATTTTACGGCTTCTGTCGAATTGAAAACATTATAATAACTATCTGCCAATTGCTTGTATACATAAGGGTCAGATTTACCATTTTCAACCAATTTTAAATATTCTTTTGCCGCATCATTATATTCAAATCTGCTGAATAATTTGTCGGCTACTTTGGTGTTTTTGTCTTGTGCCGATAGTGTAAAACTGATGGCTATAAAACTTACTACTATATATAGATTTTTCATGTTTAGGAATACTTTAGGTTAGAAATATCTTGATGAACGTGATACTTTTTTCGAGAAATTTAAATCAAATAAGATCATCACCTCGTGTGAAGCAGGTGCCACTGTTCTTAAATCTGAAACTACACGATCATAAGCATATCCTATTCTTAAACTTGGTGTAACGGCAAAGTTTACCATCGCTCCAAAGGAATCTTCTAATCTATACGTTGCTCCTAACTCTAATTTATCATATAACATAAAGTTGGTAGAAATATCTACAGATGTTGGTGCATCAACCGATGATTTTAGCATCGCAAACGGTTTGAATTTTAAGTTTGGATTCAAATCAAATACATACCCTCCGGTTAAGAAATAATGGATAACATCTGTCCCGTATTCTCTTCCGCTGAAATCTAAATATTTCGATTTTAGCATATTGGGAACCGAAAAGGCAACATAATATTTATTGGTATAATAAAATACTCCCGAACCAATATTTAAAAAAGTGTTGTTTGGATTTGATGCAAAAAACGGATCGCTAGGCGAGGGTTGTGGTAAGGTTGGATAAATAGTCTCAAAATCGATTTTATGCATGGTCAAACCTCCTTTTAAACCAAAGGCCAAACGGTGTTCGCCACCTAAATTTAAAGTGTAAGAGAAATCGGCATAAACATTATTCTCTTCTACTGGACCAATCTTATCCGAAACTACCGAAAGTCCAAGACCTACATTTCGGCCCACTGGGCTATGTAAAAAGAAGGTTCCTGTGGTTGGTGCGCCA
>CANHWG010000082.1 GCA_947464335.1 Flavobacteriaceae bacterium
AGCTCCAAAAGCTAAAAAAGAAGATACTCAAGAATAATAATAATAGTAAAACTTATACGTCATGGCTCACAAGAAAGGTGTCGGTAGTTCTAAGAATGGTAGAGAATCAGAATCAAAACGTTTAGGCGTGAAGATTTTTGGTGGTCAGGCAGCAATTCCTGGAAATATCATTGTAAGACAAAGAGGTTCTAAGCATAATCCAGGAGAAAACGTTTACATGGGTAAAGATCATACCTTACATGCAAAAGTTGCTGGTGTAGTGAAATTTCAGAAAAAAGGTGAAAACAAATCATTTGTTTCTGTAATTCCATTCGAAGCATAAGAATAAACTCTTATTTATATATAAAACCCGATTCAGTAATGTATCGGGTTTTTTGTTGTATGTTACTTCAGTTCGATTTTTGAACATTCAAACCCCATTTTTTTACAATATTCAAGTACTTTAGGTAAAGTGTATTTTAGATTCCGTTCGGCTTTTATGCTATCGTGAAAAACAATAATACTTCCGGATTGAATGTTTTTTAAAACATTTTCAAGACATTTTTCCTCAGTGGTTTCCGTATCAAAATCATAAGATATACTATCCCACATAATTATTTTATACCCTAGAGCACGTAATTTTTTAGATTGTGATGGTTTAATTTTACCATAAGGAGGACGAAATAGATTTGTGATTTGTGATTTATGATTTGTGATTTTAGATTGACAAAGCAAAACATTTTTTAAATAGTCTTCAGTATCTGTATTCCATCCTTTAAGATGATTAAAAGTATGATTGCCGATAGCATGACCATCAGCAATAACTTTAGCAAATATTTCGGGATGTTTATTAATATTATTTCCAATGCAAAAGAACGTGGCTATGGCATCGTATTTTTTTAGTTCGTCTAAAGTCCATTCAGTAATTTCAGGAGTTGGGCCATCGTCAAAAGTGAAGAAAACTTTATTTTCATGGTTGGGAATATCCCAAACATAGTTTGAGAATATTTTTTTGATAAAATAATTTGTTTTTACCCAGAACTTCATGGTATAAATATAAAAAAAATGTGCCAGTTTAATTAGCACATTTTTAAATCATCAATTTATAAAAATGACTTATTCCAATTCTCTTCCGAAACGGGAAAATCGGTTGGTCAATGCATTAAATGTTGTTTTGTTTTTGTTGTAAAATTCGATATCACCTCTATCTTTCATTACAGTTAGTAAGCTTCTATAACGCTCAATATCGGTAATAATATCAGAGGCAATACCGTTTTGAATTGAGGGCTGAATTCCTGAATAGTAAGTTAGATTTTGTTTGTATTTAGTCATCAATCTTTCTAATAAATGTCTGGCTTTTGCTTTTTCACCCACTTCATAATAACCAGCAGCAAATGGTTCTACCATAGTATAATACCCATAGTAATCCATCGGCATTAGATTTATAGCTAACTCAATTATTTTTTTTGCTTTTTCTGTTTTGCCTTCATTGATTAATTGCTCCATTAATCTTGCCATATTGGTTCTGTAGGAAATACTATTTTTTCTGGTTTCCGGGTCATGATAAATACTTGTAAGTTCTCCATTACCCCAATCCCATTTCATTACTAAATCATACATTTTATCACTATCAATATTACCCATATCATAAGAATTCTCTTTGTCTATAGGCGTTTTTAACGGAACTAATTTATAAACCAAACCATCTAGCTGTAAATAGTCTTTCATCCATAAATAATCATCATCACCAAAACTTCCACCAGTAAAATAAATTGGTCGTTTCCAGTCGTTATTGGCTAAAACGTCTAAAGCCATCAAGCGGTTTTTGTATAAAGCACTGCCTTTTATATCAAGATCGATATAGGGAACAATAGAATCATAATAAATACTATTTACCACTTTATTTTTGATGATTTTATTTTTATCAATTGGAATTCTGATTTTATTGGTTGGATAGAAATGAATGGTTTGTCCGTTGGACATTTCTACGGTAGATTTTGGGTGTTTGATAAAATCGATAAATGCTTTGATATCCCAGCGGGCATCTGTTTTAGGAATATGAGCCACATAATCTAATTTATCTCCAACATATTCATTGTGTTTGAAAGAGATTGGCAATCCATCCGATTTATAAGTCTTAAATTTCATTTGATCGATATACCAGTCGGTCATAAATAACTGTGTATTAACGATTTTAACATCTGTTCTAATACCTTCGATTTCCTGCGCATACCAAAGTGGGAAGGTGTCATTGTCACCAATGGTATATAAAATGGCATTTTGGTCACAAGATTCTAGGTAGTTTTTGGCCATGGCAATCGCCGTATATTTATTTGATCGGTTATGATCGTCCCAGTTTTGGAAAGCCATTAATACTGGTGCTGCCATAAGACAAATTGCAATAACTACTGGTCCAACTAGCTTCGATTTTATTTTTTCGATAATGATTTCATAAATGGCAAATACTCCAAAACCAATCCAAATAGCAAACACATAGAAAGAGCCAACCAAAGCATAATCTCTTTCGCGAGGTTCAAAAGGCCTTTCGTTTAAGAATATTTTTAAAGCAATACTATTAAATAGAAATAATGCTAAAAGCACATAGAAGCTCTTTAAATCTTTTTGCGCATGAAACATCAGTCCAATTAACCCTATAAAGAATGGCAAGAAATAATATAAGTTTCTGCCTTTATTATTTTTTACATCATCAGGTAAATTTTCCTGAGTCCCTTTTCCAAGATGAATTTCGTCAATTAACTTTATACCACTTAACCAATTGCCATCTAAATTATCATATTTACCTTGAACGTCATTTTGTTTCCCTACAAAGTTCCATAGTAAATATCGACCATACATATAACCAAATTGATATTCTATCATGAAACTTAAATTGTCCCAGGTAGACGGTTTTTCTATAATTAAATAATCGCTGTATTTTTTAAGGAAAGACACATAATCTTCGTTGTCAATTTTTTTCTGAGCATAGGCAGATTTAAATTCAGAAATAGTTTTTCCCATTTCCTCTTTTAATTGTCCGACTGCCATTACAACTTGTTCTTCGCTTAAACTATCGATGTCAACACCATATTGAGCCAAATCTTCTTCATAAGGATAGTCTTGATTGAGCTCTACTTTTGGCACACCAGTAAACTGAATATAATTGTCAATATGATCGGTACTCCAAAGTCTTGGCAGTACCGCTTTTTGAGCATTGTCACTATTTTGTTCTGCGTTTTTATAATTATTTACAATTACATATTTACCCGTTTTATAATCTCTTTCATAGTTGGGTGCTTTGTCTAAATAAGGTTCGTCTTTGTCTAAACCGGCAAAAGTGTCGGTGTATTGTGGGCCGTAAAATAATGGATTCACACCGTATTGTTCACGGTTATAATATGCTAAAACTTCAGCAGCATCAGACGGTTTATTTTCATTAATTACTACATTGGCATTCGCACGAATAGGTAACATCATCCAAACCGAAAAACCGATTAATACAAAAAGAACGCATAATAGAGAAGTATTATAAAAAGGATGTCCTTTTTCTCGCGTATATTTTAAACCGAAATAGAAAAAGGCAACAATTAACAAGAGCGCAACGATAGTTCCGGAATTAAATGGCAAACCGATACTGTTAACCATAAATATTTCCATTTTACCGAAGAACGCTAAAGTATAGGGCAGTAATAATTTAAAAATGAATAATAAAATAGCAATGATTATTATGTTTGCTATTATAAAATTTTTTATCGTGATTTTTTTGAAATTTTTAAAATAATACAAAAAACCAATCGATGGAATTGTCAAGAGTGCCATAAAATGAACACCAAACGAAAGACCAATTAACAATGAAATAAGCAATAACCAGCGGTTCCCTTTAGGAGTGTGCATCTCTTGTTCCCATCGAAGTGCTAACCAAAATAAGAGTGCTATTAATAAAGAAGCCATGGCATATACTTCGGCTTCAACAGCACTTGACCAAAAGCTATCTGAAAAAGTAAAAGCTAACGAACCAACAAACGAAGCGCCTAAAATCATTAAAGATTTGTTGTTGTCAACTTCAGTATACGATGAAACTATTTTTTTTAATAAAATAGTTGATGACCAAAACATAAATAAAATTGTAAATGCACTTGAAAAAACAGAAAGCATATTTACCATTAATGCTACCAAAGAGTCATTCCCGAAAGAAAACATGGCAAAGAAAGCCCCTAACATTTGGAACAATGGAGCTCCAGGAGGATGTCCAACTTCTAGTTTTGCTGCTGTTGAGATATATTCACCACAATCCCAAAAACTCATGGTAGGTTCAACAGTTAAAGAGTAGGTGATTAATGCAATTGTAAAGGTTGACCATCCTAAGATGGTATTCCATTTATTGAAGTTAAAATTCATCATATAGATATGAAATGAAGGGTTTTAAAATATTGGTACAAAGAAACTATTTTTTTTAACGCAAGGAAACGCTCCTTAACAAAATTTTCTCAAATAGGATAACGTGCTACTATCAAGTTTATTGTGGTAGTTTCTTAATACTTATTGTTGGTTTGTTTCAATTTTTATAGTTAATTATTTGTGTAAAATAAAATTTGTATTAAATTTGCACTCGCGTTAAGCAAAATGGCAGTTTCACGTAACACTGCCAGTACTGTTGCTTAAGAAGCTAATTTGGTCTATGGTGTAATGGTAACACAACTGTTTTTGGTGCAGTCTTTCTAGGTTCGAGTCCTAGTAGACCAACAAAAAAATCCTCTCAATTCGAGAGGATTTTTTGTTTTATATAAATTTAAATGATTTATATTTTAAAGGTAACTACAGGTCGCTTCGAGTGATTTACTAAATCTTCGCTAATACTTCCGTTGAAAAAATGCGATATTCCTTTTCTTCCGTGTGTGCAAACCCCAATTAAATCTGCATTTTTATAATTTGCAAAATTTAATATTCCATTTTCAACATTTACATCATTGTATACATTAATAGAATAGTTGTCTACTTTGAAATTTGAAATAAAATCAGAAACAATCTCTTCAGAAATATGGGTTGGTTTAAAACTACTTGGCGTATTAATCATTACTAATTGTAATTCTGCACCAAATTTATTGGCAAAGTCGACTACTTTAGAAAATGGTTTTTTTATTTCATCTGTAAAATCTGAAGCAAAAACAAAAGAGTCAACATTAAATTCTCCAGATTCTTTTTTGATAATTAATACAGGAACTTCAGAATTTCTAACCACTTTTTCAGCATTTGAACCGATGAACATTTCCTTAAAGCCACTAGCTCCGTGTGATCCCATGACAATTAAATCTACTCCGTTTTTTTCACTCACTTTCATTATTCCATCAAAAGCCAACTCAAACTGAATGACTTCTGACACTTGAAGGCCATCTAAACATTCGTCATCCATTAAATCTTCTAGTTTCTTAATTGCAGAATTTTTAAAAAGCATAATTTCAGGAAGCGCATGGCCGCTTCCAACGGCATCACTCCCTTGATGAGGTAGCTCCAACATGTGTAATAAGATAATTTCTCCGCCATTTTTTTTTGCAATTTGAGAAGCAACTTTTAATGCGTTATAAGCATGTTCTGAAAAGTCTGTAGGGACTAAGATTTTTTTCATGATAATATATATTTTGGATTGTATGATCTAGACAATAAAGGTATTATTTTTTTTGATTCAACAAGATTTTTTGATTTATAAAAAAATAACTATATTTGCAGCGTTATTTACCATTTAAAATTAAATAATGAGGGAAGCATTGCTTCCCTCTTTTTATACAACTATGGCATTTAGAGAGAAAGTTTCCGATTTAATCGCAGAGGTCTTACAAGAAAAACCTTCATTGTTTTTGGTCGATTTTACCATCACCGAAGCATTTAAAGTCATAGTAACATTAGATGGTGATAATGGTGTAAATTTGCAAGATTGTATAGATGTTAGTCGTGCAATTGAAAATAATTTAGACCGAGAAGAACAAGATTTTTCTCTAGAAGTAGCTTCTGCTGGAGTTTCAACTCCGTTAAAAATGGTTAGACAATATCGAAAAAATATTGGTAGAACTTTAAAAGTAAAGACCACAACAGAAACTGTAGAAGCAAAACTAGAAGGGGTAAACGATGAGGGAATTACACTTCATTGGTCAGCAAGAGAACCAAAAAAAGTAGGGAAAGGAAAAGAAACGGTAGAGCATAAAAGAGAAATTCCCTATTCAGACATAAAAGAAGCAATTGTTACAATAATATTTAATTAAAATTAAGCATGGAGAATATTGCATTAATCGATTCGTTTTCGGAGTTTAAAGATGACAAACTTATTGATCGAGTAACGCTAATGGCGATTTTGGAAGATGTATTTAGAAACGCATTAAAAAAGAAATACGGTTCTGATGATAACTTTGATATCATTATTAATCCTGATAAAGGAGATATGGAGATTTGGAGAAATCGTGTAGTGGTAGCCGATGGTGAAGTTGAAGATGAAAATCAAGAAATTGCATTATCTGAAGCCCAAAAAATCGAACCCGATTTTGAAGTTGGAGAGGATGTTTCTGAAGAAGTAAAATTAATCGATTTAGGAAGAAGAGCTATTTTAGCTTTACGTCAAAATTTAATTTC
>CANHWG010000083.1 GCA_947464335.1 Flavobacteriaceae bacterium
GGTGTCCAACCTGGATAACTTCCACCAAATGTCACTTCGCAACCAAACAATTCATAAGCCGAACGCAAAGCATTGGCCAAATCCATTTTGGAACTTTCTACCGATGAACGCGTTAAGTTTTGAATAGAAATTTCACCATCCTTTACAATTACACGAGCAATATTATTAGAGGTTTCCACCAAGTCAGCCATATCGGCAGACATTCTGTAAACACCATTATGCGCTGCATAAATAGCACGAATTAATCCTTCTTGAACACCTAAATCCATTACTTTAGTTGGCAAATCGCTTTTTACTATTTCAATGGTTAAGTTAGGTTCTGTGGTTTTGAATTCGGTTTTGATATCCGTAATGATTTCCTGCATATCAAACACAAAAGCTTCATCATACATTCCGGCCACAATTACTTTGGCAACACTTTCTCTCGGAATCGCATTGCGCAAACTTCCGCCACTAATTTCAGCAATTTGCAACCCAAAATTTTCAAATCCATCAAACAATAAACGGTTCATGATTTTGTTGGCATTACCCAAACCTTTGTGAATATCCATTCCCGAATGTCCTCCATTCAATCCTTTTACGGTAATAGTGTAACCCACAGAACCTTCAGGCGTTTCTTCTTCATTATAACTTCTGTTAGCGGTTACATCTATTCCACCTGCACAACCGATATCAATTTCGTCATCTTCTTCGGTATCCAAATTCAAAAGAATTTCACCTTTCAAAATTCCACCTTTTAGATTCAAAGCACCCGTCATTCCAGTTTCTTCATCAATAGTAAACAAGGCATCAATAGCAGGATGTGGAATGTCTGTACTTTCTAAAATTGCCATGATGGCGGCTACACCTAATCCATTATCAGCGCCAAGTGTCGTACCACGAGCACGAACCCAATCGCCATCAACATACATATCGATTCCTTGGGTAAGAAAATCAAAATCGGTATCATTATTCTTTTGGTGCACCATATCCAAATGACCTTGTAAAACTATGGTTTTACGATTTTCCATTCCGGCAGTTGCGGGTTTACGGATGATTACGTTACGGATTTCGTCTTCAAAAGTTTCCAGTCCTAAACTGTTTCCAAAGTCTTTCATAAACTGAATCACTCTTTCCTCTTTTTTAGACGGACGAGGAACCGCATTTAAATCGGCGAACTTATTCCAAAGTACTTTTGGTTCAAGGTTTCTAATTTCTTGGCTCATTATAGTGTTTTTTTTTATGTCGAGGCACAAAGTTACAAAGTTTAGCTTCTTAGAGAATTGATTTGTGATTATATTTACATTTTAAAAATTGGCTTTGAAACGCAACTATATTCTTCCTGTTTTTCTATTATTTCAGATTATTTTTCTGAGATTTTTAGCATACTTCCCCGAAACAGTCGAACGTTTTTATAGTAATGGATTGTATGTTTATATTTCCCATAGTTCAAGGACACTATTGGGCATAATCCCGTTTTCTGTTGGAGATAGTGTATATGGAATTACAATCGTTTATTGTATTTACTGGTTTTATAAAAACCGAAAATTAGATTGGAGAAGAAAATTTTGGTCGGTTATAAGTTTTTTATCTGTGTTATACTTTTTGTTCCATTTCCTTTGGGCATTCAATTATTATCGGGAACCATTGTTTGAAAAAATGAATATCCAAAGGGACTATTCAAACGAAGATTTATTTGACTTTACCGAAAAATTAATCGCCAAAACCAATGAAATTCAGTTTAAAATTACCCATGATAAAAACCAAAAAGTAGTTAATTCATATAGTCAGGATAGTATTTTCAGCATGACACAAAATGGGTATGATCATTTAGCCAAGCACTATCCTTTTTTTAGGTATGAAATCCCAAGTAGGAAGAAATCACTGTTTAGCTTGCCTTTAACCTATATGGGTTTTGGTGGTTATCTGAATCCGTTTACCAATGAAGCTCAGGTGAATTATAAATTGCCTATGTATAGTTTCCCGATTGTAATTTGTCATGAAATGGCACATCAAATTGGATATGCAAGTGAAAGTGAATGCAATTTTATTGGTTTTATGGCATGTATCAAAAATGATGATTTATACTTTCAGTATGCTGCTTATACTGTAGCGTTGCGTTATAGTTTGGAAAATGTGCTAATGAAAGATGAAAAAAAGTTTGAAGCTTTAAAATCAACTATTCATCCTGGTATTTTTGAAAATTATAAGGAAAGTGAACTCTTTTGGGAGCAATATGACACTATTATTGACAAAGGATTTCATGCCTTTTATGATCAGTTTCTGAAAGCAAATCAGCAAAAAGACGGCTTAGAAAGTTATAGTAAGTTTGTGGATTTATTGATTAATTATTACAAAGGAAAAGAGTTGAGATAATAGATTATAGACTTTTTTTTCCTATTTTGTCTATCAACTATCCGTCCATTATCTATTATCTTATTTTACATTCTGCTTAAAGTAAACTTCGGTTGCACCTTGTCCATACTTTTGATAATTAGCGTCTTGAAATGATATATTATCATATCTTCCTAATAAGAAATCAAGGTCCGATTTCAAAACACCTTCGCCTACACCATGAATAAAAACAATCTTTGGGATTCGATTTCGAATGGCAAATTCGATATGATATTTTGCAGTATCCAACTGTTTTGTTAAAATATCATAGTTATTCATTGCTTTATAATTCTTAACTAATTTTTCGATATGTAAATCAAATTCGGGAACCGGAAGCTCTTTTTTATTCTTCTTTTCTTTATTGATGTAATTGGGTTTTGCTATTTCTTTTTCACCAATCACTTGATTTTTATTGAAGCTAAAATTCATTGAATTTGCTTTATCAATTGTAATCAATTCTTTGCTTTTAAAAGTAAGATTAAAACCATCGGTTGTTTCTATAGTGACATCTAACCCATTAACTTCGATCACAATACCATCAATAGCATCATCTAATACTGAAACTTTATCTCCTTTATTCATCTTCTTCTTCCTCCTTTTCGTTTTCTTCGTTTTTACTAGAAACTTTAGAAGTCAATTGCATCATCCCAAACATAAATACTGCAACGGAAGCACATAATATATAAATATTGGGTTTATCTTTTGATTGTTCAAATAATCCAACGATAATCGCCACAAAAATAAAAGGTATAAAAAGTTTCTTCATGATGCTGAATTTACTTGTTCTGAATTAATTTCAGAAACTCAGTTTCTTTTTTCTATTCCAAAAATAGAAAAACCAGCTAAATAAGCTGGCTTTTGAATAGAATATTTTATAGGTATTAATACATTCCGCTAGCAAACGATGCCGCAAAAACGATTCCAACTATGAATATCAAAACATATATAGAAATCATTACGATGGTCATAATACCTAAAAACTTATGATGCGATTTTAAGTTTACTAAAGCAGTAGCTAATACATCGTTGTTACCAGATTCCAATGCTTTCTTGGTTCCTTTTGCATAGTTATATAAATAATACACTGGGAAGAAATAAAGTAATGCAAATACGATATATATAAGTCCAAAATAATTTTTCATAGCTGCAAAAACAGAAACACCCATTGCAACTTCGTTTGTGCCACCCATTTCCGTTGAGGGCATAGCTGCTGTAATTACTGACATGAATATACCAAAAATCACCATCAATCCAATGAAAATAAATCCGACAATGGATAAAAACAGACACCATTTAGCACTTTCTCTTAATGCTGCAATAGCTAAATCATTCAATGATAATTTTTCTTCACTCATAATTATTATTTTTTGGTTAGATATTAAAAGATAGTTTACTACTATTCAAATTGTCTTAAGGTTTTGATAATGATTGCAATACAATCTAACAATTGTTCTTCATTCATTACCAAAGGCGGCGCAAAACGGATAATGTTTCCGTGGGTTGGTTTTGCCAACAAACCATTATCGCGCAATGCCATACAAATATTCCACGCAGTATCGCTTTCTTCAGTATCGTTAATTACAATAGCGTTCAATAATCCTTTGCCACGAACTAAAGTCGCAATATTAGATGACAAAACGTACTCACCAATTTTAGCTCTAAAAATTTTCCCTAATCGTCTAGCGTTTTGAGCTAAGTGCTCATCATTCACAACATCCAAAGCTGCCATAGCAACAGCCGCGGCAACTGGATTTCCTCCAAAAGTAGAACCGTGTTGTCCTGGTTTAATCACATTCATTATAGCGTCATTTGCTAAGACTGCTGAAACAGGATATGCGCCACCTGAAATAGCTTTTCCTAAAATTAAAATATCAGGCGTAACATAACTTGTAGTTTGCTTTTCGCATTTGTTTTCGCAAGTGCAATTGCCACATACGGCTAATAAAGAACCAGTACGAGCAATTCCGGTTTGCACTTCATCTGCAATGAATAAAACATTGTTAGCTTCGCATAAAGCTTTGGCTTTCGCCAAATAATCATCTGCTGGCACATAAACTCCTGCTTCACCTTGAATAGGTTCTACGAGAAAACCCGCAATATTTTTAGAGGAAGTTATTGCTTTTTCAAGTGCGTCGGTATCGTCGTATGGAATTTTGATAAACCCGGCAGTATACGGTCCGAAATTTTTACGGGCATTCTCATCATTAGAAAAAGAAATAATCGTAGTAGTTCTTCCATGAAAATTTCCGTCACAAACAATAATTTGAGCTTCGTTTTCAGGAATTCCTTTCTTTTCATATGCCCATTTTCTGCACAATTTTAAAGCAGTTTCAACTGCTTCGGCACCTGTGTTCATGGGTAATACTTTATCAAAACCAAAATAGTTGGTAATATATTCTTCGTAAACGCCTAGTTTATCATTGTAAAAAGCTCTTGAAGTAAGTGTCAACGTTTGTGCTTGTTCAACCATAGCACCAACAATTTTTGGATGACAATGACCTTGGTTTACAGCTGAATACGCCGAAAGAAAATCATAATACTTTTTGCCTTCCACATCCCAAACATACACTCCTTCTCCTCTACTTAAAACTACAGGCAACGGATGATAATTGTGTGCGCCATACTTGTTTTCTAAAGCAATGGCTTCGGCTGAACTCATTTTTTCTAAAACTGACATTTTTTTTGAAAATTAAATTGTCGAAAATCAACCTGTCTGACGACAGGCAAGATTCCTTCTTAATTGGAGAGAAATCATCCATATTTTTAACAAAAGTATAAAAAAGAACCTTATAATTTTAGCGATTGATAATAGTTAGAGAAAATTGGCTATTTTTTTATTTTTTCTAAAATATCATTCATCATTTCTATTTGAACTTTTTGAATTTCAATCAACTCCTGTTGTTGGTGCATAATTAAATGATCAATTTTCTCATCTAACATTCGAATCTCGAGTTCCGATTTTAAGTTAATCAGATAATCTTTTTTGGCACGTTCTCTATCTTTTTCTTCTTGACGATTTTGACTCATCATGATTATTGGTGCTTGTAGTGACGCCAAACAAGACAGAATCAAGTTTAAAAGAATGAAAGGATAAGGATCAAATCCTTTATTCAATAACAAAAAAGCATTCGCTCCAATCCAGACCAGGATTACAGCAAAAAACCAAATTATAAAGGTCCAACTACCACCAAAATCCGCTACATTATCTGCTAATCTTTGACCAAAAGTTCTGTTATCTGGTTCGTCTTCTATTTTAGAAACGAATGATTTACCATCGTTTAGAGACTTTATAACGTTTTTGTGCAAATCACTAAGTTCACCCGCTTGTGATTGCAAAAAAATAGAAACATATTTTTCACGGTAAAGACTTAACTCACTTTGCGATATTGAATCGGTTACTTTAAAATCAGGATGATCATTTTTTATTAATTCAAAAATAGCAGAACGTATAGACTTTGCGCAAACTCTTTCCTGTTCAAGAAAATCGATTCCAGAAATACTACTTCTGAATGTTTTTTTTATATTCATGTTTTTGAATAATTATAGGTAAACTTACAACTTAAGTTTCAAGTACGCTCTTCAAACATTCTAAGTAACGTATTTACCGTATTCCAATTGCGAGTCGTTGAAACTACATTCATGCTTTTTTCAATCCATTTGTTATCGAGTTTGGTTTTGGCTGGTGAGATGTCGTATTTTAAATAAATGCGTTTGCCGTCTAATTGGATTTCATCGGGTTTGATAAAATTTAAGTTGAGTTGGGTAATCATATTATCGGGTAACTCTGAAGAAATAAAC
>CANHWG010000084.1 GCA_947464335.1 Flavobacteriaceae bacterium
AAAGGATTGACTTCGTCCTTCCTTCAAAGCTCCGCTTTGAAAAAAAAGGATTGACTTCGTCCTTCCTTCAAAGCTCCGCTTTGAAAAAAAAGGATTGACTTCGTCCTTCCTTCAAAGCTCCGCTTTGAAAAAAGAAAAAGAGAAAAAAAATACTCAAGTAAACTTGGATATTTTTTTTCTCTTTTTCTTTTTATTCGTGATCCCAGAAGGATTCGAACCTTCGACCTACGCATTAGAAGTGCGTTGCTCTATCCAGCTGAGCTATGGAACCATTTAAAACAAAGATTTACTTTATTTTGTAGGGGTGGCAGGATTATTTTATGGTCCTCTATGGCTAATATAGCAAATTAAAGCTTCGCTTCAATTTAAACAAACCATTACACTTTTTCATAAAGTTAACTTTCTGAAAAAGCTCCACGCTTTATTTTGTCGGGGTGGCAGGATTCGAACCTGCGGCCTCCTGCTCCCAAAGCAGGCGCGATAACCGGGCTACGCTACACCCCGAAGACAAAAAGCGGAGAGTAAGGGATTCGAACCCTTGGTACAGTTCCCCATACGCATGTTTAGCAAACATGTCCTTTCGGCCACTCAGGCAACTCTCCAAATTCAATATATAAAATAAGAACTTTTCTCTTTAAGCGGTTGCAAATGTAATTTAACATTCTATAATTTACAACTATTTCATTTCTTTTTTTAGTGAATGAAATAAATATTCCTAAAACAAGTTCACTCTCAATAAAGTAACTCCTTGTGAAATTTATAGTTTATAATGATTTTATAATAATTATGCTTTGAATTCCATAATTTGTAATAAAAGTTTAGTTTTGCAATACAATTACTCAAACACAATCAATGAAGAGTAAAGCGGAATAAAATAGTATTATTATGAATAAAAAAGTAGTTATCGTTTCGGCAGTTAGAACTCCAATAGGAAGCTTTATGGGTTCCTTATCAACTGTTACTGCAACCCAATTAGGTGCGGCAGCGATTAAAGGAGCGTTAAATAAAATCAATCTAAATCCAAATCTTGTTGATGAAGTATTAATGGGTAATGTTGTTCAAGCAGGAGTTGGACAAGCTCCAGCCCGTCAAGCTGCCCGTTTTGCAGGTTTACCTGATTCAACTCCGTGTACGACAGTAAATAAAGTATGTGCGTCTGGAATGAAAGCGGTTATGCAAGGTGCCCAAGCCATTATGGTAGGTGATGCTGAAATTGTTGTAGCTGGTGGAATGGAAAATATGAGTTTAATTCCACATTATGTGCATTTGAGAAACGGTGTAAAATTTGGCCCTACTACTATGGTTGATGGTATGCAAAAAGATGGTTTGACGGATGCTTATGACAACAGTGCCATGGGAGTTTGTGCCGATTTATGTGCAACCGAATATAATATAACAAGAGAAGAGCAAGATGCTTTTGCGATACAATCCTATGAACGTTCTGCAAAGGCGTGGGAAGCAGGTAAATTCAATAATGAAGTTGTTTCTGTTGAGATTCCACAACGTCGCGGAGAGCCAATTATTTTCTCAAAAGACGAAGAATATACTAATGTTAAATTAGATAAAATTCCAGCACTTAACGCTGTTTTCACAAAAGAAGGAACTGTGACCGCAGCCAATGCCTCAACAATTAATGATGGTGCAGCTGCCTTAGTGTTAATGAGTGAAGAAAAAGCAAATGCTTTAGGATTAAAACCGCTAGCTTACATTAAATCATATGCCGATGCGGAGCAAGAACCGAAATGGTTTACCACATCTCCTGCAAAAGCGCTACCAAAAGCGTTAGACAAAGCTGGAATATCACTTTCAGAGGTTGATTATTTTGAATTCAACGAGGCATTTTCAGTAGTTGGATTAGCCAATGCAAAAATCTTAGGTTTAGATAATGATAAAGTTAATGTAAATGGTGGTGCCGTTTCTTTAGGACATCCTCTTGGGTGTTCCGGAGCTAGAATTATCGTTACGTTAATAAATGTTTTAGAACAAAATAATGCTAAAATTGGTGCTGCTGCTATTTGCAATGGTGGCGGTGGCGCTTCGGCAATTGTAATTGAAAGAGCTTAAATAAATGTATTATAAATGTTGAATTTTAAATTTTAAATTAATTTAGAATTTAACATTTAAAATTTAAAATAATCTAAATGTTTGCGATTTGTAATCTTGCCATAATTCCGTTACGAGCTGAAACTAGTGATCGAAGCGAAATCGTTTCACAAGTTTTATTTGGCGAACATTTTGAAATACTTGAGACCTATAACCAATGGTCTAAAATTAGGTTGCAATATGATGACTACGAAGGTTGGGTTGACTCTAAACAATATCAAATCATTTCGGAAAAAAGCTTCAAAGAATTATCTAAAGATGCTATAATTTTAAACTCCGATTTAGTCGAATATGTCTCTAACCCTACCAATGTGTTATTACCAATTCCTTTAGGAGCTTCATTATCTTTTTTACATCATAGTGACATTAATGTTGACCATTATGAATTTGAAGGAATGCGAGCCAATGGTATCAAACCAAAATCAGATTTAATTAGTTGTGCTTTTATGTATTTAAACGCGCCCTATCTTTGGGGTGGAAAGACGCCTTTTGGTATTGATTGCTCCGGATTAACCCAAATGGTTTACAAGCTTAACGGGTATAAATTATTACGTGACGCCTCGCAACAAGCATCACAGGGTGAAGCATTAAGTTTTATTGAAGAAAGTGAACCAGGCGATTTGGCTTTTTTTGATAACGAAGAAGGAAAGATAATCCATGTTGGTATTATCATGGAAAATAATTATATCATTCACGCCAGTGGAAAAGTTAGAATTGACCGATTAGACCATCTTGGCATTTATAATGCTGAGCAAAATAGACACACCCACCGATTGCGTGTCATTAAGAAAATCATTTAAAAGAAGTATGATTAAAACTATATTTCTTTCAATACATCAACAAAATAATCAATTTCCTTTTCGGTATTGTAATGGCTAAAAGAAATACGAAGACTTGGTTTTGCCAGGTCTTTTTCGTGTAACATCTCGGCTAAAACGTGTGAAGGTTTGATACTTCCGCTTTGACAGGCACTTCCTCGGGAAACCGCAACACCTTTCATATCTAAATTAAACAAAATCATGGCTGTCTTTTCGGTTGAAAAGGGAAGCAAAACATTTAGAATATTATAAAACGTATCTTTTCCGTTTACCGAAATTTCAGAAAATGAAGATTGCAATTGTTTCAAACAATACGCTTTCAAATCCGAAATATAGTTTCGCTCTTCATTTAAATGTTCGCATGAAAGTTCTAAAGCTTTGGCCATTCCAGCTATTTGATGCACTGCTTCAGTTCCGGCACGCCATCCTTTTTCTTGTTCACCTCCAAAAATCATGGGCTGCAACACTAAATTTTTTCGAACAAAAGCAAATCCGATTCCCTTTGGTCCGTGGAATTTATGGGCACTGGCTACTAAAAAATCTATGGGTAATTGCTGTAAATCTAATTCTGTTTTTCCAATAGATTGAACGGTGTCACAGTGAAACAAAGCATTATTCTGATGACAAAGTACGCCTATCCGATTAATATCATTCATCATTCCCGTTTCATTATTTACATGCATTAGAGAAACTATAGTTTTGATTTCATCAGAAAGTAATGAAGTCAATTTTTCATAATCTAAAATGCCATTCGTATCAACATTAACATACTCTACCTGAACTCCAAATTCATTTTGAAGTGATAAAATAGAGTATAAAGTAGCATGATGTTCTACTTTGGAGGTTATGATTCGTTTTACCCCAAAATCTTTAACAGCACTTCTTAAAATCCAATTGGTTGCTTCGGTAGCTGTTGCAGTGAAAATGATTTCTTGTGCATTACAATGCAACTGTTTGGCTATTGTTTTTCTAGATGTTTCGATAATTGCTTTTGAACTTCTTCCTACACTATGCGTAGAGGATGGATTCCCAAATTCATTTTGCATTACCCTTATCATTTCATCAATAACTTCATGACGAATTGGGGTTGTAGCGGCATTGTCTAGATATATATTTTGCATGATGCAAATATAAAAAAGGTGGTTCTTAATTAAATGATAAAAGGTAAAATTAATAGTATAAAAAACTTATTTTTGCTAAACTTTTACTAGATAACCATGAAAAGAATATTAGGTTTACTGACGTTATTATTTTTTATTACTGCTTGCGATGACGGAAATTTAACAGTAGATGTTATAGATTTTAGCGAAGTTGCTGCTGTAAAATGTCCATCAAAAGACATAATTTATAAAATTAAAGATAATGAAATGCTGGTGCTTGAAATTCCGGCAACTACTTTTGTTCAAAATCAAACACTTGAAGATGCACCAATAGAAGTGCCCATTAATGCTACCAATAAAGTAACTTATCGAAAATATAATGGTCCTGTTTCTGCAGATAATATTTGCCTATCATTACCTGTTGCTACACCCAATTTAACCGAACAATGGACTGCTACTGATGGTATTATTCAAATTACAGCCACGGCAATAAAAACGACAAACACAACAACTAACGCAACAAGAATAACAGGGTATCGATATTATATTGTATTTAAAAATATTACTTTTCAAAAACCAAGTGGTCCACAACTTTATTATGAATTTATTTTTGGAAATTACAGTACTTCGTTTAGTCCGTTAGCATTTAATTTTGACGACCAAGTTGCCAAAAGTACTTGCGGTCCGAGTGATAATAGAATTTTTAATTTTAGTGGAAGCGAAGTTTTTTTCCTAGACGTTGGTGCAAATTATACTACTTTATTTGCTAATGAGGTTACAACAACACCAAGGACAGCATTAATAAATACCACCAATAAATTAGTATATAGATTGTATAATAACGCAATTAATAATGCCTTTTTTTGCCCGTCACCAAGTCCAACAACACCTGTGCTTTCGCAGCAATGGGAGGCAGTAGCTGGAGTTGAAGCTGTCAGTGGAATAATAGAAGTAACCACGACTACTTTTGGACCTGGTTTTCAGCATAATATTCGTTTGAAGAAAGTTACACTTAAAAGCGGAAATAGTGATTTTACTTTAGGTGATGATTATAATTTTGGAAGCTTTCTAACCAATCAATAAGTAGTTTATATCATGCCAACTGACTGTATAAGCTATCAAGAATCGGGTTTTTTTTCTAAATTAATTGTTGATTATTTAGATGAAAAGCCCGCATTAAAATCGCTTTACAATCGATTTCCTACAATTGAAAACTTTAAATTCCAAATTGAAGAAAAGGCACTAAGTTATCCACAAGAAAATAGAAAAACATTAGTTAAGGCATTAGAAAATCAATATGAAGGATTTTCTGTTTCAGAAGCTACTTCAAAAAATCTTTCACTTTTAGCTGATTCGAAAACATTTACCATAACTACCGGACATCAACTAAATTTATTTACAGGACCACTTTATTTTTTATATAAAATAGTTTCCACTATAAACTTGTGTGAAGACTTAAAACTTCACTACCCTGAGTATAATTTTGTGCCGATTTATTGGATGGCAACCGAAGATCATGATTTTGAAGAAATCAATTATTTTAATTTCAAGAAAACAAAAATCAAATGGAATGCTCCGAGTAATGGACCTGTTGGCCGACTTTCAACTTCGGGATTGTCAGAAGTTTTTAATTTATTTGAATCCGAACTAGGTATCGGTCAAAATGCTGATTATTTAAAAAAACTATTCGAAAATAGTTATTTGAAACACGATAATCTTGCCGATGCTACTCGCTATTTAGCAAATGAGTTATTTGGTTCTAAGGGCTTAGTGATTCTAGATGGTGATGATGCTCATTTAAAACAACTGTTTGTTCCATTGGCAAAAGAAGAATTGTTACATCAAATATCATTTAAAAAGGTTACTGATGCAAACAAAATTCTGGAAAAAGATTATGAAATTCAAGTAAATCCAAGAGAAATAAATTTATTTTACATAGAAGACACACTCCGAGAGCGAATTTTATTTGAAGATAATTTATTAAAAATAAATAATACTAGTCTCGCCTTTTCTGAAAAAGAAATTGTAGAATTATTAGAAAAGAATCCTGAAAAGTTTAGTCCGAATGTTATACTACGTCCTTTATATGAAGAAGTAATTTTACCCAAT
>CANHWG010000085.1 GCA_947464335.1 Flavobacteriaceae bacterium
GAGGAGAAACTTAAGGCAAGAAAATCAGTATCGTTATCTTTACCCAGTGATTCTTTTTCTATGGCAAGCTTGGCAAAATCGTTTACAAAATCATTTCCAAAAGGTGTCGTACGTAAAACTCCGGCATCATTTTTATCATACATCGCTTTCAAATCATAAGGAAAAACGGGTTTATCAACTTTATATAATTTCCCTTCATAGGGATTATCATCTGCTAAACTTTCATCATAAGTTGCAACGGGTTTTAATAAACTCCAACCTTGATTGATGTATTTCATATAATTTTTTTGAGCATTAAACTGGGTTGCCCAATCAGGCAATTGAGATCCATAAAAAGTACTCGAAATAAAGTTCCCCGTTTTACTATACCAAAATGCCCAATTTGCAAAATGTCCTGCGGGTAAAATGGCTCCTCTGTCTTTAATACTGATTCCGATAACTTTACCTTTAAAATTGGTTGACAATCTCAGTTCATCTGTAATAGTAGTAGTTTGCAAGTTTTTAGGTGACATTTCGCCTTCGGTTTTACTACTTTCGCCCAATGCTTTTACCGATGCGTCATCAGTGCAATAGACTTCTTTTCCTAATGTTCTACTATACCATTCATTACTTACAATGCCGTGCATAGATGGTGTTGTACCCGTATATATAGAAGCGTGTCCGGGTGCTGTATAAGTTGGCATATAATTATAATGCATATTATAAAAGGCGAAACCATCGTTCATCAATCGTTTAAAACCATTTTCTGAAAAATCGCTTTGAAACCGATATAAGTACTCTACTTTCATCTGATCTACAACAATTCCAACCACTAATTTAGGACGTTGTTGAGCCGAAAGTGTTACAATAGCACACAAGAAAACAAGACTAAGATAATTTTTCATAAGAGACAGTATATCTACAAAAGTAGAGATTCAGAGCGAATAAAAGCAAAAAAAAATGCACACTGTAAATGAGCGTGCATTCTTCCAAAATTCAAAATCTAACTATAACAACAATCTAACTAACTCCTATTTTAAAATCATAAACGTACATCTTCGATTGATGGCATACTCCGCCTCAGTACAATCGTTTTTTGGACATATAATTAATGGCTTTGTCTCTCCATAACCAACAGAACGAAGTCTATTTCTACCTACACCATTTTGCACTAAATATTCTAATGCAGAAGCCGCTCTTTTATTAGACAATCGTAAATTATACATGTCGGATGCTCGAGAATCGGTATGAGAACCTATTTCGATTTCCATGTATGGATATTTTTTTAGTATACCAATTAACACATCTAAAACTTGAGCTGCTTGAGGTTTGATATTCCATTTATCCAAATCAAAATAAATATTTTCTAAGTCTATAAGTACAGTCCCATCTTCTTTTTTATTGATGATATCTTCAGCATCATAATAGGATTCAACTTTCATCTGTAAATCGATGTAAACTTTGCCTTTCTTGCTGGTATCAAATGTTGCCTCTGCTGGAATATAAAAATCTTTGAATGCCATGATTTTATATTTTTTATCTGGCTCGGTATTAAACGTAAAACTTCCGTCTTTACCCACCACTATTTCTTCTAACAAATTCCCTTCTTCATTAAATAATTTCACAATAGAACCGGGTAAAAGTTGCATAGACTTCATATCGCGAACTTCACCTTCTACCAAATATTGTAATTCATTTTCAACTTTAATGAAAGTATATAAATTATCATCACCGGTTCTGTTGGATGCGAAATAACCTTGATTCTTTTTCTCATCTAAAATGAAATTAAAATCATCCATTTCACTATTAATAGTTGACCCTAAATTTAGGGGTTTATCAAATTCGGTATCACTAATTTTTAAACTCATGAAAATATCCAAATTACCATTTCCTTGGTGCCCGTCAGAAGCAAAATACAATGTTCCGTCATCGGTTAAAAAGGGAAACTGTTCTCTTTGATTGGTGTTAATAGTTTCTCCTAAATTCCTTGGTTGACTATACGTTCCATCTTCATTTACGTCTACAACATAAATATCAAATGAACCCAGTGAACCTGGCATATCACTTGAGAAATAAAGTTTCTTCCCGTCTTTAGTTAAAAAAGGATGTTCAACAGAATAAAAATCATTTGAGAAAGGCAACATCGTTATATTTGCCCATTTATCATTTACTAATTCGGCTTTATAAATTTTAACCATTGCCACTTTTTCATTACCAACTTTAACTTGCTTTTCACCCGTTCTATTGAAATAAATAGTTTTTAAATCGGCGCTAAACGTAGCGTTACTTTCGTGTTTTTTGGAGTTGATAACATCCGAAAATGGTTCCACTTTTACCAATTGTCCTTCTGAGTTTACAAAAGCTGAAAATAAATCTAAATAGGGTCTGTCGTTCCAGCCATAAGCTTTCTTTTCAACATTTCTTGCCGAAGCAAAAACTACTTTATCACCATAAAAAGATATCCCGAAATCACCGTTTGTTTTATTTTTTGACATCATCTGTAACTTAAAACTATTCGGTGTATTTCTAGTTACATTCTTCATAAATTGAGTTGTGTTCTGCTCAAACCCAATATATTCACTCATTATGGCATCACCTTTTTCATAATCTTTAGTTCCTTTTAAAGCATTAGCATATCTGAAGAAAACTTCCTTTTTGACACTATCTTTAAAAGTGAAAAACAATTGTCCGTAGGCACGTATTGCATTATTCATTTGGAAATTATAGTAATAACAATCTCCTAAGTTTTGCAAATTTTGTTTTGTTTGTGGTAATTGTTCGTAAGCTTCGGCTGCTTTAACATAGGATCTGCTATCGAACAATGAATTAGCTTGTTTAACACTGACTTTCTTTTGAGCAAAAAGAGTGGTGATACTGCAAAAAACAAAAAGTATGTAGTATAATTTTTTCATCATTTTCATTTTAAAAGAATCGTGGTGATTTATCATATCCTTTACCTGAAGAAGAAAGTTTGCTTAAATCTAAATCAAATAATAAAAAGACCTCATGTGAACCTGAATTGAAGGCACTTAAATTTGTTAATGTGTAATCATAAGAATATCCAATTCTTAAGGTTGGTGTCACATAAAAGCTAGCTAATCCGCTTACGGAGTCACCCATTCTATAACCTGCCCCTATTTCAAACTTATTATTAATTAAAGTATTCAATGTCAGATCTAAAGACAATGGAGCTCCTTGAACTCCTTTTGCCATGAAAGCAGGCTTCAATTTGAAGTTGTCATTTCCGTTAAGTGTAAATACGTATCCACCTGTTAGGAAAAAATGAACCGCTTCTACTCCACTACCTGGTTGCCCGTTTATGGTTTCAATATGACGAGTAGTCATTAAATTAGGTGCCGAAAAACCAGTATAATAATTTGGCCCGAACAAGTACAAACCAGCTCCTATGTTTGGAAAAACTTGGCTAACATTATTTTGAAATGCAGGATCAGGTGTTGGATCTGTTAATTGAAATCCATTGAAATTGGTATCAAATAAAGTAACACCTGCTTTCAATCCAAACGACAATTTAGTTTTCTCGCTTATTGGTAGTACATAGGCAAAGTCAGCAAAAATATTGTTTTCATTTACAACATCTCCAATTTCATCATGAACAACTGAAATACCTATTTCTACTCTTTTTGATAATGGTTTATGAGCAAAAAAGGATTGTGTCGTTGGGGCACCAGTAATTCCAACCCATTGGGCACGATATAATCCGCCTAAATTAAGCACATCTGCATTATCTGTAGCATAAGCTGGATTCATGACACTCATATTGTACATATAATGAGTAAACTGTGGATCTTGTTGTGCTTTTAATTTTGAGGTTAAAAATACAACTAGCAATACTAGGAGATACTTTATAATTTTATGTTTCATAGTTGTACTCATTTCGCCATTATCTGTTTAGATATACTCTACCTTGAACTCCTTTTTTAATTCCGTCATTGAAATCCAGAATATAAAAGTAAACTCCTATTGGTAATAATTTGTCTCCTAAATTTAATCCGCCTACTGTTGTAGTTCCATCCCAATTTGGAACGTTCTTGTTGCCTTTGTAAACTAAATTCCCATAACGATTATAGATTTCTAGTTTAAAATTTGGATATAATATGGCAAGATTTGGAATTTCAAAAGCATCATTGATTCCATCATTATTTGGGGAGAAACCATCTGGTATTTCTATGTCATCGCAAACAGAAAGGTCAACAGCGACCTGAAGGCGAATTGAACTTTCGCAACCGTTTGCTGATTGAACCGCTCCATAATAAATAGTACCATCAACTAACAAATCGGAATCTGCATAAGCATTCCCACCTGTTGGAGCATCATACCAAATCATAATTGGAAGTCCTACAACATTTGCAGATAAATCAGCAACAGTTGGAGCAGGAATATCCAATCCGCAGAAAAGATTTCCTTGATCGATTAATACTGGAGTTGGCAAATCAGCAACAGTAAATGTTGTTGTTGGAAAAGAAGCACCAATAATTCCACATATAGTTGTCGTAGATGTCAAATCGTTTATTGCTATAGTGGTAACTCCATTGTTTAGTATAATTGTTCCTGGAATCGTAAATGTCGCGGCACCTCCAATAAAGGAGACCAAAATAGTATCGGTTCCGGTATTTGCTCCAGATAAAACATAGGTAATTGAATAACTTCCATCAGGCAAACTATTCGCTCCAGAGATAGTCACTTCACTTCCAACACTAACACAGGTTGTTTCTGCCGAAACGGTAGCGCCAGCTGTATTTGGAATAGCATTAATAGTGAAATTAGCGGTTGCATTTTCATTTGAATTAGTACAACCTGTTGCTATAATTTCAATAACGGTTAACGTATAGTTTCCAGCACTTGTGAAAGTTGCAGCAGGTATTGTAAATTGTCCTGCTCCAGAAGTTATCGTTACATTACCTGAGTTTCCAGTAACTGGTGTTGCACCTGGAATAGAATAATTAAATTGATACACTCCATCTGGAAGATTGGTTGCAGCGGTAATGTTTACAACAATATTGCTTCCAAGACAAACATTTGAAATAGTCAAATTTGAGTTATCAATATCGGCTAATGGTCTGATTACAATTTGTGCTGTAACATTATTTAAAGCATTGCCACATGTTGTTGTATTATTTACAATACTTGTAAATGATATTACCGTTGTTCCCACATTTGGAATAGAAGCATTTGGAATAGTAAAACTTCCTATACCGGCTACAATAATTACAATTACTGATTGATTTGGTAAGGTATTGCTTCCGCTCAAATCATAATTTAAGGTATAAGTACCATCTACTAAACCATTCAAATTCACAACTGCATTAGAACCAATACAAGTGGGCGAAGTAGTAATATTTAAGGTTGTTAATTGTGGTCTTGCTAAAACAGTAAATTGAACTACTTCAGTATCTGTTCCACACGAATTGGTTACTGTATACGTATAGCTATAAGTTCCTGCTGTAAAATTTATTATATTTAATGGTGAAGTTACGACAGCAGAAGCATTGTCAGTCCATGTTCCACCATTACTTTGTCCTGTTAACAGAGTCGCTAAATCAAGAACTCCTATAGAAGAACAATATGATGGCACTGGTGTAACTGCAGTACCCGATGTTAAAGGAGCAACAACAGTAAATGTAATATTCGCATCTTCGCTAGTGTTAGAACAACCCGAAGTTGTAGTAATACCATTTATCGTCAGTGTATAATTTCCGATGCTGGCAATAACTGACGCCGGAATTGTAAACTGACCAACTCCACCTGTAATTGTTATATCACCCGAATTTCCAGTTGATGGAGTTCCAGTTGGAATAGTATAGGCAAATTGATAAATTCCATTTGGAAGATTCGTAGCATTTGTAATAGAAACTGTTGCATTTGAACCTAAACAAACGGATGAAAC
>CANHWG010000086.1 GCA_947464335.1 Flavobacteriaceae bacterium
TATGCTAAGATTGATGCGTAACTAGCCCCGACCTGTCTGCCGACAGGCAGGTTGCAGTGGAAATCCTTTTTGTTTTGTCACCCTGAGCGCAGTCGAAGGGCTTTTACAAAGCAAAAAGATTGCAACGAAAAGCGGGATTAGCTTCAAAAAGAATAGATGCTGAACTAAAATTCTGCATGAAAATAAAAACAACAAAATAATATAAGAATGAAAGTTACGATTGTAGGAGCAGGAAACGTTGGTGCGACATGCGCAGACGCTATTGCTTACAGAAGAATTGCCAGCGAAATTGTGTTGGTTGATATTAGAGAAGGTTTTGCTGAAGGAAAAGCGTTAGACATTATGCAAACGCAAACCACTTTAGGGTTTAATACTAAAGTAACAGGAAGCACTAACGATTATAGTAAAACGGCTAACAGTAATGTGGTTGTAATTACCTCAGGAATTCCAAGAAAACCAGGAATGACGCGTGAAGAGTTGATTGGTATTAATGCCGGAATTGTAAAATCGGTGGCAGAAAGCTTGTTGCAACATTCTCCCAATGCTATTTTTGTGATTGTTTCGAATCCGATGGACACCATGACGTATTTAACATTTAAGTCGTTAGGTTTACCCAAAAACAGAATCATTGGAATGGGCGGAACTTTAGACAGTTCTCGTTTTAAAACGTATTTGTCATTGGCTTTAGATAAACCTGCTAACGACATTCAAGGAATGGTAATTGGTGGTCACGGCGATACGACTATGATTCCGTTAACCCGATTGGCTTCGTATAACGGAGTTCCGGTTTCTGAGTTTTTATCATCAGCTGAATTAGAAAAAGTTGCTGCCGATACTATGGTTGGAGGAGCGACTTTAACGGCTTTGTTGGGGACTTCGGCTTGGTACGCGCCAGGTGCATCGGTTGCTTTTTTAGTAGATAGTATTTTGCACGATCAAAAGAAACTGATTCCATGTTCGGTATATTTAGAAGGTGAATATGGACAAAGTGACATTTGCATTGGAGTGCCTTGCATTATTGGAAAGAATGGTGTTGAGAAAATAGTTGACATCACATTAAATGAAGACGAGAAAGCAAAATTTGCCAAAAGTGCTGATGCGGTGAGAGCTATGAATGGCGATTTGAAATCGATATTGGGATAAAATTTATTTTACCTATTCAAAAAGACTGCATTTTGCAGTCTTTTTTTTGATATTAATCGATAAAATATTGGTTAATCGCACTTAGAATTATATATTTGCACGTTTCAAAAAAAGCAGAAACCTTGTAAATACAAAGGAAATTAATCTAACCTGTTGTATTTCAGGTATTTTTTGCTTTTTTAACACCAATAATAGTAAATCATAGAATTAATTAATTTTTAGTAATAATGCAGAATAAAGGACTCGTTAAATTTTTCGCAATACTATTTGCCTTGGTAAGTATCTACCAACTTTCATTCACTTTTGTGGCTAATAAAGTAAAAGAAGATGCCAAAATCTTTGCAGGAGGAAATCCACAAAAAGAAGTAAAATATCTTGACTCTATTGGCAAGCAAAAAGTCTTTCTTGATTTTTTTACTTATAATGAAGTAAAAGACAAACAAATCAACAAAGGGCTTGACCTTGAAGGTGGAATCAACGTAATTCTTCAAATATCAGTAAAAGATGTATTGAAGCAATTATCTAATTTTTCAAAAAACCCTGCATTTAATAAATCTTTAGAAGATGCAACGAAAAATCAGAAAGGGAATCAATCGTACCTAGATGCTTTTTTTGAAGCATTTGAAGCCAATAAAGGAACTACAAAATTAGCGTCTCCAGATATTTTTGCAAACCGAAATTTGCAAGGTCAAATCGATTTTAATATGACTGATGATCAAGTGAAAAAAGTCTTGATTAAAAAAATTGATGAATCAGTTGAATCTGCTTTTGAAGTATTAAGAAGTCGTATCGATAAATTTGGTGTAACACAACCAAACATCGCCAAACTAGGACAAACCGGAAGAATCTTAATTGAATTGCCAGGTGCTAAAGATGTAGATCGTATTAAAAAATTAGTATCGAGTAAAGCCGAATTAGAGTTTTGGGAAGCGTATAACGCTCAAGAGTTCTTGCCATTTATAGAAGCAGCAAATAACTCGTTAAAAGCTTCAATTAAACCAGAAGTTACAGAAGTAGCTGCAAAACCTGCCGATTCTATAACGAAGTTATTGACCGATAAAGGCAAAGAGGAATCGACTACTAAAAAAGGAAATAATCCTTTGATAGATAAACTAATGATTCGTAATGCTGGACCAATCATAGCGGCTGCTGAACCAAAAGATACGGCTGTAATTAATGGTTACTTAAAGCGTACTGAGATTCGTAATTTATTACCTGCTGACAAACGTTTTGCCAAATTTGTTTGGGGAAAACCAGTAGTTAATGTTGACGAAAAAACTAAAAAAGAATCAGAAACAGTTGATTTATATGTATTAAAAGGAAATAGAGATGATATCGCTCCGATGAGTGGTGGTGTGATTGTAGATGCGGGAGATACTTTTGACCAAATGGGTAAGCCAGCGGTTACTATGCAAATGAATGGTCAAGGAGCAAGAATTTGGGAAGAAATGACCGGAAGAGCTTTTACCCAAAAAACATGTATCGCTATTGCTTTAGATGATGTGGTATATTCTGCTCCAGGGGTTTCTTCGGGACCAATTTCTGGAGGAAGATCTGAAATTACTGGAAGCTTTGATATTGCTGAAACTAAAGATTTAGCAAACGTTTTAAGAGCTGGTAAATTACCTGCTAGTGCTGAAATTATTCAATCGGAAGTAGTTGGACCATCTTTAGGAGAAATTGCAATTAATGCTGGTTTAATCTCTTCTATTGTAGGTTTTCTTTTAGTATGTTTCTGGATGGTTTTCTACTATGGTAGAGCCGGATGGTATGCTAATGCTGCCTTGATATTGAACTTACTTTTCTTATTTGGTGTTATGGCAAGTTTTGGTTTTGTACTAACATTACCAGGTATTGCCGGAATCGTTTTAACATTAGGTACTGCAGTAGATGCGAACATCATTATTTATGAAAGAGCTAAAGAGGAATTGCGTGACGGTAAAACTTTGGCGGATGCTGTGGTTACTTCTTACGGATGGAAAGGTGCGATGCGATCTATTATTGATGCTAACGTTACGCACGTATTAACAGGTGCTATCTTATTCATTTTTGGAACTGGATTAATTCAAGGTTTTGCTTTGACCCTATTGATTGGTATTTTCACTTCGTTGTTTACCTCTATATTTATTGCTAGAATTTTCATTGATAAAGATATAGCGCACAACAGAAAATTAATGTTTTCTACTAACTTAACTAAGAACTGGTTTACTGGATTCCATTTTGATTTTATCGGAATTAAAAAATGGTCTTATGTTTTTTCTTCCTTAGTAGTAGTAGTGAGTTGTGTTTCTTTCTATTTCAACGGATTGGACGAAGGTGTTGATTTCGTGGGAGGAAGAACGTTCCAAGTAAAATTTGAAAAACCAGTCGAGTCTACTATAGTTTCTGAAGAATTATCAGCTGCTTTTGGAACTACGGTTGAAGCAAAAGTTTTTGGAAGCGATGACCAATTAAAATTGACTACAAAATACAAAATCAAAGAAGAAGGTGTTGATGTTGATAAAGAAGTAAATGAAAAGTTATTCAATAGCTTAAAGAAATATTACAATGCGAACATGACTTATGACAATTTCATCAATTCGTATGATGGAAAGAAAGTTGGAGTTTTACAATCTTCTAAAGTAGGAGCGGCTATTTCTGCCGATATTAAAACCAACTCTTTCTGGGCGGTAATTGGTGCAATGTTAGTGGTTGGATTGTATCTTGTGATTTCGTTCCGTAAATGGCAATATTCATTGGGAGCTATTGCTGCTGTATTACACGACGTTATTTTTGTATTAGGAGTTTATTCTCTTTTATACAAATACATGCCTTTCCACATGGAAATGGATCAACATTTTATTGCAGCAATATTAACGGTTATTGGATATTCTATGAATGATACCGTAATTGTATTTGATAGAATTAGAGAGTTCTTAGCAGGTAATATTAAAGGTAACTTTAAAGATGTAGTTAATGCGTCTATTAATACTACTTTATCTAGAACCTTGAATACCTCTTTAACGATGATTATGGTATTATTAATCATGTTCATCTTTGGTGGTGAATCTATCAGAGGATTTATCTTCGCAATGTTGATTGGTATTATTATCGGAACTTACTCTTCATTATTTATTGCAACACCTGTATTAGTGGATACGATGAATAAAAAAGCGATTGAGGATATCGAAAAAAGACATGCTGAATAAGTTTCTACTTTATATAAATAAAAATAGGAAAAAAGGGTTGTCATTTGACAACCCTTTTTTATTTACCAAAAATTAAAAATAATGTATCTTTGAGCCAAAATTGTTACCCCATGATTAGTCTAGCAACCGAAACCAAATTAGAACAGTATTTTCAGCAATTTCGAAAAAACATTATTGGAATTGACCAAGAGTTTGAAACACCGTTTGGAAATAAGAAAATCGTTTATACGGATTGGACAGCTAGTGGAAGATTGTACCGGCCAATAGAAGAAAAACTAATGAATGATTTTGGTCCTTTTGTTGCTAATACACATACCGAAACTACTATTTCTGGAACCGCGATGACTATGGCCTATCACGAAGCCAAGCATATAATTAAGCGACATGTAAATGCTAATGAAAATGATGTTCTGATAAATACAGGAACTGGAATGACAGGTGTAGTCAATAAATTTCAACGGATTCTGGGTCTTAAAATTCCAGAAACCTTAAAAGAGTTTGTTGCTATTCCTAAAGAGTTGAAACCCATCGTTTTTATTTCACACATGGAGCATCATTCTAATCAAACCTCTTGGTTAGAAACTATTGCAGATGTCGTTGTTATTCCTGCCGATGAAGAAGGATTATTTAGTTTAGAAGAATTAAAAAAGTTACTTCAAAAATACCAAGATAGAAGTTTTAAGATTGCATCAATTACTTCTTGTTCCAATGTGACGGGAATCAGAACTCCCTATCACGAAGTGGCCAAATTAATGCATCAAAATAACGGAGTTTGCTTTGTTGATTTTGCTTGTTCTGGACCTTATGTTACTATAGATATGCATCCTGATGAGGAACGTTACTTAGATGCTATTTTCTTTTCACCTCACAAATTTCTTGGCGGACCTGGAACTTCAGGTGTTTTGATTTTTAATAAAAATTTATACAATAATAATGTGCCCGATTGTCCCGGAGGTGGAACGGTTTCGTGGACCAATCCCTGGGGAGAACATAAGTATATAGACAACATAGAAGACAGAGAAGATGGTGGAACACCTGGTTTTTTGCAGGTCATCAAAACGGCTTTAGCTATCCAACTCA
>CANHWG010000087.1 GCA_947464335.1 Flavobacteriaceae bacterium
AGACCAAAATTTCATTTATACCAACCTAATATTGCTTTGCTTTCAGGCATTGCCTGGGATCATATCAATGTGTTTCCCACCTTTGAAAACTATGTGGAGCAATTTAAAATTTTTGTCAACCAAATTACCAAAGGCGGCATTTTGGTTTATAACGAAGAAGATGAAACCGTTAAAAAAGTAGCTGAAGAATCCACAAACACCATCAGGCGATTACCTTATAATACACCTGATTATAGTGTTGTTGATGGCACTACTTTATTAGATACGCCCGAAGGTCCAATGCCAATAGAAGTTTTTGGTGCACACAACTTAAATAATCTGGCTGGAGCCAAATGGATTTGCCAAAATATGGGAGTTGATGAAGCCGATTTCTATGAAGCCATTGCGAGTTTTAAAGGTGCTAGCAAACGTTTAGAAAAAATAGCCGAAGGAAAAGGTAAAGTGGCTTATAAAGATTTTGCACATTCGCCGAGTAAAGTTTCGGCAACAACCAAAGCCGTAAAAGCGCAATATCCAAACCGAAAATTGGTAGCGTGTTTGGAATTGCATACTTATAGTAGTTTGAATGCAGAATTCTTAAAAGAATATGAAGGAGCGCTTGATGCAGCTGATGTTGCGGTTGTTTTTTATTCGCCCGACGCAGTTAAGATTAAACAACTCGAAGAAGTAAGCTATGACCAAATTGCTCAATCATTCCAACGTGATGATTTGATTATTTATACTAATCCTGCAGAGTTTAAGGATTTTCTTTTTAATTATGATTTGAATAATTCAGCTTTACTTTTAATGAGTTCCGGTAATTATGGCGGATTACATTTTGATGAGGTAAAAGAATTGATTTTATAAACAAAAATTCTTACATTTATCATTATTTTATGTAATGATGAGTGACCAAAATTTCTCCATAAAAAATTGGGCAGAAGACGATAAGCCACGAGAAAAGCTAATGTTAAAAGGCAAGTCAGCTTTAAGTGATGCCGAATTGATTGCCATTCTAATTGGTTCAGGTAGCCGAAACGAAAGCGCCGTTAGTTTAAGCAAGCGAATTTTAGCCAGCGTGGATTATAATTTGAATGCTTTGGGTAAATTATCGTTGAAACAATTAATGGAGTTTAAAGGAATAGGAGAGGCCAAAGCGATATCCATAGCTGCAGCACTAGAATTAGGACGACGTCGTAGAGCTGAAGAAACATTGGAACTTAAAAAAATAACCTCAAGCAAAGCAGTTTTCGAAATCATGCAACCCATTATTGGCGAACTACCGCATGAAGAGTTTTGGGTTTTATACCTCAATAATTCCAACAAAGTAATTCATAAATCTCAATTATCTAAAGGCGGAATAACAGGAACGGTGGTGGATGTTCGATTAATTTTTAAAACCGCATTGGAACATAATGCTACTTCCGTAATTTTGTCACACAATCATCCCTCAGGAAAATTGCAAGCAAGTGATGCCGATACTGCAATCACTAAAAAGTTAAAATTGGCCGGGGAACAATTAGATGTTAAAGTGCTCGACCATATCATTATTACAGAAAATGGTTATTTGAGTTTTCAAGATGAAGGAATTTTTTAATATGAATAACATAACCGACATTTTTTTCGATTTAGATCATACGCTTTGGGATTTTGATAAAAATTCAATTTTGGCTTTTGATAAAATTTTCAAATTTCATCATCCTACAATTGATACATTCCAATTTATAGAAATTTACGCACCTATTAACCAAGCATGTTGGAAGTTGTATCAAGTCGATAAGATGACACATCAAGAGTTGCGATATGAAAGACTGCGACAATCTTTTGATGCCATAAACTATATAATTTCAGATAAAGAAATTGACAAAATCTCTAATGATTATATAGAATTTTTACCCGACAACAATCAGTTATTTGAAGGAGCGATTGAAGTATTAGAGTATTTGAATCCAAAATATAATCTTCATATTATTACCAACGGATTTGCTCAGGTTCAAGAAAGAAAGATTAAAAATTCGGGTTTGGGGAATTACTTTAAAACCATTACTAACTCTGAAATGGCAGGCGTAAAAAAACCGCACCGAACGATATTTGAATTTGCTTTAACTTTGGCTAAAGTTCAAAAAGAAAACGCCATTATGATTGGCGATTGTATTGATGCCGATGTTCGCGGAGCTATCGATTTTGGTATGCAAGCCATTTTATTTGATGAAAAAAAAGTACACGAAGTCGAAGAAATAAAAACTATAAATCATTTATTAGAATTAAAAAAAATATTATAGGATGAAAAAAAGTGTAGTGTTGTTTATATTAATTTCGAGTTTTTCTTTTTCTCAGAATATTAATGATTATGAATATGTATTGGTGCCTGCAAAATTTAGTATTTTAAAAGAGAATGATAAATTTAGATTGAATACTAATGTTAAATTATTACTTCAGAAATATGGATTTAAATCTTATTTTGTATCTGATTCTGTTCCAAATGATATCGCAAGTACCAATTGTAATAAATTATATGCAGATTTAGAAAAAGACAATAACTTTATTATAACTAAAGTGAAAATAATTCTTAAGGATTGTAATGATAAAATTGTTTTTCAAACCGATTTTGGCTCTAGTAAAGAGAAAGAGCAAGTAATTGCCTATAATCAAGCACTTAGAGAAGCAGGAATATCTTTCGATAAATTAAATTACAAATACAATGGTAAAAACGAAGGTGTAACTGAAGCCGTTTCTGTGAGTAAACCAATTGCAAATGAAACGACACCAACAAGAGTAAGTTCAACCAAAAATACCGAGGAGACTTTCTATTTTGCTCAAACCACAGCATATGGTTTTCAAGTCATAGACAATGAACCAAAAGTTATAATGCGGTTGTATACTACTTCTCAAAAAAATATGTTTCTAGCTGTAAAGGATGTTGTAAATGGAGTTATAATTTTGAAAGACAACCAATGGTTTTTTGAATATATTGAAAATGGCAAAGTGTTTTCAGAGTTATTAAAATTGAAATTTTAGAATCTCATAAATAAGCAAAACGGAACCCTAAAGCTAATAACCATACTTATCTTTCCAGCGGTTTTTTAAAAAAGTCCGCAATTCGTTTTCTCGGGCATTATTGCCGGGTTTGTAAAATGCAGTATTCTTGATTTCGTCTGGTAAATATTCCTGTTCCGAAAAGTTGTTTTCATAACTATGCGAATATTGATATTCCTCGCCATAACCCAATTCCTTCATCAACTTGGTTGGCGCATTGCGCAAATGAATAGGGACCGATAAATCTCCGGTTTGTTTTACCAATTGTTGTGCTTCACCAATAGCCATATAACTCGCATTGCTTTTTGCAGAGGTTGCCAAATACACCGCACATTGACTTAAGATAATTCTACTTTCGGGGTACCCAATAGTTGCAACAGCTTGAAACGTATTGTTAGCCATGATAAAAGCCGTTGGGTTTGCGTTACCAATATCTTCACTAGATAAAATCAACATGCGTCGTGCAATAAATTTGACGTCTTCGCCACCTTCTATCATTCGGGCCAACCAATAGACCGCACCGTTTGGGTCGCTTCCGCGTATCGATTTAATAAAAGCCGACACAATATCATAATGTTGCTCACCTGTTTTGTCATATAAAACCGTGTTTTGTTGTACTAATTCTAAAACTTTATCATTAGTGATCATAATTTGACCTTCAGGGCTTGCGTTTACGACGAGTTCAAAAATATTTAATAGTTTGCGTCCATCGCCACCAGAAAGCCGAAGCAGTGCTTCGGTTTCTTTTAGTTTTATTTTTTTGGTCGAAATGATTTTGTCTTTGGTAATAGCTCTTTGAAGCAAAGCCAATAAATCTTCTTTCGAAAACGGATTTAATACATACACCTGACAACGTGACAAAAGCGCCGGGATAACTTCAAAACTTGGGTTTTCAGTAGTGGCGCCAATTAACGTAATCCATCCTTTTTCTACCGCAGCTAATAGGGAATCCTGTTGCGATTTGCTAAACCGATGAATCTCATCAATAAACAAAATTGGATTTTTTGCCGTGAATAATCCACCTCTTAACTTGGCTTTATCAATCACATCCCGAATGGCTGCCACACCGCTATTAATAGCACTTAACTCATAAAACGGTCGGTTACTTTGTTTGGCAATAATCTGAGCTAAAGTTGTTTTTCCGGTGCCTGGCGAACCCCAAAATAACATTGATGGAATAATGCCCCGCGCAATTTGTGGGGTCAACGAACCATTTTCACCCACAAGGTGTAATTGACTGATATAATCGGTTAAAACTTGAGGCCTGATGCGTTCGGCAAGTGGTGCTTCCATTTTTTAATTTGAAAATTTGGGAATTTGAAGATTTGAAAATGAATAAAGGATTTCAAATGGTTGAAGCACAAATTTAATCATAATAGATTATAATTTTCAAATTATCTCATCTTCAAATTTTCAAATTAATGTGACAAATTAGCATTACTTTTAATTTGGCTGTGTTTTTGACAAGTCAAAAAAGCATTATTTAAAACCATGAACGATTACCACCATTTTAAGTTTACGCCCTCGGTTTGGATTATTCCAAGTTTTCTGCTGATTTTGATATGGTCAGTCTTCTTTTTTGAGGACAGTTTTACTATCGATTTAACCTCGCACGGAATTTTACCCAGAACATTTTCGGGCTTGCAAGGTATTTTGTTTAGTCCGTTTTTGCATGGCGATTTGAATCACATTGCCAATAATTCGATTCCGTTGTTTGTTTTAACTACAGCGCTACTTTATTTCTACCGCGATATTTCGCTGAAGGTTCTGTGTTATGGGATTTTGCTCTCGGGAATTATTACTTGGGTTATTGGCAGAGAATCGTATCACATTGGCGCCAGTAGTTTGATTTATGTATTGGTTTCCTTTATTTTCTTCAAAGGCATGATGACGCAGTATTACCGATTGATGGCTTTGTCGTTAACGGTTGTGATGTTTTACGGCGGAATGATTTGGTATGTTTTTCCAGATGTAGACAAAACTATTTCCTGGGAAGGCCATTTAGCGGGATTGCTAACCGGTTTTCTATTTGCGGTCTATTATAAAACACCCGATTATAAAAAAGACATTCAATACGAATGGGAAAAACCCGATTTTAATCCGGAAGAGGATCCTTTTATGAAGCATTTTGACGAAAACGGAAATTTTGTCAATACGCCGGAACCGGAAAACACAGAAGATGAACATGTTCCTCTTACTTATGTTTATGAATTTAAAGAGAATACGAATATAAACCAACAATAAATTAAGCAGTAATGCAACATGATTTATATAAAAAGCTCGATTAGGTATAAAAGAGCATTTTTAGTATTCTGACACAAAATAATAATCT
>CANHWG010000088.1 GCA_947464335.1 Flavobacteriaceae bacterium
ATTATCCAAGTGGAGTTTACAACGTGGTTGTAGCACAAGAAGATAATTTACAAACTATAAGAGTAGTGAAACGATAGTTTAAACTAAGTTATAAATAAGAAAGACCTTCAAGAAATTGAAGGTCTTTTTAATTTAAAAAAGTAAATAATTATTCATCTGCCAAATTAGTACCTAGTTCAAGTTCGTCTAAATCTCTTCGGTCTTTTTTGGTAGGTCTACCAGTTCCTGTTTTTCGGTAATGCTCTTTTGATAATTTAAGTAATTCTAAATGGGCAAAAGTTTCAGGAGGTGTTTCATCTTTTCTGTATATATCGACAAGCTTAGCGCCAACTCGATTTTGAGGGATGTCTATTACGGTGATTTGATAGGTAATTTGATCTTTTCTAAAAGTAACTTTATCTAAAGGAAAAACCTCCTTAGAAGGTTTAGCAACCTGACCATTAACAGTAATGTGATTTTTTTTACAGGCCTCGGTTACCATGTTTCTAGTCTTATAATATCGAACACACCATAAATATTTATCTACCCTCATTTTTTTTCCAAAATCAACGTTAAATTGTTTACAAAAATAAATCAATATTGTATCTTGCAGGCTTAAATTTCAAATAAAAATGAATACATTTTTTAAAATTTTTCTTCTATTAATTATTGGAATAACCATTGTGTCGTGTTCAAAAGATGATAGTGGGAGTAAACCTCTTCGAGATTACACTGAACAATATGTAAAAGACTTGGCCAATATTGAGACTTTCATGAAAACGCACTATATGACAGTTACAGATGATCAAGATGTTACTTTTACCATAATTCCGGAAGGTGGAGCTCAAATTTCTATATGGGATCAAACTACGTATCCAATTCTATCAAGAAATGTAACCGTAAAGCAAAATAATGTTGATGTTACTTATAAAATTTACTATATAAAGCTTAGAGAAGGATCAGGACCAAATAGTAAATCGCCATGCAATGTTGACCGAGTATTAACAGCTTACAAAGGCGAATATGTTTTTGAAAAAGTGGAAGAGGATGATGATGGTAATGAAATCAGAACATTAACCTCTAATGAATTTGAAACGAATACTAATCCCCAAAGTTATTTTAATCTTACTGGAGTGATTAGAGGTTGGAGTGAAATATTTCCGTTATTTAAAACGGGTAGTTATGTTGGCAATTCCGACGGTACTATTTCCTATACTAATTTTGGTTCGGGTATCATGTTTATTCCTTCAGGTTTAGCCTATTTTGGAAGTGCTAAAGGTGGAATTCCTGCCTACTCACCATTAATTTTCAATTTTAAACTTTATGAAATTGAAAGATTAGATCAAGATCAAGATGGAATTTTTTCTTATGAGGAAGATTTGAATGGAGATGGATATATGTTGCGTTTAGAAAAAGATGTAATTAACCCTGATGATACCGATGGCGATGAGATTCCAGATTTTTTAGATGCAGATGATGATGGCGATTTTTTTACTACCAAAAGTGAAACGAGTTATGTACATCCAAATGATGTGTTAGAACGAGTTCGTTATTATCCATTTAACGGTGCTTCAGTAGATGATCCATCGACACCTTATGTTGATGAAACCAAAGGTGTACCAAGAAAATTTACGGGACCTAATAACACCCAAGGAATACCAACAGCTGTGCCGTCAGATTTTACAGATCCAGCAAGATTAAGAAGATATCTAGATGCAACTGCAAAACCACCTTATTCAGATCAATAAATAAAAAATCCCGTTCAATTTGAACGGGATTTTTTATTTGCAATTAATTTAAAATTATTTTCTTTTCATTACTTTTTCTACAGCTTCAACAATAGCTTGATTGTTGAGTTTGTATTTTTCCATCAATTGTTCGGGAGTACCGCTTTCACCAAAGCTATCATTAACAGCAACAAACTCTTGCGGTTTAGGATTATTTAATGCCAATACTCTAGCTACACTTTCACCCAATCCACCCAAGAAATTGTGCTCTTCCGCCGTAACTACACAGCCTGTTTTAGCAACCGATTTCAAAATGGCTTCGTCGTCTAATGGTTTAATGGTGTGAATATTGATTACCTCTGCCGAAATGCCTTTGGCTTCTAATGTTTCTGCCGCCAATAATGCTTCCCATACTAAATGTCCGGTGGCTATAATAGTAATATCGGTTCCTTCATTCAATAGTATTGCTTTCCCGATTATGAAAGGTTCGTCAGACGGTGTAAAGTTTGGCACAACAGGTCGACCAAAACGCAAATAAGCGGGGCCATGATGATCTGCTAATGCTATTGTGGCAGCTTTGGTTTGGTTGTAATCACACGTATTAATAACCGTCATTCCAGGTAGCATTTTCATCAATCCGATGTCTTCTAAGATTTGGTGAGTAGCACCATCTTCCCCTAATGTTAATCCTGCGTGTGAAGCACAAATCTTAACATTCTTATCAGAGTAAGCTACCGATTGTCGAATTTGATCATAAACTCTTCCGGTAGAAAAGTTAGCAAAGGTTCCTGTAAACGGAATTTTTCCACCTATGGTTAAACCAGCGGCTATACCTATCATGTTGGCTTCGGCAATTCCGATTTGGAAAAAACGCTCGGGGTGATTTTTCTTAAAGTCGTCAAACTTTAACGATCCTATTAAGTCGGCACAAAGTGCTACGACATTTTCATTTTTTTGTCCGAGCTCGGTCATGCCTGCTCCAAAACCCGAACGGGTATCCTTACTTCCTGTGTTGTTGTATTTTTTCATTTTATGCTGAATTTATTTCAGTATCTTTTTATTAATAATCTCCTAAAGTTTCTGCATTCTGAGCCAATCCAACGGCTAATTGTACGTCATTCGGAGCTTTTCCGTGCCATGCGTGAGTGTGCATCATAAAATCGACCCCATTGCCCATTACGGTATGCAATAACACACAAACTGGTTTTCCTTTGCCGGTTCTGCTTTTGGCTTCCTCCATTCCTTTGATAATGGCTTCGATGTTATTTCCTTCGGTAATCTCTAATACATCCCAATCAAAAGCTTCGAACTTGGCTTTCAGATTCCCCATATTCAAAACATCAGTAGTAGCACCATCAATTTGTTGTCCGTTTAAATCTACTGTCGCAATAAGGTTATCTACTTTTTTAGCGGAGGCATACATAATGGCTTCCCAATTTTGTCCTTCTTGCAATTCGCCATCACCTGTTAATACATAAACTAAATTACTATCCTTGTTTAATTTTTTGGCTTGTGCCGCCCCAACAGCCACTGATAATCCTTGGCCTAACGAACCAGCTGCCATGCGCACTCCTGGCAAACCATCATGCGTGGTTGGGTGACCTTGTAAACGAGTATTCAGTTTTCTAAATGTAGCCAATTCCGCAACTGGGAAATACCCACTACGTGCCAAAACGCTGTAGAAGATAGGAGAAATATGACCATTAGATAAGAAGAATAGGTCTTCTCCAATTCCGTCCATACTAAACCCAGGATTTCGTTTCATTAGTTGTTGGTACAGTACGGTTAAAAACTCAGCGCAACCTAATGAGCCACCCGGATGTCCCGAGTTTACGGCATGTACCATGCGAAGAATGTCTCTTCTTGTTTGTGTTGTAAAATCGTGTAAATGTTGTGTGTTAGACATTTTTTGTAGTTAAAAATTAGATGATGTCAAAAGTAATTCTAATTTTCACCATTGACAAAAACTTTATTTAGAAGTTATTAAAAGTTTTGAATATAGTAAAATCATGTTAAATAAAATGCTAAATCCTAATTCCCAAATCCTAAATCTTTTATCTTTGCCCACCATTAAAAGAGACGAATGAAATTTGATTTATTAGCGAAAGACCTCAATTCTAAAGCGCGCGCTGGAAGTATTACTACCGACCACGGCGTTATCGAAACCCCTATATTTATGCCTGTTGGTACTGTTGCTTCTGTAAAAGGTGTCCATCAGCGTGAATTGAAAGATGAAATTAATCCCGATATTATTCTCGGAAATACCTATCATTTATACTTACGTCCCCAAACTGAAATTTTGGAAAAAGCAGGTGGTTTACACAAGTTCATGAATTGGGATCGGAATATCTTAACGGATAGTGGTGGGTATCAAGTATATTCTCTTTCTGCCAATCGAAAAATAAAAGAAGAAGGGGTAAAGTTTAAATCGCATATTGATGGTTCCTTTCATTTTTTCACACCCGAAAGTGTCATGGAGATTCAACGCACCATTGGCGCCGATATCATTATGGCATTTGACGAATGTACACCTTATCCTTGTGATTATCGCTATGCGCAACGCTCGATGCACATGACACATCGTTGGTTAGACCGATGCATCAATCATTTAGAAAAAGTGCCTACTAAATATGGTTATGATCAGACCTTTTTTCCAATAGTTCAAGGTAGTACCTATAAAGATTTGCGAAGACAATCTGCAGAATATATTGCCAATTCTGGGCAACAAGGCAATGCCATTGGAGGACTATCTGTAGGTGAACCAGCTGAGGAAATGTATGCCATGACAGAAGTAGTTTGTGAAATTTTGCCCGAAGACAAACCACGCTATTTAATGGGCGTTGGAACACCTATCAATATTTTAGAAAATATTGCGCTTGGAATTGATATGTTCGACTGTGTGATGCCTACTAGAAATGCCCGTAACGGAATGCTTTTTACAGCCAATGGCACCATAAATATTAAAAACAAAAAGTGGGAGGATGATTTTTCGCCTGTAGATGAAATGGGGCACACTTTTGTAGACACCGAATATACGAAAGCTTATTTACGTCACTTGTTTGCAGCCAATGAATATTTAGGAAAACAAATTGCTACCATTCATAATTTAGGTTTCTATATGTGGTTGGTTCGTGAAGCAAGAAAACATATCTTAGCCGGAGATTTTAGAACTTGGAAAGACATGATGGTAAAAAATATGAGCCAAAGATTATAAAATAGTCGAAAGTCAAATGTCAAAAGTCGAAAGCACAGTGTTTTTTGACTTTACGACTTTATGACTTTACGACTTTACGACTTTACTATGTTAAAAATTATTGACAAATACATCTTAAAACGCTACTTAGGAACATTCATTGTAATGTTGCTAATGTTTATTCCGATTGGAATCGTAATTGACGTGTCTGAGAAAGTCAATAAAATGATTGAAAATAAAGTGCCTTTTGCCAGTATTGCCCAATACTATTTAGATTTCACTA
>CANHWG010000089.1 GCA_947464335.1 Flavobacteriaceae bacterium
CCATAGTGGCTCCATTTGAACTTCCGGTTCCTCGGTCGTCAACACGCAAAACACCAATGCCTTTTTTAGCAAAATCATCGGCAATTACCCAAAAAGATTTATGTCCAAATAGTTCAGAATCTCTATTTTGTTGTCCAGAACCCGAAATTAAAACTACGACAGGGAAAGTTTTAGTGTTTATTGGCGTTGTTAAAGTTCCTGCTAAAGTGTTTTTGTCAATAGTATTGGTAAACGTTACGTCTTCTATTTTATAGTTAAAAGGTGGCTGAGGCGTTTGAGGTCGTTTTAAAACAGATTCACCCGTTTTCATTTTAGTCAAAATCAACGGTAAACTCATTTGACCTTGAATAAATGAACCTTCAATTTTGTCATTTTTTAGTGTTCCTTTATAGGTAATTCCCATTTCATTTGCTTTTATTTCAAGTTCATTTTTTTCAAATGTCGTTGAGGTAACCGGAATATCTTTAGCGCCTTGCATCGGACTATCCATAGTAGTTTTTAGTTCATTACCATTTTGTTTGATGTTGAACACAAGAGGCAATTTGTTTCCTTGGAAATTTAATTCTCCTGCCCAGGAACCAACAATTTCTTGTCCAAATAATGTAGAAACGCTTAAAAAGAAAATTAAATTGAAAAATAGAGATTTCATCTTTAAAGAAGTTTTATAAATTAGTTTTAATTATAAAAGCCACTTCAAAGTGGCTTTTACATTGTGTTTTTCTTATAATAAGAACGGTTAGAATAACTAAAATTGGAATTGCAACAATTGATAATAAAATTATAATTTCTGCAAGACCTAATTTACTCATTGCTATTTAACTTCTTCTTCTTTTTTCGAAGCGGCATTAGCTTCGTCTTCTCCTTTGGCAGCTTTTTTAAATTCGTTAATTCCTGAACCCAATCCTTTCATTAATTCCGGAATTTTTTTTCCTCCAAAAAGTAATAAAACAACAGCTAGGATAATTAATATTTCAGTCATTCCAAATCTTCCCATGATTTATAATTTTATGCTTTCGCAGATTTTATTTTAAAAACTTCGTCAAAGGTAAAAAGAAAAAAACATTCTTTTGAATTTCACCATAATAAATATACGTTAAACATCGTTTCTATTAAAAAGACTAAGCCAACTTATTTTCTATATTTGTAACGCATTCAAAAGAATCATGTCAGAAAAACGACTCAAACGGAAAATAATCAAGAAGAAACTATTCACAAAAAACCGCTTGGTTATTTTGAACGAAGACACTTTTGAAGAAATATTTTCGCTTAGATTAACGTTAATGAATGTTTTTGTTGTCGCTACAATTGGCGCATTACTCATTATTTTTATCACTACTTATATCATTGCTTTTACGCCTTTGCGAGAATTTATTCCAGGGTATGCTTCTACACAATTAAAAAAAGATGCTACGGAGTTAGCGCTAAAGTCTGATTCTTTAAGCTTTGCTTTGAAGAAAAATGAAGCGTATATTCAATCGATTAAAAAAGTATTAACAGGTGATTTAGAGTATGCAAAATTTAACAAAGACTCTATTATAGCATCGATTTCTGAACCTGTTTCTGAAGACGAATTAAAACCTACCGCAGCCGATTTAAAATTAAGGGAAGAAGTAGAGCGAGAAGACAAATACAACCTTTTTGAAAAAGCAAAACCAAAAGTGAGCGCCGTTCTTTTTCCGCCTGTAAAAGGAATGATAACCGAAAAATTCAATCCACAAAAAAAGCATTACGCCGTAGATATTGCCTTAGCCAAAAACACACCAATAAAAGCGACCATGAGCGGAAAAGTTATTTTTGCCGATTGGACGCCCAATAACGGAAACGTAGTGATTATTAGGCATAATAATGGATTTATTTCTGCTTATAAACACGCAGCTTCACTAACAGTTTCTCAGGGCGATGCGGTTAAAACGGGCGAAGTTATTGCTTTGGCAGGTTCTACCGGGACAGAATCTACTGGCGTTCATTTGCATTTTGAGTTATGGAAAGACGGGTATCCTATCGACCCAAGTATTTTTATTGAATTCGAATAATTATGGCAGAAATTCTTAATTGGTTAGCTGATAGCGTTGGAATCGTTTCTTTACTCACAGGGATTATTTTTATGCTCGTCGGAATTATCATGAAGAAATATCCACCAAAGGAAATTAATGATTTTTATGGCTACAGAATGCCATCGGTAATGAAAAGCCAGGAACGTTGGGACTTTGCACAGAAATTCTCAGCTGTTAAATCATTCCAATTAGGAGTAGTACTTTTTGCATTTTCTTTTCTAACCCCATTAATTGGAATTAGTCAAGAATTGTCCTGTATACTAGGAGTATGTGTTATGATTTTGGGCTGTGCTTATATGGTTTTTGTCACTGAAAAAGCAATCAAAAAGAATTTTCCAAATTCAAAATAGTATGTCTGTAAAATCACTAGCTGCCAAAATATTTGCTCAAATCATTTACAACAAAACTCAAAAATGGGTTCAAAAGCCCATTGAAACTCAGCAGAAAGTTTTTCAAAATCTTATCGCTTCCGCAGATTTTACGCAGTTTGGAAAAGATCATCATTTTAAAGAAATTAAATCCTACGAAGACTTTGCCAAGCATGTTCCGATACGAGATTATGAAGCATTGCGACCTTATGTAGACCGAGTGGTAAAAGGAGAAGAAAATATTCTTTGGAAAGGAAAGCCCATCTATTTTGCCAAGACTTCGGGGACCACATCGGGCGCTAAATATATTCCGTTAACCCAAGAATCGATGCCATTTCATATTGAAGCGGCTCGAAATGCTATTTTGTCTTACATTCACGAAACAGGAAATGCAGATTTTGTAGATGGTAAAATGATATTTCTTCAAGGAAGTCCAATTTTAGAAGAAAAAAACGGCATCAAATTGGGTCGACTTTCAGGAATCGTTGCTCATTTTGTTCCGAAATATTTACAACAAAACCGAATGCCTAGCTGGGAAACCAATTGTATTGAAGATTGGGAAACCAAAGTTGATGCTATTGTTGAAGAAACCTTTAATGAAAACATGACGGTCATTTCAGGAATTCCGTCTTGGGTTCAGATGTATTTTGAAAAGCTGGAGCAAAAAGGAGACACCCTAGCCGCAGGCGAAATGGGCGAAGCCAAACTTGTTGGAGACATTTTTAAGAACTTCAACCTGTTTATATATGGTGGTGTAAACTACGAACCGTATCGCGCTAAATTTGAAAATCTTATCGGTAGAAAAGTAGATTCAATTGAACTTTTTCCAGCTTCGGAAGGTTTTTTTGCCTATCAAGATTCGCAAAAAGAGAATGGCATGTTGTTGCTTTTAAACGCTGGAATTTTTTATGAATTTGTAAAATCGGATGAATTTTTTACAGATAATCCAAGAAGATACACCATTGGCGAAGTCGAGTTGAATGTCAATTATGTATTGATTATTTCTACCAATGCAGGACTTTGGGCTTACAACATTGGCGACACGATTCAGTTTACAAGTTTAAAACCATATCGAGTGATTGTTTCGGGAAGAATCAAACATTATATTTCGGCTTTTGGTGAGCACGTTATTGGGAAGGAAGTAGAATATGCTTTGAAAGAAGCTATGGAAAATTCTACCATCCGTGTAAACGAATTTACGGTTGCGCCTCAAATTGCTCCCGAGTCAGGATTGCCTTATCACGAATGGTTTATAGAGTTTGATTCAGAAGCTTCGGGAGAACCTGAAAATTTAGAAGATTTTGCTCTCAAAATCGACCATGCAATGCGCAAACAAAATAGCTATTACGACGATTTGATTGTAGGTAAGGTGTTGAGAACAGTAGTGATTTCAAAAGTTCAAAAAAATGGGTTTCAGGATTATATGAAATCTATAGGAAAATTGGGAGGACAAAACAAATTACCTCGCTTGAGTAACGATAGAAATATTGCGGACGTGTTAAAAAGAGAATAGATAATAAAAAAAGAAATGATACATAAAAGTTTGTTTTGGTTGATGATGATAATGATGAGTTCTTTGGTATCTTCTCAAATAAAAGGTATTGTAGTTGA
>CANHWG010000090.1 GCA_947464335.1 Flavobacteriaceae bacterium
CCCATAATTAGAGCCCAATGGGCTGGAAAGAATGATGTGGCAATAATCGATTATTTTTCAATTGATAGTCGTTCACTGCAAAATGACGAAAATACTTTGTTTTTTGCGCTAACCGGACCCAATCATGATGGTCATTTATTTATAGAAGAGCTTATTGCAAAAGGTGTTTCTTATTTTGTAGTGAGAAAAATTCCTCTAGGATTAGAACAAAAAGCTAATTTTTTGCTTGTTGAAGATACCCTTGAAGCACTTCAAAAATTCGCTTCTTTTTATCGTAGTCAGTTTGATTTCCCCATTATTGGAGTTACCGGCAGTAACGGAAAAACCATCATTAAAGAGTGGCTCAACTTTCTTTTAAGCCCTGATTTTAATATCATTCGTAGTCCCAAAAGTTATAACTCTCAAGTTGGTGTTCCGCTTTCGATATTAGGCATCAATGAAAAACATAACCTCGGTATTTTTGAAGCTGGAATTTCTCAATTAAACGAAATGGAGAAATTACAAAAGATAATTCAACCTACTATTGGTATCCTGACAAACATTGGCTCAGCTCACGACGAAGGATTTTCAAGTGTGGCAGAGAAAATAAAAGAAAAATTAAAATTATTTTCGGGCGTTAACGTTTTAATTTTAAACAAAAACAAAACTATTGGGGCATTTGTCAATCCAAAAATAAAACAGTTTAGTTGGTGTTCCGACGATAAAAGTGCCGATGTTTTTATTATCAAAAAAGCCAAAGGAGAAGGAACCGAATTACACATAACCTACAGAGAAGACACATTTCCAATAACGATTCCGTTTCAAGACCAAGCATCAATAGAAAACGCCGTTCATTGCATGATGGTGATGCTTTATTTTGGATACCATCATGAAGTGATTCAAACGCGAATAGCACAATTGTATCCTGTCGAAATGCGTTTGAAAGTGAAAAACGGAATCAACAATACAACGATTATTGATGACAGTTATAGTTCTGATTTTCAATCGTTAAAGATTGCACTAGATTTTCTAGAAAATCAAAAACTTCATAAAAAGAAAACGCTTATTCTATCCGATATTTTTCAGAGTGGTTTGAGCAATGATGTGTTATATTCACAAGTTTCTCAGCTAATTATTTCGAATAAAATTAACCGGGTGATTGGCATTGGAGAAACTGTTTCAAATTATAAACACAAATTTATTAATTGCATAACGTTTAAAAATGTAACTGATTTTATAAATGCTTTTGAAAACCTAAGCTTTGAAAATGAAACCATTTTAATTAAAGGTGCGCGTAATTTTCATTTTGAAGAAATTGTTTCTTTACTCGAAGAGAAAACGCATGAAACGGTTTTAGAAATCAACCTTAATGCGATTAGCCATAACTTAAATTTCTATAAATCTAAACTTGATCCTAAAACCAAAATGATGGTGATGGTTAAAGCTTTTGGCTATGGTAATGGTGGATTTGAAATCGCTAAATTATTAGAGCATCATAAAGTTGATTATCTTGGAGTGGCTTTCGCCGATGAAGGAATTTCATTAAAAAATGCTGGAATCACCGTTCCGATTATGGTTTTAAATCCGGAAACGACGAGTTTTCCTGCCATCATTCAGCATCAGTTAGAACCCGAAATTTATTCAATTAAAGGATTAAAAGCGTTCCTAAAAATCGCCGAACAAAAGAAGTTAAAACGGTTCCCAATTCATATAAAAATTGATACCGGAATGCACCGTTTAGGATTTGAAGAAGAAAACTTCCCCGAATTAATTCAAATTCTAAAAGGAAACAAAACTATTCAAATAAAAAGCATTTTGTCTCATATGGCAGCGAGTGACGATTTAAATCACGATGCGTTTTCAAAATCGCAAATTGCCTTGTTTGAAAAATTGTCTACACAGATAGAAAAGGAACTTACTATAAACCCAATTCGACATATTTTAAACACATCGGGTATTACCAATTATCCCGAAGCACAATACGATATGGTGCGTTTAGGTATCGGTTTATATGGCATTTCTAACGATGCCGAAGAACAAAAAGAGTTAGAAAATGTGGGCACATTGAAATCGGTGATTTCGCAAATCAGAACTATTGATACTGGAGAAAGCGTAGGTTATGGCAGACGATTTATCGCCGAAACAGAAACTAAAATAGCAACCATTCCTATTGGCTATGCAGATGGCATCCGAAGAAGTTGGGGTCAAGGTGTAGGATACGTATCTATTAATGGTAAGCCAGCCAAAATTGTTGGTAGCATTTGCATGGATATGTTGATGGTTGATGTAACCGATATTGATTGTAAAGAAGGAAATACGGTAATTATTTTTGGCGAAAACCCAACTGTAAATTATTTGGCTAACCAATTACATACCATTCCGTATGAAATACTAACTAGTATATCGCAAAGAGTGAAACGCGTTTTTTTTAGAGAATAATTTCAAAAAGGTAAAAAATTTAACTAACTTAGTTTTGAATTAACCAATAAAACAAAACAATTATGGGATTTTTTGCAGATTTTAAAGCGTCTTTAATGAAAGGCGACGTGTTAAGTTTGGCCACAGCCGTTGTAATCGGTGGTGCTTTCGGGAAAATTGTAGGTTCCGCTGTAGATGATTTAATTATGCCAATTGTAGGTTTAATTACGGGTGGAATTGATTTTACTACAAAATTTATTGCTTTAAACGGTCAGTCGTACGAAAATTTAGAAGCAGCCAAAAAAGCGGGTGCTTCAGTTATGACTTATGGAAATTTTGTGCAAGCTGTGATTAATTTCATCATCATTGCTTTCTTTATTTTTGTTGTTTTAAGAGCTGCTGAAAAAGCTAAAAAGAAAGAAGAAGCGGCTCCTGCGGCTCCAGCCGGACCAAGTCAGGAAGAATTGCTTACTCAAATTAGAGATTTATTAAAAAAATAATACCGCTACAGTATATATTCTAACAACTCGAGGCATTTGATATTAAGAAAATTAATTAATCGGTGCGCCTGCGTAATAAAACCGCTTCTTAATTGGGGCGGTTTTTCTATTTTAGGAGCACAACATTTAGCTTATTCAGGACGTTCACTCCCGCTATCCGCGCTACACGCCTGCCAGCAGGCAGGCAGGGTAGCTTGCTTCTATCGGGGCTAGTTAGAACCTATCTGCATTTCCAGTCTTTTTTCTTTCTTCTATATTCTATTATCTTTTTTCTACATACTTTTGTACTTCAAATTTTATAAATCTTAAATATAAAAAATATGAAAGTTGCTGTTGTTGGTGCAACCGGAATGGTTGGTGAGGTAATGCTTCAAGTTTTGGCCGAACGGAATTTTCCGATCACGGAATTAATTCCGGTAGCTTCTGAAAAATCGGTTGGAAAAGAAATAGCATTTAAAGGAAAGAACTATAAAGTAGTTGGTCTTCAAACTGCTGTCGATAAGAAAGCAGATATTGCTTTATTTTCGGCTGGTGGAGAAACTTCTTTAGCATGGGCGCCAAAATTTGCAGCCGCAGGAACAACCGTTATTGACAATTCTTCAGCTTGGCGAATGGATCCGAGTAAAAAATTAATCGTTCCGGAAATCAATGCTTCCGAATTAACCAAAGACGATAAAATCATCGCCAATCCAAACTGCTCAACAATACAAATGGTAATGGTTTTAGCACCATTGCATAAAAAATACAATATCAAACGTGTGATTGTTTCTACCTATCAATCCATTACCGGAACGGGTGTGAAAGCAGTACAACAATTAGAAAATGAATATGCTGGAGTGCCGGGTGATATGGCCTACAAATACCAAATACACCGCAATGCTATTCCACAATGTGATAGTTTTGAA
>CANHWG010000091.1 GCA_947464335.1 Flavobacteriaceae bacterium
CATGCCGTAAATTTTGCTTTTAAACATCCTGGATATGTAAGTCATATGTTCTCAATGAGTGGTGCATTTTCAATTAAAAGTTTTATGGATGGACATTGGGATGACAATGTGTTTTATAATTCTCCCGAAGATTATCTTAACGGATTGAATGATGGCGAATTATGGAATATGGATATTGTTTTAGGAACTTCTAATTGGGATATCTGTTTGGACGCTAATTTAAAGTTAAGTCAAATATTAACTCAAAAAAATCTCCCACATTGGTTAGATATACGACAAGATCGAGAACACGATTGGCCCGTATGGAAAGAAATGTTTCCCCATTATTTATCCAGAATTAAATTTATTTAAAAACAATAATTAACGATAAAAACACTTTACAGATGAAAAAGATTGGAATTTTATTTGGAATGGAAGATACCTATCCACAAGCGTTTATAGACAGAGTAAATTCGAAAGGTGAAAAAAATATTATTGCCGAAGCAGTTTCTATTGATAAAGTTGTTCAAAATAAAGGTGGTGAGTATGCCGTTATCATTGATCGAATTTCTCAGGATGTTCCTTTTTACAGAGCTTTTCTTAAGAATGCAGCTTTAACTGGAACCAATGTAATTAATAATCCTTTTTGGTGGAGTGCTGATGATAAGTTTTTTAATAACTGTTTGGCTGATACATTAGGGGTTCCATTACCCAACACCGTTATTCTTCCTTCGGCAGAACATCCTACCGATACGACTTCAAAATCATTCCGTAATTTGAAGTACCCAATGGACTGGGAAGGAATATTTGATTATATAGGATTTCCAGCTTATATGAAACCTTATGCAGGTGGTGGTTGGAAAAACGTTTACCGATTAGAAAACAAAGAAGAATTTTGGCATAAACATCAAGAAACAGGACAATTAGTAATGTTGTTGCAAGAAGAAATTGTTTTTCAAGATTATTACAGAGTGTATTGTTTAGGTTGTAAAGAGGTAAGAATTATGCCTTATGAACCAAGAAACCCACATCATTTGAGATATGTAGTTGAAAATCCAAATACCGATAAAAAGTTAATGGCAACTATTAAAGAATATACACTCAAACTTTGCAAAGGTTTAGGTTATGATTTTAATACGGTCGAATTTGCCGTTCGTGACGGAATTCCTTATGCGATAGATTTCGGAAATCCAGCACCAGATGCCGAATTATCATCAGTTGGTGTAGAGAATTTTGAATGGGTTGTTGAAACTTCGGCTAAAATGGCAATCGCTGCAGCTAAAAAACAAAAACCTGGACAAACAAATCTAACTTGGGGAACATTTATTAAAGATTCAGCTGCACAGAAATAATAGAAATTTGATAATTAAAATGAAGAGTGATGACAAAGAAATTACCAATATTTACACTAGGTGTAGAAGAAGAATATCAAATTATAGATCCAGACACACGTGATTTGCGTTCGCATTTATCTAAAATTGTTGATGGTGCTAAAATCATTTTAAATGAGCAAGTAAAAGCTGAAATGCACCAATCTGTAGTAGAAGTTGGAACTAATATTTGTAAAAGTGTTTCAGAAGCTAAATCCGAAATAAAATTTTTAAGAAGTAAAATAGTTGAATTAGCTGCAAAACAAAATCTGGTTGTTGGTGGCGCCGGTACTCATCCTTTCTCTAGATGGCAAGATCAACCTATCACTGATGACCCAAGGTACCATCACATTGTAAACGAATTACAAGATGCGGCGCGTTCTAATTTAATTTTTGGAATGCATTGTCATGTTGGAATTGAAAATCGCGAAATTGGTCTTCAACTCATGAATCAAGCTTGTTATTTTCTTCCTCATATTTTTGCATTGTCTACCAACTCACCATTTTGGGAAGGAAGAAATACAGGATATAAATCTTTTAGAACAAAAGTTTTTGATAAATTTCCAAGAACAGGTTTGCCTGAGTATTTTGACAGTGTTCAATCATATGACAATTATTTAGAAACCTTAGTTAAAACTAAATGTATTGACAATCCAAAGAAGATTTGGTGGGATTTACGTTTACATCCTTTTTATGATACTATTGAGTTTCGTATATGTGATATGAGTTTGACTGTGGATGACGCTATGTGTATTGTTGCAATCATTCAAGCAATTGTAGCCAAGCTATACAAACTAAAAATGTCAAATACTAGTTTTAATATTTATAGAATTGCTTTAATAAAAGAAAATAAATTCCGTGCCGCTCGATATGGAATTGACGGAAATATGATAGATTTTGGTTTACAACAAGAAGTGGATACTAAATGTTTAGTCCTAGAGTTATTAGAGTTTATTGATGATGTTGTAGATGAACTTGGAAGTCGTGAACAAATAAATTATGCACATACTATAATGAAAGAAGGAACTGGAGCTGATAAACAATTAGATGTTTTTGATAAAACCAAAGATTTAAGTAAAGTAGTTGATATGATTACTAGTGAATTTACAAAAGGATTATAATTCAATAGGTTATATTTACACCTTAAAATTAGATAATGAACAATCAAATTCGAATAGCAGTTTTGGATATGTATAACGGAGAACCTAATCAGGGAATGCGTTGTATCATTGATATAATGAATCGATTTAATCAAATAGTTACATTTCAAATTTTTGATGTTCGAGGTAAAAGTGAATTTCCTAATATTGAAAAGTTTGATATTTATATTTCAACTGGTGGTCCAGGAAATCCATTAGAAGGTGACGGAAATTGGGATTTAAAATGGTATAATTTCATAGATGAATTATGGAATTGGAATAAAGAACAAAAAGTAAAAAAACATGTGTTGTTTATTTGTCATTCATTTCAAATGGCTTGTTATCACTTTGGTTTAGCACAAATAACGAAACGAAAATCAACTTCTTTTGGCGTAATGACGGTTCATAAAACCGAAGCGGGTATGAATGATCCTATTTTAGAAGGTTTAGGTAACCCTTTCTATGCTATTGATAGCCGTGATTATCAAGTAGTGCAACCTAAACTAAGTGTTTTTAGCAAAAAAGAAGCTATGATAATTTCGTTAGAAAAAATTAGAACTCACAGAGAATATGAACGGGCTATTATGGGAGTTCGTTTTTCTGATGAATTTGTTGGCTTGCAATTTCATCCCGAAGCCGATGCCTTAAGTTTTATCGCTAATCTGAAAAATAAAGAAAAACGTGAAAAAATAATAGCTATGAAAGGAAAACAAAAGTTTCGTGATATGTTAGAAGATTTATTAGATGAGGATAAAATCTATAAAACAAATGAAACCATTATCCCTAACTTTCTTCGTATTGCTATTAACGACTTGATTAAGCATAAAAAAGCGTTATCAAATTGAGTAACTAATGATTAGTAATTAGTAAATAGCTTTAAACTGATTACTTACTAATCACAATTCACTAATTACTAATCACTATGAATTCAAAATACAGAAAACTTTTTAACGATAATTTTTCGGTTACTAAATACCATAATATTATTCAAGATATTACTGCCGATTTTGATTACCAAGTAACTTTCAGAATTGGAGAAACACCTTTTTTTATTTCCGATGAATTAAAAAATCAATTGCTTGAAGGATGTAATCAAGTAATCGATTTTATTAAAAAAGAAGACTTCATAAGTCTGACCAATAAAGCATTAGAACTGAATAGAAAAGTCCCTAACGAAGATAATCATGCCACTTTTTTAGCCATCGACTTTGGTATATGTGAAGAAAATGGAATCATTGTTCCAAAATTAATTGAAGTGCAAGGATTTCC
>CANHWG010000092.1 GCA_947464335.1 Flavobacteriaceae bacterium
TCCATATTGTTAACCAACTGAAGTTCGTCAACAAATTTTTGAATTTTTCCATTCATCACACCATCCATATCAAAAACATCTATACCAATACGGTGATCGGTTACACGACCTTGAGCATAGTTATAGGTACGAATTTTTGCTGAACGGTCTCCCGAACTTACTTGTGATGTTCTTTTGGTAGCATCTTCAGCTTGTTTTTTGGCCAATTCTTGTTCGTATAAACGAGAACGCAATACTTCTAAAGCTTTGTCTTTATTCTTGTGTTGTGATTTTTGGTCTTGACATTGTGCCACTAAACCCGTTGGGATATGCGTTAAACGAACGGCCGATTTAGTAGTATTCACGGATTGTCCACCTGGTCCAGAAGAACAGAAGAAATCTACACGAACATCATTCATATCGATTTGAACATCAAACTCTTCTGCTTCGGGTAATACCATTACAGTTGCCGCAGAAGTATGAACTCTACCTTGCGTTTCCGTTTGCGGTACACGTTGCACACGATGTACGCCAGCTTCAAACTTCAAGGTGCCATATACATCTTCTCCAGTTACTTCAAAAATAACCTCTTTAAATCCGCCAGAAGTTCCTTCATTCATATCGACCACCGAAGTTCTCCAACCTCGACTTTCACAGTATTTAGTATACATTCGGAATAAATCACCCGCAAAAATGGAAGCTTCATCTCCACCAGTTCCGGCACGGATTTCAACCATGACGTTTTTGGCGTCTTCCGGATCTTTAGGAATCAACATGAATTTGATTTCCTCTTCTAACTCAGGCAAACGATCTTTGGCTTCATCCAGCTGCATTTTGGCCATTTCAACCATTTCTGCATCAGAACCATCGGCTAAAATTTCGTTAGCTTCTTCAATATTTCCGGTAATATTGATTAATTCTTCACGCTTTTCCATTAGCGCTTTAAGTCCTTTGTATTCTTGATTTAACTGTACATAACGTTTTTGATCAGAAATGACATCGGGCTGAATAATCAAATCCGAGATTTCGTCGAAACGTTGTTTTACATATTGCAATCTTTCTAACATACTGTTTTTATTTTCGAGTGCAAAAATACAAAAAAAGTGTTCAGTTTACAGTGTTGAGTTGGCAGATTTTTTATACTATTGTAGTGTTTAAAAAAGGGATCATGAAAAATATATTTGTTTTAGGAGTTGCTCTTTTATTTTTAGCTTGTCAAAACAAATCGGAGAAAAATTTTGATAAACTCGAAAATATGTCATGGCTTATTGGCAATTGGGAAAACAAATTACCTGATGGACTTTTAACCGAGACATGGACAAAGGAAAATGATAGTACTTTTTCGGGTACCACATATTTTATAGTGAATACAAAAGACACTGTTCATTCGGAGACGATAATCTTAACACAACTCAATGAAAACTTGATCTATAGACCAACCGTAAAAGGTCAAAATAATGATGAACCGGTTGATTTTAAATTAAGTTCCGAGAGTGAAAATACCTTTACTTTTGAAAATCTAAAACACGATTATCCTCAAAAAATAGTGTACAAAAAAGTAAATGAAACGAATTTGGTTGCCACTATTTCTGGTATACAACAAGGAAAACAAAGCACGGAGAGTTATCCGATGAAGAGGAAATAAAAACCTCGATTATTATTAAACGAGGTTTTTCTATAATATTATTTATTCTCTAATTCCGCTCTGGAATATTGGCTAATATCTCCAAGTAGAACTTCTATGATATATTCTTAATAGTAACAAATCAACTTACTAAAAATTAAGGAAGAATATTAAAATTTCCATCAGTAATCGTAATAGTATCAAAGGGTACAATTGGATTAGTCGCCGTTAAACTGAAAGTTCCCTTACAAAGATATCCTCCTGAAAAAGGTCCATATCCTGCATCGGTTATATTAATTGTTCCTAGTGAAGTTGTATAATAATCAAACTGATTAGTTACAGGATTATACTTGCCTAATCTGACAAAAAAATCAGTATTGGTATTATCAAAAGAATGCATTTGCTCTTGGTTATCCAGAAGATATCCTATTACAAGTTTAAATGGGTCGTCACTTACAAATTGTGTTACACGCCCATCGGGAGTGCCTTCATAAGGGAATTGATAATCTAACTGACGTGTAGGCCTCCAATCAATATTATTCATTTTTAAATTAAGCAAGGGTCTTGTAACTTCTCCATTAGATTGCTCAAAAACTTTAAGATAAAAACTGCCTTCAAGGTTTATAAAATCAGAATTCAAATCTTTTGGGTCTGAATATAATTTACCAGAGTAATTGCCTTTAACAGTGCCTTTAGCTTCGTCAAATTCTTCTAATTGAAAATTAAAATGTTCTGCTGAATTATAAGCAAAATTTCCAAACGCGCTATTAGTACTTACATTTACGTCAGATGCAAATCCTAAGTTGCCATATTTATCAAAAATTAGGATAACCCTATGAAATTCAACTGGGCTTTCGGTATAATAATCACAACCAACCTTTATGAAATCTTCGGTTTTAGATGTTTCCAAATTTTCAGCGCTAGCATCCAAAACCTGTATTCCGTTACTGTTGATTTTATTATAATAAATAATTGGTTCTTTATCAGAAGAACAAGAAATAAGAACCAATAAAAAAGAAATTATTAAATATCTTAGTGCAGTTTTCATGATAATACATTTTAACGAATATACAAAAAAACCTCGTCTATTTCTAAATGAGGTCTTAATTCTTAATACTCAAATCTAAATACTATTTCACCGGAATATTCGCCAATATCTCCAAATAGAACTTCCAGAATTTCTGTGACGATGTAATCGAAGCTCTTTCATCGGGACTGTGTGCACCGTGAATAGTTGGTCCGAAAGAAATCATATCCATTCCAGGATAATTGGTTCCTAGAATGCCACATTCTAATCCGGCATGACAAGCAACAACGTTAGGTTTTGCTCCATTTTGTTTTTCGTAGATATTGACTAAAACGTCTAATATTTCTGAATTTACATTCGGTGTCCAACCTGGATAACTTCCACCAAATGTCACTTCGCAACCAAACAATTCATAAGCCGAACGCAAAGCATTGGCCAAATCCATTTTGGAACTTTCTACCGATGAACGCGTTAAGTTTTGAATAGAA